>NZ_JBVVQZ010000022.1:0-156505 GCF_055811635.1 Mesorhizobium sp. WSM4806 | reverse complement strand
CCCCCCCCCCCCCCCCCCCCCCCCCCCCCCCCCCCCCCCCCCCCCCCCCCCCCCCCCCCCCCCCCCCCCCCCGGCCCGCCCCCCCCCCCCCCCCCCCCCCGAGGGGGGTGTTCAAGCTGGACATAGCTCAGCCAGCACCCGCTTCTTCGCCAACGGCAACTTCTACACACCCGACGGCAAGGCGCGCTTCATCCCGATCCGTCCAGTTCCGCAAACCCGCACGAACGAAAAATTCCCGCTGGTGCTCAACACCGGGCGGGTTCGCGACCACTGGCACACCATGACGCGGACGGGAAAAAGCCAGCGGCTGTCGCAGCACCTGGCGGAGCCGTTCGCCGAAATCCACCCGGCGGACGCTCAGCACTTCGGCATCGGCGATGCCGACATCGTCCGCGTCTCAACCGAGCATGGCGAGGTGCTGCTTCGTGCGCTGGTGACGGCGCGGCAGCGGCCAGGCTCGGTCTTCGTGCCGATGCATTGGACGGACCAGTTTTCCGCGCGGGCTCGTGTCGATGCGCTGGTGGCGCCCATCACCGATCCGATTTCAGGACAGCCGGCCTCGAAGAATGTTGCCGCCAGGGTGGAACGCTTCGCTGCCGTCGCGTTCGGCTTCGCGGTGCTTGCCGAACGGCCAGCCTCGATCGACGCCGACTATTGGAGCCTCGCCCGCTGCGCCGCCGGCTGGCGTCTCGAGCTTGCGCTGGAAGCCGACCGGGACTGGCCGGGTTTCGCGGCCTCGCTTTTCGGGGCGGACGCGCCAGGCGAGACGCTCGCCTATCATGATGTCGCCGGCGGGCACTATCGCTTCGCCCGCTTTGCCGGCAGCCGGCTGACTGGCGCGCTCTATCTTGCGCCCAGGCCGGTCGCGGTGTCGCGCGGCTGGGCGGTCGAGCAGTTGAGCGCGGACCATGCCGATCGGCGCGGGCGACTGGCGATCGTGGCGGGGCGGCCGGGCGGCAACAGCGTCGATCGCGGCGCCATCGTCTGCTCCTGTTTCGGGGTCGGCGCCAATCAGATCGCCGACGCGGTGCGCGGAGGCTGCGTAAGCGTCGAAGCGATCGGCGCCAGCTTGCATGCCGGCACCAATTGCGGCTCCTGCCGCGCCGAGATCAGGACCATCATCGAGGCGCGGCGCCTTCACGCGGCGGAGTGAGGGCGTCTAAAGCGCGTCGCGTTTGACGGGCCTCATGCGACGCGCTTCAGGGTGTTGTTTTATGCATGTCGTTATCGCAAACCGCTGCACACCCCCGGGTCAGGCCCGAGAGCATGCTTTTGCGCGACATGCATGAGAACTCTGTCTCGCCGGGCCTCGGCGCTTACCAGCAATTTACAAACGGTGGGCTACCAACGTCCTTATTCGATTCGTTCCGAGCAGGACCCTTATGAGCAAAGCCCTCACTTCTTTCGCATTGGTGGCCATATTGACGGCTTTGCTGATGGCTCTCAGCCTGGCGGTGGCCAGGCATGGCTATCCCTTTGGTGCGATCGGCGCAGAACGCCTGGACGACGTCGCCGATGCCGGGACGTTTATCCCGCTCGCGGCCGTGTACTTCTTCAGCGCGCTGCTGATGATGATCCTGCCGATCAGGGTCGCCGGCATCGTCCTGACACATGCTGCGGATGCGATCTTCTGGACAGTCATCGTGTTGTTCGCGGCCATCATTGGCGGCCTCGCCGCCAGATGGGCTTTCGATCGAAGCAATGTCTTGCCGGCACTGCTGAATTGGCGGTTCCTGTTTGTCGTGGCCGTCGTCGGCTGCCATCTCTTCATGAACGAGCTGCGCCGCAATATTCTGCTGAGAAGCCTGTTCTTTGTCGTCTTCGCCGCAGCGACGCTCGCCTGCCTGTTCTGGTCGTTCACCATCTGAGAAACCTCGCAGCCGCTGGGCCTGACGGCTCAGTTCTTGTCGACCGGCTTCGAGCGCATGCGCGAAACGGTCTCGCGTTCGGCCCGCTTCGAACGCATTGGCGGCAGGCCGCGGTCGATCAGGTCCATGTCTTCCAGCATCATGTCGCCCATGCGCTTGAAAGCGATGTCGAGCGCGCCGGCCCGGTGGGCGGAGCGCAGGAAGCCGGGCAGCGTGCGGACAGGATGGTCCTGCGCCAGCGGCTCTTGCGGAAACACATCGCTGGCGGCGACGATGTGGCCGCTGCGAACTGCATCCATCAGCGCCGGAAAATCGACCACGCCGGCACGGCTGAGCAGGATGAAGGCGGCTCCTTTGCGCATCCTGGCAAAGGCCTCAGTGCCGAGAAAACCCTGGTTTTCGCTGGTCACCGAAGCGACGACGAAGACGAAATCGCTACTCGACAAAACCGTGTCGAGGGAAGCCGGCTCGACGCCGTTCTCGATCAGGATCGAGGGCGGCAGCCACGGATCGAAGACCTTGGTCCGCGTGCGAAAGCCCGACAGCAGCCGGTTGAGCGCACGGCCGAGATCGCCGAAGCCGATGATACCGACATCCGCGCCGGAGAGAAGCCGCGCCGCCCGGTTACCCTCGCCGCCCCACAGCTCCTTGCCCTGACGAAACGCGAGATCGGCGTCGACGATGTCGCGGGCGAGGTTGAGCGCCATGGCAAGACCGAGCTCGGCCACCGGCTCGGCAAACACCATGCCGGTGGTGACGACATGGATGCCGCGCGAAAACAGCGTTTCATACGGCATGTTGTTGATGAGGTTGCTCTCGACATTGAAGACACAGCGCAGCGCCGTCATCCTTTCCAGCGTCTCCGGCGCGATCGGCGGCTGGCCGACGATGTAGCGCGCCTCGGCGAGCACATCGTGTGCCAGGGCCGCGACGCCTTCTGGCGACGTTTCGACGATACGGTATCTGGCGCGGAATCTCGCCAGTGCCTCGGGCGTGAAAATCAGGTCGAGCGTGCGTGGCTCGGGCGCGCTGATCACCAGCGGCAACGCGCTGTCGGACACGGCAGCCTCCTCCTGGCGCGATCCGCGTCGCGCCGCACTAGAATCATGGTTTACCACCTCGACACCCAAGCAGGCTTGCCGGGCTTCGCCTGCCGGGTTTGTGTTTGTCGCAGGTTTTTATCGGAAAACCATCGAACACTTTTTCGAAACCTGCTTAGCACATGCCTGTCGAGGAGCAGAACTTTGCCGCTGGCGGCCTTGCGGTGTGGCGGCTGGTGGTCCAGATAGACGGCAATCGAAGGACAAGGAAGACAGCGACATGATCCCGTTTCGAAAGAACCTCATCGATGGCGAGTGGGTGGGCGATGCCGGCTCCCGCAACATCAACCCTTCCAATCTCGACGACGTGGTCGGCGAATATGCGTCGGGCGACGCCGAGCAGGCGCGGCAGGCCATCGCGGCGGCGAAAGCGGCATTTCCTGCGTGGTCCCGATCGGGCTTGCTGGCACGCCATGCGGTGCTGAGGAAGGCGTCGGACGAGATCACCGCGCGGAAAGATGAAATCGGCCGGGCGTTGGCGCGCGAGGAGGGCAAGACGCTGGTCGAGGGAATTGGCGAAACCGTGCGGGCCGCCCAGATATTCGATTTCTTTGCTGGTGAGACGCTGCGCCTGTCGGGCGAGCTGGTTCCAAGCGTGCGGCCCGGCGTCGGTGTCGAGATCACACGCGAAGCGGTCGGCGTCGTCGGCATCATCACACCGTGGAATTTCCCGATCGCCATCCCGGCGTGGAAGATCGCTCCTGCCCTGGCCTACGGCAACACCATCGTCTTCAAGCCGGCCGAGCTGGTTCCGGAGAGCGCCTGGACCATTGTCGACATATTGCACCGCGCCGGCCTGCCTGAGGGTGTGCTCAATCTTGTCATGGGCAAGGGTTCGGTAGTCGGCCAGGCCATGCTCGACAGCCCTGACCTCAATGCCATCACCTTCACCGGCTCGGTCGGCACCGGCAAGCGCGTGGCTGCCGCCAGCGTCGAGCACATGCGCAAGTACCAGCTCGAAATGGGCGGCAAGAACCCGCTCGTCGTGCTCGACGATGCAGACCTAGCCGTCGCCGTCGACTGCGCGATCAATGGCGCATATTTCTCGACCGGCCAGCGCTGCACGGCGTCGTCCCGCCTGGTCGTGACGGACGGCATCCATGACCGCTTCGTCGATGCGATGAAAGATCGCCTCGCCAAGCTGGTCGTCGGCGACGCCCTCGATGCGAAAACCCAGATCGGACCCGTCGTCGACCAGAGCCAGTTGAAACAGGACGAAGACTATATCGCCATCGGCCGCCAGGAAGGCGCCGATCTCGCCTTCGGCGGCGAGCGGCTCGATCGCGAAACCCGCGGCTTCTACCTGCAACCGGCGCTGTTCACGCAAGCCACCAACGCCATGCGCATTTCACGCGAGGAGATTTTTGGGCCGGTCGCCAACGTCATCCGCGTCAAGGACTATGACGAGGCCTTGGCGGTGGCCAACGACACGCCGTTCGGGCTGACGTCGGGCATCTGCACCTCGAGCCTCAAGCACGCCACGCATTTCAAGCGCAACTCGGAGGCCGGCATGGTGATGGTCAATCTGCCGACGGCGGGCGTTGACTTCCACGTGCCTTTCGGCGGACGCAAGGGATCGAGCTACGGCCCGCGCGAGCAAGGCCGCTACGCAGCGGAATTCTACACTACGGTAAAGACCGCCTACACGTTCGCCGGCTAAGTAAATCAAGCCAGACGAAATCGAACGGCCTTCCCGGCGGGCGCGAGTTGCCGGGAAGGCGAACGTCTTCGTGGCCGAAACGACAGCGACCACTGGGCGCTAATGCATGTCGCGCACATGCATGAAACAGCAACCTAAAGCGCGTCGCAGGAGGCCGGTCAAACGCGGCGCGTTTTAGCCGTCATTCAGCAGGGGTCCTTGCGAGGAGGGCTCGCCGGCTGCGACAGCCAGCCGCCGGAGAACCCGGCCTTGCACAGGCCGCGACGGATATGCGGGCTCGACCGCATCAGCTCCCAGATCAGCCGCGAGCGGTGGTTTTCAATCATCAGCACGACGATGCCTTGGTCCAGTCCATAGTGCGCATCCGATATCCAGCCGCTCGGCCCGAACTTCCGCCGGTTCGCCAGCGTCGGGTTGAAGCCGCTCGGCATCCTGAAACCGTCGACCACCTCAGGGTGGCGTTCTCTGAGGTGGCGCAGCGCAGGCAGGCAGATTTCCGGTGCGAAGGGCAGCGATGCGAGATACGACCACGGCGCAATCGTTCCGTCATCGGGGCCGAACGGTGCGCCACGCGCTGCATAGCCGGAAAATTTGCGCGGCCGCCGCTCGATCCGCGCGCGGAATTTGCCGGGTCCGTCACCCGCCGAAAGTCCCCAAAGTGCTTCGCCGTAGCCGTCATAGCCAGAGGGGTTGTGCCGCGCATAGTCCCGGTGAAGGTAGGTCGCGCGGCGGCTGTTTTCGAAATAGTCCGAGTTCTTGTCCCGCATGAACGCATCCCGGATGCCATCGAAGTCAATCCAGGCATGCGAGAATTGGTGCATGAACAGCGGGCCGCCATAGAGCACGTCGTAGCCGTAGATGTTTTCCCACTGATATGTCGCCGTCCAGCCGGCATAGCTGTCGTCCGAGGCGGGTTTGTCGGGGGCGGCCATTGCCAGGACGTAAAGGATCGTCGCTTCGTTGTAGCCTTCCCAGCCATAACGCAGAAAACCGCTCTTCGGCTTCCAGCCCTGTCGCAAGATCGGTCTGCTGCCTTGAATCCATCGCCAGTCGACGCGTCGGTAGAGCATTTCCGCCAGCTCGCGGATTTCGGTTTCGTCGTCAGTGTCGCCTGTGAAATAGGCGCCAGCCGTGAGCACGCCGGCCATCAGCAGCGCCGTGTCAACCACCGACAACTCGCATCGCCAGGCGCGCAGGCCGGTCCGCATGTCGAGGAAATGGTAGTAAAAGCCTTTGTGGCCGGTGACGTCGTCGCCATCGCCTTGCCGGCTGTTCCAGAAGAAACGCAGTGCGGCAAGCGTCAGCTTCACGGCTGCGTCTCGTGCTATCCAGCCGCGCTCGACCCCGACCGGATAGCAGGACAGGGCGAAGCCGACGACCGCGATGCTTGCCGGCCAATTTGGCCGCGACGTGTCGGCAACCAGTCCGTTTTCCGCATTCACGGTTTCCAGAAAATAGCCGAAGGCGGCGCGCTGGAAGCGGTCGAGCAGTTCTTCGTCGGACTGTGGAGGTTCGATCCTAAGCAAACGACGGGAACTCCAGTCTGGCGTCCGTGGTTGCAAATCGTTCCAGTTGCTTCAATAGGTCGCCCGGCCGCCGGAAACGTCGAAAACGGCAGCCGTCGTAAAGGAACATTCCTCGGAAGCGATCCACGAGATCAGCGCCGCCACCTCCTCGACCTCGCCAAACCGCGCCATTGGTATTTTCGACAGCATGAAATCGATGTGCTGCTGGCTCATCTGCTGGAAGATCGCGGTGCGCACCGCTGCCGGCGTGACGCAGTTCACCGTCACCTTGGTCTTCGCCAGTTCCTTGCCCAGCGACTTGGTCAGGCCGATCACCGCCGCCTTGGAGGTGCTGTAGGCAGAGGCATTCGGGTTTCCCTCCTTGCCGGCGATCGAAGCGATGTTGACGATCCTGCCGTAATTGCGCTCGAGCATGTGCGGAACCAGCGCCTTGTTGCAGTAGAAGACGCCGTTGACGTTGATGTCGATGACCCGGTGCCAATCCTCCACCGAATAGTCCCAGGTCGCCATGTTCGGTCCGGTGATGGCCGCGCTGGTGACCAGGATATCGACCGCGCCAAGGGCTTCAATCGTCTGCCGGGCGGCCTGTGCGACCGCTACAGGATCGGCGACGTCGACGGTCACGCCGTGCAAGTCGGCGATGACAGCCTTGGCCTGCTCGATCTGGGTGGAGTTGCGATCCCAGACGCAAACGCGCCCGCCCTCTTCAACGATTCGTTGCGCGACGGCCAGGCCGATGCCTGAGGCGCCACCGGTGACCACGGCCGATCGTCCGGCAAACCGTCCCGCAAAACTCATTGGCATATGGTCTCCCTCATTTGCCCGCCCCGACGGGCGCTGGCGACACCGCCGGCGGCGAATGTGAAGTCAACAGCGGAGAAGTTCAAGCCGGGGACTGGAGCCTCGAACAGGTTCATGGCGGGCCAGGAGCAGGCGGTTGAGAGCCGCTCTTGGCTACGACCTGACCATTCGATGCTGGGGCTGCCGTCTCTGCAAGGCGACTTCCACGCGCACAGTTCAAACGTTCTTGATCGACTTCCAATGGCTCAGCCGCTCCGCGATCAACTCCACCCGTCGCTGGTTGTCGCGCCCGTCCAGGATGCTCAAGTCCTCCGGTTCGGCGCGCAAGTAGACGCCTGAGGTGCGCGCGTTCAGTTTTGGCTGCGTGTCGGCGCGTGTGGTAAAGTACCCGGACGCGCGATCGGCGGACTCCAGCCGGATCTCCCCCGTCCCGTACAACTGCGACGCGTTAGCATCCAAGGGCCGTTCTCCATTCCAAAAGTAGAAGATGCCGGCAGGCTCCTTTCTCTCCTTTACCGCCTCGCTCCAGTATCTGGCTGACAGACTGCCATTCTCTTGCCATGAGCGGCCGGCCAACTCCAACGCGCCATCGCGGTCTCGCGCGATACGCAGGAGGCTCACGGCGGACGGTTCCTTTACGGTCCGCTCCGACAGGGAAAACTGCCACCAAAGGCCCTCTATTCGGGCGACGCGGCCTTCATTTTCAACAGCTTTTCGCAGCTTTTGGTTGACCGCTCTCATCTCCGCGGCGGTCGTCGCTTCGCCATACCTCACGGACGTCAGGCCCAGGAGATCGCTTGGAAGCTTGGAACCGTTGGCATGAAGGATAAACGTTCGGCGCATTCCAAGGACTCCGCCGAAAAGGCCGGCTTCGAAGACGACATTGTCTCGCGGAGAAGCCTGAGCGGATACAGGAGCAGATGATGCTGGCAGGCTTACACTGGTCCAGTCGTCCTGGGCGAAGACGAAAGCGGCGAAGTCGACTTCACGCGTAAGCTCGAGGAGGCGCCCCAGGGTGGTTGTCCCCGGATTGAATGACGTCGTCCAGGGTTCCACATGCGCGATGTCTTCAAGACCGCGTGTCAGCGCCTGCAGCAGTTTTTTCTGCTTCCCCGACGAGCCCAGGAAGATTCGAGGTTTGTCCATCCGTTTGCTCCAACCCAGCAGATCGGGGACGACCAGCCTCTGCCAATTGTTGGTGTGGCCATCGTCTGGTTGTCTCCGAGATAGCGTACGCGGAGGGCCTCATTCATTGCAACGGATGCAACGAATGCCGGCTGCTATTTTTCGGTCCGGTGCTGAAAGCAACTGCAAAAACAGTTCCGCGCGGCGGTCATGCCGACCCTCTCGTTAGATGCGGCGGCGATGGCTTTTGACGGCGCCGAGAGCGATGCCCCAGCCCTGCGCCGGGATGCTCGGGTTCTTGCCGCACGGCCTGTCGTGGCCTTTTACCGCCGCACGGGGCGCCTTATGGCTGTTTTTGCCTCATTTGGGTGACAGGCTGTGGGGGATGGGTTATATTGCACTGCACAATGAGATCGTTCGCGCATGGCGCGGCGGCGAATCGGCATTGAACTGCATGGACGGGAATTCGCTACCGAGATGAAGATTCCAAAATCTCTGTTGGTCGACCCGGAGAAGAGCACCGTCTACGGCGCATTTGCTGTTGCCATCTCTATTTGGGCGTTCTCCTACTCCTCGGTTTTCGGGCCGATCCTGATCCTGGCCTATTATGCGGTCTGGCTTCCCCTGATTCTGGTAGACTACCGGCGGCTGTTGCGGCATGCCTCCAGCGCGTGGCTGCCGCTGGCGTTTGCATTCTATGTCTGCCTCTCGGTGTTCTGGTCGGATGCCCCCGGCATCACGTTGAGGACGTCAATCCAGTATTGCTCCCATATCGCCTGCGCCTACATCGCCGCGCGCACCGTCAGCGTCCGGACGTTGACGATAGGCTCACTGATCGGGATTTTTGTCGTCCTGCTCTATTCGCTCAAGGTCGGGGGTTATTCCTATGATATGCTCGACGGGACGTACAATTTCGTCGGCGCATTCAGCTCCAAGAACCAGATCGGCTTTGTCGCCTCCCTTGGCATCTATTTTTGCATTGTCTTCCTGGTTTTTCTCAGGCGCGGCCGGATAAGCTTCATCCTGACGGCGCCCATCCTCGTCCTATCGGCCTATCTTCTGATCATGGCGCATTCCGCCACCTCGACGGCTTCGATACCGGCAGTTCTCGCTCTGGTGGCTCTGCTTGCCATGGCCAAAAAGCTTCCACTCCGCTACCGACGGGTGATTTTCGTGGTCGGCGCATGCGGGCTGGTCGTGGTCACCGCGGTTGCCTTTGCAGGACTTCTGGATTTCGTCCTTGGCGCCTTCGGAAAGGATTCCACGCTCACCGGACGGACCTATCTCTGGGAGCAGGGCTGGGAAGCGGCGCAGCAGGCGCCAGTCCTCGGCGTCGGCTACGCGGCCTATTGGGTGCAGGGGTTCGCCGAGGCCGAGCGGCTCTGGAACGAATTCTACATCACAACCCGAAGCGGCTTCCACTTCCACAACACCTATATCGAAGCCCTCGTCGAGCTAGGTTATGTCGGGGCGACGCTGATTTCGCTGATCATCCTGCGCACCCTATGGGGCCATATATCGGCCCTGATATTCAGGGCATGGCAAGCCGAGTCGGTGATTCTTGCCGGCGTGATGGTGCTTTTGTTCATTCGGTCCTTCGTTGAGATCGACACCTTCAACCCCTACATCACGGGCTCCTTCCTCCTGTATTACAGCTACTTCAAGCTGGTCAGGGTGCATGTCGCCCGTCCCCGATGGACCGCAGCGGACCTCGCGGAACCAGAAACCGCAGGGCGCTAATCAAAGGGCTAAAATATTACCTTGATTTTGGTGGCGCGCACAAAAACGCCGCCTGACAGCGCCAAGGCCAAGCAATTATCTCATCTCACAGGCAGCAGGCGAGCCTCGCCCGAGTTGGGTTTGCTGCCTGTTGATCAGGCCCTGAGGGTCAGGAGCGCATACCATGCGAACCGCTTCACAAAGGGAAGCGTCAAAACCACTGAATCGACAGCTTTGCCAACCGTGTAGACGGTCTCCGAGATGGTTCGCGGCATCAGCGCGCTTCCTACGGAGCACAGGCCGAAATAGTCCACCTGGACATCGCTGAAATAGCGGCGGGCCAAAGCGAAGTCCGAAATCAGCAAGGGATGTTCATCAGCGGTGCGGATGAGGGGTGTCCGCTTTCTGTAGGCATTCAGGAGCGGATTGTGTCCCATCGGCTCGTAGAAGGACGCCACGCCGTTCGGCTTCAGGACACGGACCACATCGGAAAAACACCGGTCCAGGGCCAGGTGATGGATGATCCCGCGTCCATACACCAGGTCGAACTTGTTGCCCTCGAACGACATGGCTTCCGCATTCATCGCCAGGAATGTAGCGTTCGTGCTTCCAAGCGCGCTCGCCCGTTCGTTCGCCCTGTTTACCGCTACATCCGAAATATCGATCCCCGTCAGAGATCGGCAATGATCGGGCAGGTGCAGGGAATGCAGGGACCACCCGCCATCGGAGCAGCCGTACTCGAGCACGTCTGCGTTTTTCGAAAGCTGTTTTATCTGCTCGTCTTGACGTTCAGCGCCGTGACGGATCGTTCGATACCACTTGTCAAGGCTTCCTCTTGGATCCTCCTCCTGACTAAATCTGAGATTGTGAAATTCTCTTTCTCGACTGACGATTTCGTCCCTTGCACTGTGCATGACGAAGTCCTCCTCGGATTTTGAGTTGCAACTAAAGCACAACATCTCCTTGCGCTGTAATTACTCACGTCCCGAGTTGACGGTTGGCTGGCCTGTCGGGCAGCGAGCACAGTGTCGACGAGTTCATGGTCGAACTCGTCCCGGTCGAACTCTTTGCCGATCGAATCTGGGCGGCGTGATCGGATCGGCCGATCGCTCGAAGGCCTATTGGCTAGCCATTGGCACCAGCTTCACCTTGATCACGTCTCCGGGCAGTACGGGCGTGTCTTCGCTGGCGGCGATTTCGCTGGTCTTGCCGTCGACAATCCGGACCAGGCCAAACGACATCGTTGGCTCTTCGCCGTCGCGATAGCCTTGCAGTGCCGGGTTCCCCGACATGGCTTCGGCCATCAGGCCGGTGTGCATGTTCATCTTGAGCATTGTTTCGGCGAGATCGGCTTCTGCCTGTTGCCGGCCAGTGGCGAGGTCGGCATTCTGGGTGTTCTCCAGGTCGATGGCGTCCTGGTTGGCCTTGCTGATCGACTGCCTGGCGGTGAGGATAGCCGTTTCGTAATCCAGGATCTGTCCTTCCAGGTCGGCGATCGTTTGCTGCGAACCCAGAACCCGAGTGTTGACCACAAGGCCCTTTTGCGCCAGCGAACCGATACCGCTGAGCTGTTCCTTTGCCAGGTCGACCTGCCGCTGCTGGTTGACGATCTTTTTCTGCAGCGAATCGATCTCGCTCTGCAGCAGCTTCTTCAAATCGTCGAGCGCCTGAAGGCGCAGTTTGAGATTCTTTTGATCGGCCGTCAGGATCGCCATCTCGTCGGCAACGATGCTTGCCAGCTTCGGATCCTCGGCTAGCTCCTTCGGCACGTCGAATGTCGGCTTGTCGGCGATCTGTGCTTCGATCCGCGCGCGCCGAACGATCAGTCGGACCCGTTGGTCCTGGAGAACGTCAAACTCGCCCTTGGCGTTGATCATGTCGCGGTCGTACCGCTGTCCTTCGGGGGCTCGCCGGACACCGCCGGCGATGCTCATCGCCCTCAGGACGGTCAGGTCGGGCACGTAGGGATACTGGCCCGGCGTCTGCACCTCCCCGGAAATGTAGAACGGCCTGTACTGCGCCATTTCGACGGAGGCTTCCGGCCGGTCCGCCAGAGCGAGCTTGCGCTGGAGCGCCTGGCTGATCGCTGCCGCGATCTCGGATGTGGTCTTGCCGGTTGCCGGCATTTCGCCGACGAACGGCACCGACAATGTTCCAGACGGGCCGACCGTGTATTCTCCGTTGACGGCCGTCCAGTCGCGGAACGTGCCTTCAACGGTCTGCCATTCGGCCACGCGGATGGTCAGCTTGTCCTGGGATCCAAGCCGGTACTCGTCGGCCGCGGCGAGTTGCGGAACGGCGAGCGCCAGCGCGAGGCAGGTGGTCATAAGCCGAATCCGTCGCATGCGATTGCTAACCGTGCCGGCCCAGGAGATTTCGAAGATGTCTGTTTTCAACTGTATGTTTTCCGATTCGCTTTAGCCCGGCCCGATGGAGCTTGCTGCAGAATGCTTGGCGTCTGGACAGTCACTTCTCCGCACACAGCCGGCTGCCGGCCGGTCAATAGCAGCCCCGCGACATCCAGACGGCAGGCACGGTCTTGATAATGATGCGAATGTCCTCGAACAGCGACCAGTTCTCGACATAGTGGCGATCGAACGCGACGCGGCTGTCATAGGAAACGTCATTGCGGCCGCTGACCTGCCAGAGCCCGGTCAGGCCAGGGCGCGATTTCAGGTAATAGACGGCCGAACTGCCGTAGATTTCGAGCTCGTCGCGCACCACCGGGCGAGGACCGACAAGGCTCATGTCACCCTGAAGGATGTTGATGATCTGCGGCAGTTCATCGAGGCTGAGCTTCCTCAGCACGGCCCCGACACGCGTGACGCGCGGATCGTTCTTGAGCTTGCGGGTAGCTATCCATTCGGCCTTCGCGTCCGGGTTGGTGGCAAGGTATGCCGCCAGCACCTGTTCGCCATTCTGCACCATGGTGCGAAACTTGAGGCACGGGAAAATCCGTCCGCCCCGCCCGATCCGCCTGTGACCGTAGAAAATCGGCCCGCCGTCGGAAAACTTGACAAGCAGCGCGACCATCACAAACAGCGGACTGAGAGCAACCAGCCCAATCAGTGAACCGGCGATATCGAAGCTGCGTTTGAGCAGGCCGCCGATTGGTGGAAAGTCGATACCGGCCTGTGGAAAATCCGCGTCGGCCGGCTTGGCTACGTCCCTCATGCATAAACTCCATACGTTGAACGGATGGTTTGCCGCACGATATCAAAAAAATGCTGCATCGCAACACACAATTCCTTGAGCGCCTGAAATAATCGCGTCATGCATTGATTAAATAATAAACCGGTCCTGCGCAAATTTTGGCCTTTTATGGCGGTTTCGTGACAAATTATGGGCAAACTTGAAAAATTTAGTGCCTTTTTGAGGCTGATTTTGGGCGTGTCGCTCTTTGTGCCGCACGGTTGAGAAATATCGTGCTGTAGCTTTGTGAAATATAAAGCGCTCTTAAAGTAAAATACTGATTAATATTATGGCCCTTACTGAAGTGAGTCCAGACCGGGTGATTGGTCGTGATACCGGGGTGTGCGTCGCAACATGGCAGAGTCGATCCCCCGAACTTATGCAAAATAATTTGCGGCTGGCCTTGCCCGCTATTGCACACCTTAATAGAGTTGCAAATTGTTTCTGTCAGAGTATGGACAGCGTGGGAAGGCTGGAAGCAACCGGCCAAAAAAAAGCGGGTGGCCTCAACAAGCTCGCATGGCGAAGGGAGGCTTCGGGATGGTCAATCATCGATTTTTGCCCGAGCAGGTTGACGGGCTGTCGGGTATGTCGCTACCAAAATTCATTATCGGCATGATTTTCGCGCTGGCGATCGTGGTCGCCTGGTCTTATCTCAACGGCGCTTCGCTAGGCGCAACGCTTCTTCGCGCTATAGCCTGCGCCATTGTCATTCAATTGGGTTACTTTCTGCTCGTTTTCGCCATGGTTGCCAGAAATACCCCGACGTCGGCTGACAAGATTCGCGACGTCGAACGAAAGCTGAGTTCGACCGAAGCGGCCGATGGCGAGAAGTTCAGTGCCAGGAGAAGCCTCCACTGACCTGACGGCAGGTAGCGTCGGCCGGGTCCCTGGCGCACTGCTCGCCCGACAGCATCCTGGGCAACCGACTTGTGATTTCCCCTTCAGCCTCGGATCCTCTGACTCGGCCACCACTGCCTAAACCCTGTCGATCGACCTGGTGATCAGCGATTCGAGTGCGCTGATCACCCATCCAGAATGGGCAGGGACGGTGTGCGAAGCGGCCCGCCTATCCGCTGGCATTTCACCGCCCATCGATTTGCGCCATGACGACCCCGAAAGGAAAGACTGGACGGAGCGAGTGATTTTAACGATGCTTCGCACTCGCAGCATAAGCGCCGGCTGATGTTTCGTACAGCCGGGCAGTCAGTGAGAACGAGAGCTGCATTGCGGGAGAAATTCGGAGCTACCTGTGCAGTCGAGAGGCGAATTGATGACAGAACCGGAAGTCTGCGTGATCATTGCTGCTCGCAACGCGGCGCGGACAATTGCGGTTGCCATCGCATCGGCCTTGCGCGAGCCGGAGGTGGCCGAAGTCGTCGTCGTCGATGACGCCTCCACTGACGATACCGCGAAAGTCGTTCGGGCGGCCGACGATGGCAGCGGCAGGCTTTCCGTCATCCGGCTCGACGTCAACGGCGGTCCTTCCTTGGCCCGCAACGCCGCGATCGCCAGCTCCAAATCGCCGTTCATCAGCATTCTGGACGCCGACGATTTTTTTCTCGAGGGCAGATTTCGCGAGTTGTTCGCCAGCCCCGATTGGGATTTCGCTGCCGACAACATCATGATGATCAGGGACGATGCGGCGACCGACGTTTCGAAAATCACCGCTCCGCGGTTTGCAGCCGATCCGGAATTTCTCGATTTCGAGCGCTTCATCGAAGGCAACATCTCCAGTCGTCG
Source organism: Mesorhizobium sp. WSM4806 (assembly GCF_055811635.1). Lineage (NCBI taxonomy): Bacteria > Pseudomonadati > Pseudomonadota > Alphaproteobacteria > Hyphomicrobiales > Phyllobacteriaceae > Mesorhizobium > Mesorhizobium sp. WSM4806. Next base: position 141,771 of record NZ_JBVVQZ010000022.1, on the reverse strand, counting down.
TGTGCAGAGAGGTGAGTTGGGTTTCCTCAAGCCGGTGATCAGCCGCGCTTTTCTGGACCGGCATGGGCTGCGCTATGACGAAAACCTGCGGCTGGGCGAAGACTATGAACTCTACGCGCGCGCAGTTGCTTGCGGGGCGCGCTTCAAGGTCATCAGGTCCTGCGGCTACGGAGCGATCGTTCGCGCGGATTCGCTGAGCGGCCAGCACAAGACGCAGGATCTCAAGCGTCTGGCCGACGCGGATCTGGCGCTGCTGGCGATCGACAGTTTGCCGGAAGGCTCCAAGGCCGTGCTCAGAAAGCACGAACGGCAGGTGCGCGACAAATATCGGTTGCGAAACTTCCTCGACGTGAAGAACGAGAGAGGGCTGACAGCGGCTGCGGCCTACGCCCTGGCCAGCCAATCCAATCTCATCCCCATCGTTCGCGGCGTGGCCGCCGACAAGCTGGATGCGCTGTTTCGCCGCGTCGGCTTTGGCTCGAAACAGCCTGTGCCGTCGCGGCGCTTTCTCATGGCCGCAACCAGCCCGGTCGGCGAGGCTTGAGCTGGTCCGCCGGCGCGCCACACCGATCATGTCAACAGGTCCTTACCCTGCCTCAAAACGATGCGAATTTCCGATTCGCCGCACTAGGTGGTTGCCTACTCGCTTTGGGAATGGCATGTATGTTGCGGTGCAGCAATTTTGATTGGCTGTTTGAATCGGCCGAAAATGTCCGCCTGTCAGAGGAGCTGGACGATGCGACAAGAACTTTTTTGGCCCGGCCGGGCACAAGGGACAGCTTAGGCCGGCTATGACAGGAAACTGAGCGTATGGCCTCCATATTTGGCTTCAGATCAAGGGATCCGGCTCGAGACAGGCAGACCGATATCTCGCGCCTTGACCGCCTGGCAAAGCTGCTTGACCAGATCGCAGCCGAGATCGAGGCGGAGAAAAACGGGCTTGAGAATCGCTACCGGACAAAGGCCACCAACGCCGCCTTCCTGGTCGAGGCGATCGAAAATGGCGCGGCCTCCTCCAGTAGATCCTCCGAGGTCAGCGAACTGACGAAGTCGATCCTGAATTACGAGCGGCGCATCGCGGCGCTCGCCCGCCAGAACGAATTGATGAAGGGTCTCCGGCATTCGCTGGATGCTATCTTCGACGAAAGCGCCCAACCTGGCTCGGCCACCAAGGCCGATTTCGCCAACCCGGCCGCCGGCGCGGGGTGAAATTTCAAAGAGCCTGGGTGGCGCCACTGGGCAAGAAGCAGGCAACCGGGGAAGCTACCGGCAGAAGGTCAAGATCAGCTCGTTTCGTCATGGTTTTGAACATCGATTTGGGTTGGGGGGCGCACAGCACAAGGTGAGTTTGGTATGAACGCGGATTCGAAAAGCACGTCCACCCGAGCAACCGGCGACCGGCCGTTCACGCACATGATGAGGCAAGGGAAACTGAGGCAGCTATGTTTGGGCGGAGCGTTTCTGCTGGTCGCACTCGGCAGCCTGGTTGCGGGCCCGACCCCTTCCCGTTCGCAGGACATCCCGACTGCGCCATCGTTCGTCGATGATTTCACCAGCTTCGACCGGGCGCGTTGGTACATTGCTGACGGCTGGGCGAACGGCAAGTATCAGAACTGCATCTGGTCCAAAAAGCAGGTCAAGCTTTCCAATGGCATGCTGACGCTCGGTTTCGAAAAGCAGAAGGTAAAGGATCGCGACTTTGCCTGCGGCGAGGTCCAATCCAAGCAGCGCTTCGGCTATGGCACCTATGAGGCGCGGATGAAAACCGATTCGGGCTCTGGCATCAACGCCTCCTTCTTCACCTACATCGGCCCCACCGATAAGCAGCCGTGGGATGAAATCGACTTCGAGGTGCTGACCAAGGACACCTCCAAAGTGCAGGTCAACGCCTACATCGCCGGCAAGGGCAATAACGAGAAAGTGGTGGATGTAGCTGGCGGCACCGACAAGGCTTTTAACGATTACGCCTTCGTTTGGGAGAAGGACCGGCTGCGCTGGTACGTAAATGGCGAGCTGGTGAACACGATCACCGATCCGGCAAAGCTGCCCAGCCATGCGCAAAAGATATTTTTTAGCCTCTGGGGCAGCGACACGATGAAGGAATGGCTGGGGCCGTTTTCGGATCCGGGTCGCAAGCTTACCTTGCAAGTGGATCGCATCGCATTCACGGCGCTCGGCCAGCCATGCCAGTTTCCGGAATCGCTGGCATGCAGCATTAAGTAAAGACCAATCTGAACCGGCCGGGCCGAAAGCGCTCCGAAGTCTTGAACAGGAATGAAATCAAATGAATTTGACGGTCTTTGGAATCGGCTATGTCGGTCTGGTGCAGGCGGCGGTGCTTGCCGAAGTCGGCCATCAGGTATTATGCGTCGACATCGACGTGAACAAGGTGGAGCGGCTCAATCAGGGCCTCATTCCGATTTTCGAGCCCGGGCTCGAAAACCTCGTCAAGGAGAACCACGCGGCCGGCCGCATCAAGTTCACCACCGACGCCGCGGCCGCCGTCAAGCATGGCCAGATCCAGATGATCGCTGTCGGCACGCCTCCGGGCGAGGATGGTTCGGCCGACCTCAAATATGTGCTGGCGGTTGCCGAGGCCATCGGCCGGGAGATGGATGCGCCCAAGATCGTCGTCGGCAAGTCGACCGTGCCGGTCGGCACCTGCGAAAAGATTAAGGCCAGGATCGCCGTGACGCTGAAGGCGCGGGGCCGCGAGGATCTTACTTTCGACGTCGCCTCCAATCCGGAATTCCTCAAGGAAGGCTCCGCGGTGGCCGACTGCATGAAGCCCGACCGCATTATCGTCGGCACCGGCAGCGAGGACACCGAGGCGGTGATGCGTGAGCTTTACGCTCCATTCAACCGCAACCACGAGAAGATGATCGTGATGGATGTGCGCAGCGCCGAGTTCACCAAATACGCGGCCAATTGCATGCTGGCGACCAAGATCAGCTTCATGAACGAAATGGCCAATCTGGCCGAGGAACTCGGCGCCGACATCGAGGAGGTCCGCAAGGGCATCGGCAGCGATCCGCGCATTGGCTACCACTTCATCTATCCGGGCCTCGGTTATGGCGGCTCGTGCTTCCCCAAGGACGTGCGCGCCCTGATCAAGACCGCCGAAGGCGTCAAATTCGATGCCAAGCTGCTGCGCGCCGTCGAGGAACGCAACAACGAACAGAAATCGGTCCTGTTCGATAAGGTGAACCGCTGTTTCAACGGCAATCTGAAGGGCAAGACTTTTGCGCTGTGGGGCCTGGCGTTCAAGCCCAATACCGACGACATGCGTGAGGCGCCGGCTCGGGTCTTGATGGAAGCGCTCTGGAAGGCCGGCGCCAAAGTGCAGGCTTACGATCCCGAGGCGATGCAGGAATGCCAGGCCGTCTACGGACTGCGCGAGGATCTGCTCTTGTGCGGGACCAAGGAGGCAGCGCTGCGTGGCGCCGATGCGCTCATGATCGCCACCGAGTGGAAGAATTTTAAGGCACCGTCGTTCGACGCGATCAAGGATGCGCTGTCCACGCCGATCATCTTCGACGGTCGAAACCTCTACGACCCCAAGGTCATCGCTCGCTACGGCATCGAATATCACTCGATCGGCAGGATGGCGGCGTGAGATCAGGCAGGACAGGCCGGTGGCCAGGACATCAAGGACGATCGCGAAGGCTTCGATGAACGCGCTCGTGTCAACAAGGGGTCTTCTCTGATGGTGCTGGGCATCAGGCCGGAACAGATCGCCAACGAGCATTTCGATCTTGTCGCAGTCGGTTCCGGTTTCGGTTCGGCCTTCTTCCTGCATGCGTTCGCCAAGCAGCGAAAGGCACGCATTCTGGTTCTGGAATGGGGCGGGCACAACACGCATGAATGGCAGCTCGAGCAGAACGTCAACACCGACATCGAGGACAAGACCACCTACAAGACCAACTCTGACAAGCCGTGGAATTACACCATCGGATTGGGTGGAGGAACGAATTGCTGGTTCGCCCAGACGCCGCGCTTTCACCCGAACGACTTCAGGCTGAAAAGCCTCTACGGCGTCGGTAACGACTGGCCGATCAGCTATGACGAGCTCGAGCCGTTTTACTGCGATGCAGAGGACGTCATGTCGATTTCAGGCGACCCCGACATGGCGGCGATGATGCCGCGTTCCAGGCCATTTCCCCAGCCACCGCATCACATGTCGACGCCGGACCGGATGATGAAAGCGGCGCAGCCGGACCAGCATTTTGTCATGCCGACAGCCCGCGCGCGCGTGCCGACCGCGCAACGGTCTTCTTGCTGCGCCAACTTGCGGTGCGGATTATGCCCGGTCGATGCCAAATTCACCGCCAACAATGGGCTGATGCACGTCTTCGAGCATCCCGACGTTTCGGTCTGCCTTGGCGCTGAAGTGCGCCGGCTCGACCATATCGGCGGTTCGGTCCGTTCGGTCGCATTCGTGCATGAGGGCAAGGAATATTCGGTCAGCGGCGATCTTTTCATACTGGGCGCCAATGCCATCCAGAGCCCGGCGATCATGTTGCGGTCCGGCCTGTCGGGCGAATTCGTCGGGCGCGGCCTGCACGAATCCTACGGATGGAATTTCGAAGCCTATCTCGACGGTGTCGATAATTTCGACGGAAGCACCATCACCACCGGCTTGAATTTCGGCCTTTATGACGGCTCTCACAGATCGGACCATGCGGCGGCGCTGGTCTATTTCGAAAACCGCTGGCAGCACGGGATGCGCCCTGAAAAGGGACGTGTCCGTCAGACGCTTCCCATCATCATTGTTACCGAAGACCTGCTCGACCCGGAAAATCTCGTGATTCTCGACGAGGATCAAAACGCCTTCGTCAGTTTCGCGGGAGCATCCGACTATGCGGTCAAGGGCATGGCCCGGGCAAAGGAGAAATTGGCGGCGCTTCTGGCGCCGCTGCCGGTCGAAGAAATCTTCGATCGCGGCATCCGGCGCACCGAGTCGCATGTCCAGGGCACGTTGCGGATGGGCTCGAGCCCGGCGGATTCGGTGGTCGATCGGGACATGATCCACCATCAGCTCAGGAACCTGGTTGTCGTCGGCTCAAGCACATATCCAAGCTGTTCCTGCGCCAACCCGAGCCTGACGGCGGCAGCCCTCTCCCTGCGGGCGGCGAGCCGGATAGCAGGAAAGGAAATGGCCGGATGACCAAGGTTTCGCGACGCGCGGCACTGGCCATCATGGCTGGCGGAGTTGCTTCGACCGGCATCGCCTACGCCACCGTTTCCTCGCTTTCGGACGAAGACCTGGTGCGCGTCACGCTCGAAAGATATTTCGGCAGGCTGAACATGCGCATCGAACATTTGCAGCAGTTCGTCCTGGAATTCCAGAAGCGGAACCCCTGGATATTTCCAAACACAAAGCTGGGCGATGCTGTCACTGTGCTTGAGGCGCTGAAATTGGGCGCCGCACGCCGGTTTCTGCCCGAACAGAAAAAACAGGACCTGAGGCATTTCGACCGCTGGGTCATTGCCGAGTTCCATATGCTGACCGACTACGCCCGGCGCAGTTCGCCAGCCGACCCGGTCCGGTTCACCGGATGGCAGCCGTGTACCAATCCGTTCGCCAATTTGGAGACGCAGCAGGATGCTTGAAGCGGGTCGCAAGCCAGCATCCGTAAATAAGCCGTGCGTCATTGCCCGTAAACTTGAGAATGCGACAAGGAGCCGAAACCATGAAAGTGCTTTTTGCAGGCGGTAACGGTTACACGCCCCAGTTCAGCGGCGGTGTCCAGTCCAGCACCCATCACCTTGCCGAACAGTTGCGCGAGCACGGGCATGAGGCTTCGGTGCTCGCCGCCCTGTTCGGCCAGGGCGTCTTCGGCTACAAGGCGCGCGCCAAGATGAAGCTTTTGAGGCAGCGCGCTGTCATCGACAGCTTTCCGGGCTATCCGGTCGTGCGCGCCTGGTTTCCCTGGGAGGCGGCGGGTTTCGCCGTCGAAAAGCTGAGGCCGGATGTCGCCGTGGTCCAGTGCCACAAGTCGGTTCCGATCGGCAAGGCGCTGCAGGCCGAAGGCGTGCCGCTGGTCGTCTATCTCAGGAATGTCGAGTTCCACGAATTGGGCGGCGATCTGCGCGAGCTCCATTCGGCGCTCTACATAGCCAATTCCGAGTTCACGGCGCGCACCTACAAGGCAAAATTCGATATCGATTCGACGGTTATACCGCCGACCATCAATCCCGCGCTCTACCGCACGCCGACGACAGGCGAGTTTGTCACGCTGATCAACCCCTATGAGGAAAAAGGTTTCGAGCTTGCGGTGCGCATCGCCGCCGCCTGCTCTGAAATCCCGTTCCTGTTCGTCGAAAGCTGGAAGCTTGACGATGATCATCGGGCCCGGATCGAGCAGACGATCGCGCCGCTCGGCAACGTCACCCTGGAGAGCCGGACCAACGACATGAAGACGGTCTACGGCCGCACGAAAATCCTACTGGCTCCCAGCAAATGGGAAGAGGCCTGGGGTCGGGTGGCGTCGGAAGCCCATTGCAGCGGCATTCCAGTCGTCGGCTCGCGTCGTGGCGGCCTGCCCGAAGCGATCGGCTCCGGTGGCGTGGTGCTGGATTACGATGCCCCACTCGCCGACTGGGTGGCAGTGGTCAGGCGTCTGTGGACCGACAGCCTGGAATATGGGCGGCTTTCAGCGGCGGCGCGTGCATTCTCCGAGCGCCCGGAACTCGATCCGGCGGGTCAATTCGCGACCTTCTTCTCGATGCTGGAGAGGGCGACACAACAGCCTTCGCGGCAAGCCGCCTAACGCATGTCGCCCAAAAGCATGCCCTCGGGCCTGACCCGGGGCTTGACCAGAGGGTGCGTAGCGGTTTTGCGATAACGACTGCATAAAACAAAACAAAAGCGCGCGTCGCGTGACGCGCTTTAAGTCCCGAAACCGGGTTCAAGCCGGTCGTTTGACCCGGCTTTTGAGCGTCTCGTAACCGCGTTCGCCAAGCAGCGTGCGCGCGACGGTCTTGATTGCCGTCTTGCGCCCGTCAGGCGAACTGATCTGCCTTAACCTGCCCGGAAGGTTGCGCGCCGCCTGTCCAAGTGCCGGAAGTGACAGCGTGTCAGGATAAATTGCCAGATGCGTTTCAACGCACAGCACCGGCTTGCCGGAAAGCTCGGCGATCTTGAGGGCCTGCTGGTGCTCGCTTTCGATGAACAGGATGGCATCGGATTTGCGGTAGAAATCGGCTTTGAAACTGCCATGCGCGCCAAGCCGTTGCCGTTCTGCCTTGCTCGGCAGGTCAAGCATGATCAGCTTGTCGTATTCTATGCCGTGCTTTGCCAGCCATGCTTCGGTAAGCGCGCGGTATTTCTCGAGCCGGCTGGTGACGAGCCAGCCGATCTTGCGGGTCGGGCCAAACAGAGGCAGCGCTTCGCCCAGGAATTTCTCATAGGCGGGGCCGTCGTCGTTTTCTGCTTCGGTCGGGTCCAGGCAAAGCACGCCGTCAATGTCGACGCAGCTTTGCGCGAGGAATTTGTGGTGCATGAAGTTCCATTGGAACATCCTTGGATGCGGCACGACCTCGAGGACGATGTCGGTTTCCTCGTGTTGGGGCAGCAGGCCGAACACCGCGGCAAAGGTGAAGTCCGCCTTGATGCCGGCGGCCTCTACCCGGCTGCGCGCCTCTCTCATAGCAGCGCCGCCGCTGACGCTGTCGTCGATCACCAGGACCTTGCGCATATCGGTCGCCTGGCGGTCGAGCGCGGCGCGGCGTTTGGTGACGCCCGAAGTATAGATCTTTCCGGCCAGGAAACTGTCCAGGTCGGTCATCGGAATGTTCGCCGTCAGGCTGAGCAGGGTGGCGGCGAGAATGCCGCTTCGCGGGACCCCGACCACCAGGTCGATGTCGCGCGGCAACCGGTGAAGGTTTCTGACAATTGCGTCATTCATGTCGGAGATCGATCGGTAGTGCATGGGATCAGACCTGGTCCTCGTATGGATGTCCGTGCAAGTTACTCGCCTCGCTTGGTGCGGCCTTAGGCGCCCGCGCCGGCAGCAGTTTTAGGGCCTCCCGCAACGCCTCGCGGCCGGAAGCAAACGCCAGCGCGGTCATGACCGTGATCATGTAGGACAGCGCCACCGCGCTCGCCATCGCGACGATGTGCTGTTGCGGCAGCAACGGCTTGGCGAACCAGATCGCGGCAAGCGCCAGATGCGCGCCAAGCACGAAGGGCGTTGCCGCGCGAAGCATATGGCTTGCCCGCAGCGGCCCGGTCTTTCCGATATACAGCCACAGAAAAGGCGTTCTGAGATATTCGCTGACCGCATAGGCGATCGCCACGCCCAGCGCGCCATAGGGCAGGCCGATCAGGAAGGCCAGCACCGACGTCAAGGCTGTTATGATGCCCCAGCGCATGAAATCGCCCGAGCGGCCCTGGCTGATGAAAAGCCATCCCGCCGGGTTGTTGAGCGGCTGCAGCAGACCGGCAAAACCGAGCGCCAGGAAGATGCTGGAACTCTGCCGCCACTGCTCGCCGAGCACGAACGGTATCAGCACGTCGGCCATGGCGATGGCGAAGGCGACACCCGGAAGTGCGACCAGCAATATCAGCGGCATGACGCGAAGATAAGCGCTGCGGTAGCGATCCGGCTCGTCCTTCAGCCTGGAAAGAGCCGGCACCATGACCTTCGACAGCGGATTGGTGATCTGGCTCAACGGAAACAGAAGCAGCTTGTAGGCGCGGTCATAGAGTCCAAGCTGCGCTTCGCCCCAGTATTTTCCGATCAGCACATTGTCGAGATTTCGGGCAAAGAAGTTGGCGAAGTTGAACCCGGTGATGCCGGCGCCGAAATTGATCAGCTCGCTAATGCCGTTGACCTTGCGCGGCAGGCTGGGGCGCCATCGCGAGTTTGCCCAGTAGCAAAGCGTGGGCAGTACGGCTGCTGTCAGGGTGCCGGCAAAAAGCGCCCAGTAGGAACGGTCGATGAAAGTCCAGGCGATCGATACGGCAAGGCCGGCAATGGCGCTTGCGACGTCGATGATGGCCAAGCGGGCGAACTGCATTCGGCGTGTCAGCAGCGCCAGATGCTGGGCGCCCAGCCCATAGGCTATGATCTGCAGTCCGAGTGCTGCCACCAGACCAGACACCCGCGGTTCGCCATAGAAGGCGGCGACCAGAGGCGCCGCGCCGGCAAGCACGCAGGCGAGCAATGCGCTAACCGCGACATTGACCCAGAAGAGGTAATTGACCTCTTCATGCTTGATTCCGCTTTTCTGAACCGTCGCCTGGGTCAGGCCGAAATCCTGGAACAGCGCGATGAACGCCAGCACAGGCGCGCACATCGCCACGACGCCGAAGTCCTGCGGCGAGAGCAGGCGCGACAGCACGATGACGGAGACGATCTGCGTCGCAACCCGCACCGATTGCGCCAAAGCCGTAATGATAGCGCCGCGTCCGACCGATCTGCGGAGAGAGCCCTCTGGCGGGTCGAATGCATTGGCTTGCAAATTCAGGGTCCCTGATTTTCGTGCCGGTCCCGGAGTCCCGACCCGTGCCCGATGCCACCATCAAACTACGGCAATAATATTGCAGCGCAACAAAAAACATTGATTTTTGCTACGCTGCACCAAAAATGTTGCGATGCAGCACGAGCTGTACTAGGATTCTTTCGGGCGGGCCAACAGTGGTCGAGTTTTTCATGCTGCATGTCTTGTACTTGGTGCACGACGTCTCCGATCCGGCAGTGCGCCGGCGGATCATAATGCTCAAGGCAGGCGGTGCCCAGGTCACACTGGCAGGCTTTCGCCGGTCAGCAAGCCCGATCGCCGAGGTCGAGGGCTTGCATCCGATCGATCTTGGCGCAACGCGCGATGGGCGATTCGCCCAGCGGCTGGCAGCGGTCACCAAGGCGGCGGTTTCGATCGGGTCGAAACTCGGTTCGATGCCCAGACCCGACCTCATCATCGCGCGCAATCTGGAAATGCTGGCGCTTGCCCGGCGTGCCAAATCGGCATTCCAGGCAACCGTGCCGATCGTCTATGAGTGTCTCGATATCCATCGCCTGATGCTTCGCGACGATTTTCTGGGCAAGGCGATGCGCGGCGCGGAGCGCTATCTGGCCAGGGATGTAAAGCTGCTGGTCACCAGTTCGCCGGCCTTCATCGCAAACTATTTCAAGCCGTTCGGGCAGATTGCCGCGCCGGTCGAACTGCTCGAAAACAAATATTTCGAGCCTGCCGCGGTTTCGCTGAATGATCGCACGGCGGCGGAGCCCGTCGCTCCGCCTTGGCGGATCGGCTGGTTCGGCGCGCTCCGATGCCGCCGCTCCCTGGAACTGCTGGCCGAATTTTCCCGGCGACACGAGGGCCGCTTCGAAATCATCCTCAGGGGCCGTCCGGCGCTTTCCGAATTTCCGGATTTCCACGGTTTCGTCGAATCTGAGCCCTGGCTCTCGTTTGGCGGACCCTATCGGAATCCCGAAGATATGGCGACGATCTACCGTGAGGTTCATTTTTCCTGGGCCATCGATTTTTTCGAGCAGGGGCTGAATTCTGAATGGCTGCTGCCCAACCGCCTCTACGAGGGCTGCCGCTTCGGCGCCGTGCCGATCTCGATGGGCCACACCGAAACCGGCCGGTTCCTCGACCAGCAGGGGATCGGTGTTCTCTTGCCTCAAGCCACTCCCGAGGCACTCGAGGCTGCCTTGGGCGAGTTGGAGGACCATCGTTTCGGGAAATTGCGGGCGCGTGTTCTTGCTCGCAATCCGCGAATCTGGAGCCACGATCGCAGCGATTGCCGGGCGCTCGTCGAGAAGCTTCGCGGGTTGACGGTCGCGCCCGGTTCATATGCTGCCGAGGCACTGGCTTAGGATGGCTAGGGAAGGACATGGGCCGATGATGCAGACCGAAATGCCGTCCAACCTGATCGTGATTCCGTGCCTGAACGAAGCGGCTCACATCGGTGCGCTTGTTCACGAGCTTCGACCGGCCGCCGAGAGGCTCGGCGCCCGGATCATCGTTGCCGATGGCGGTAGCACGGACGGCACCAGGGCGATCGTCGAGGAGATCGCCGGGAAGGATCCGAGGATCATCCTTCTTGACAATGAAAAGCGCCTCCAGAGCGCGGCGATCAATCTCGCCATCGCCAGGTACGGCGATGGGGCTGAATATTTCATTCGCATCGACGCGCATGGCGGCTACCCTCCGGATTATTGCGATCGGCTGATCGAAGAGGCGCTGGCCACCGGCGCCGATTCGGTCGTCGTCTCGATGCTGACCAGCGGCAGCGGCACAGTGCAGAACGCGGTTGCGGCTGCACAGAATTCCAAGCTCGGCACGGGCGGCTCCAAGCACCGGCATCTCTCGGCGGGAGAGTGGGTCGACCACGGTCACCATGCGCTGATGCGGATTTCGGCGTTCAAGGAGGTGGGCGGCTATGACGAGACGTTCAGCCATAACGAGGATGCGGAGCTCGACTACCGGCTGCGCAAGGCCGGCTACCGGATCTGGATGAGCGGCAAGACGCAAATGATCTATTACCCGCGCTCGTCGCTCGCCGGCCTCTATTTCCAGTATCTCGGCTATGGCCGCGGCCGGGCAAAGAACGTTCTCAAGCACCGCATGATACCGAAGGTCCGGCAGATGGTGCCGCTCCTGGTGTTCCCTGTCGTCCTTCTCTCTGCCTTTTTCTTCGTGCATTGGCTGGCAGTCATGCCGATTCTGGTGTGGGCGTCGGTTTGTCTCGGCTATGGCGTGTGGATTGCGATCAGCCAGCGCAATCCGGACAGCGCCCTTGCCGGGATTTCGGCGATGGTCATGCATTTCGGCTGGTCCGTCGGTTTCTGGCTGCAACTGCTTGGACCGCGATTGCAACGTAGAAGGGTGGCGTGATGGGTGTGGCCGAAAAAAACCGCAGCGTCGACGTCTGCGTCTGCACGTTTAGGCGGCCGGAGCTTGCCGACACGCTTCGCTCGGTAGCCGCCCTGGACGTGCCTTCGGGATTCGACATCCGCGTCATCGTCGCCGACAATGATGACGGGCCAACGGCCGAACTGCTGGTGGCGACGCTGGCGGAGACGCTGAAGCTGCCGATCAGCTATCGTCATTGCCCGGCACGCAACATCTCGATCGCCCGCAATGCTTGCCTCGACGCCAGCACGGCGGATTTCGTCGCCTTCCTCGACGATGACGAAACGGCATCGTCGAGATGGCTCGTCGAACTGGTTGCAACGGCGGACTTGAGTGGCGCTGCCGCCGTGCTCGGGCCAGTGCGGGCGCGCTATCGGCCGGATGCGCCCAACTGGATGCGCCGCGGCGATTTTCACTCCACACTGCCCGTCTGGGTGGGCGGCGAGATCCGCACCGGCTACACCTGCAACGTCCTGCTCAGGATGGGCGCCGACAGCCTCCGCGGCCGGCGATTCAGCCTGGCGCGTGGCCAGACCGGCGGCGAGGACACCGAATTCTTCGACCACATGGTCAAGGCCGGCGGTCGCATCGCCTTTTCGCCGCAGGCCTGGGTCGATGAAGTGGTGCCGCGCGCCAGGGCGGCCTTCGACTGGCTCCGTCGCCGCCGGTTCCGCGTCGGGCAGACGCATGGGCACCTGCTGGGGCGCGACGCGCATGGCCTCGCGCTGGTCAGGCAAGTCGGCCTCGCCTCGGCAAAGGCGGTTTTTTGTTTCGCATCGGCAATCCCGGTCGCCATCAGTCCCGTGCGCAGGAACCGCAGCGTGCTTCGCGGCATCATGCATGTCGGCGTCGTGAGCGGTCTTGTCGGCGTGCGTGAAATCCGCCAATACGGCCTGCCCTCGCCGCAGGAAGGGGGCAAGCGTGCAGCCTGACGTCACCTTTGTCATTGCCGCCTACAATTCGGAGCTGACCATCGAGCGGGCGATCGCCAGCGCCATCGCCCAGCGCGATGTGAGCGTGGAGGTGATAGTCGTCGACGACCAGTCGCGCGACCGGACGCTCGATCTGGCGCGATCCTACTCCGAAGACATCGTCCGCGTCGTCGCACTTGAGCAAAACCGCGGTCCAGGCGGCGCCAGGAATGTCGGCCTTGAGCTTGCCCGCGGCAGGTGGGTGGCGGTCCTCGATTCCGACGACGCGGTCTATCCCGGGCGGATCTGCACCATGATTGACCGCGCCGAGAAAGCGGGCGCCGAGCTCGCAGTCGACAATCTCCAGGTGGTTCGCGAGGACGGTGTTGCCGAAGAGACGATGTTCCCTGCCGACTATCTCAAGGGTTTGAGTGAAATCTCGCTGGCGGACTATATTGGTGGCAATGTGGTCTTCGAATCCAGGTTCAATCTCGGCTATCTCAAACCGATCTTCCAGCGCCGGTTTCTGAACGAAAACGGGCTTCGCTATGACGAAAGCCTGATCATCGGCGAGGACTACATCTTGCTGGCCAGTGCTCTGGCCAAGGGCGGCAAGTGCGTGGTCGAGCCGACGACCGGTTATGTCTACCATATCCGGACCGGCTCCATTTCCCGCGTGCTCGAACCTCATCACGTCGAGGCGATGCGTAAGGCCGACCTCGTTTTCGCCAGAACCCATTCGATGGACGCAAAGGCCGCAGCCGCTTTCGCAAGGCGCACGCGCAGCCTGCGCAAGGCGGCGTCGTTCCTTTCTCTGGTCCAGCACATCAAGGCGCGATCCCCACTCAAGGCGGTGTGGACGGCGCTCAGCGATCCGGCGGCGGTTTGGCATATGGGCATGCCGATCGCCGTTCGGCTGCGAAGGGTCGCGGCGCAATTTGCCGTGGGTGCGGGGGAGGTGAAGGGTGCAGGCAGCTGAAAAATAGTTTTCGCGGCCTGCGACAGGTTGAAGTCGATCTCCTCAGAAGGAATATGCAATGAAGAAAGTCAGGAAGGCAGTCATACCGGTAGCGGGGCTTGGAACGCGATTCCTGCCGGCGACCAAGTCGATGCCGAAGGAAATGCTGCCGGTCGTCGACAGGCCTGTCGTGCAATATGCGGTGGACGAGGCGTTCGAAGCCGGCATCGAGCACATTGTCTTCGTGACGGGCCGCAACAAGGCGGTCATCGAAGATTATTTCGACCTGCATCCAGAATTGATCGGAACTTTGGAGCAAACCGGCAAGACGGCGCAGCTTCAGGCGCTGGAAAGCCTGCTTCCCGTGGCTGGTGCGACGAGCTTCATTCGGCAGCAGTCACCGCAAGGTCTGGGCCATGCGGTATGGTGCGCCCGGGAAGTCATCGGCGACGAGCCCTTCGCATTGCTGTTACCGGACATGGTGTCCTTCGGCGGCCGCGGATGTCTCGCTGAAATTGCGGACCTCTATGCGCAGACCGGCGGAAACGTCATCGCCGTCGAGCGCTGCGACCCGACCGAGACCAGCAAATACGGCATCGTCGGCTGCGGCGCCGATGTCGGCTCGGGCTTCGAGGTCACCGCCATGGTCGAAAAGCCGGCTCCGGCGAATGCGCCGTCGAACTACTACATCAACGGCCGCTATATCCTGCAGCCTGAAATATTCGGGCTGCTCGGCAATCAGCAGCGCGGCGCCGGCAATGAGATCCAACTGACCGACGCCATGGTCCGCCTTGCGCAAAGCCAGGCTTTCTTCGCGCAGCCCTTCAACGGCCGGATGTTCGATTGTGGCTCGAAGGAAGGGTTCATCCAGGCCAATGTCGCCTTCGCGCTGGCGCGCGACGACATGAAGGGACCGATCTTCGAGATGCTTCAGGAGTTCGTCCGGTTGCATGAGCGCCGGGTGGAAGCCGCATAAAGCCCATTTTTTGGGAGCAAGCATATGAATGGTGACGCAAGACATGCCGATATGTTTGACTGCCCAGGTCTCGCGGTGGCTGGCATGAAGCTTGCGTTGGGCATATGCTGATGCTCCCGCTCTAGCGCCTGCAAACGAGAGCAGCGGACCCGAGTGGAGACAGGGTTTCCGAGGCTCAAACAAAAATAGAGCGGCGGCGCGTTCGACTTGAGAGACCGCCGCTCTAGATGCAAACTTGAATTGGACCGAAGATGAATTATGCCAATTTTCCTCTCGACAAGAGGAAACCATTGCCGAGTTCGGACCCAGTCAGCGCCGACGATTTCATCGATGTCGAGCGCCTGCTCGGCATGGCAGCAAGGCAGGCAAAGGTGGTTGCGGCATGCGCTGCCATCGGTCTTTTTCTGGGCGTGCTCTATTTGCAGACCACGCCTCCCACCTACATGGCGACGAGCCGTGTGCTGATCGACGAAGGGTTGAATAAGGTCGTCGACGAGGTCTCGGCGGCGTCGGTCAGCATGCAGACCGACTCCGCCATTTTGAGCCAGATCGAAATACTCCACTCGGCGAGACTGGCGGCGGTGGTCGTCGACAAGCAGAAGCTCGATCAGAACGACGCTTTCATGAACCCTCCGACGTCGGCCGTGTCGAAGGCTGCCGGTTTTGTGCGCGGCGTGGTCCGGTATTTCCGTCCCAATCCCGCCGTGGGTACGGCCGACGTTACTCAGCTTGACCCGGCGACGCGTGACGCGATGATTGCCTCGTCGCGGCGCGATTACGCAATCCTCAAACTGCAGGACGAGGTGCAAGCCGAGCGCATCGGTCGAAGCTATGTGATCTCCATCGCCTACCAGGCCACGGACCCCGCACTTGCGACCGCGGTTACCAAAGCCTATGCCGACGCCTATCTCGCCGATCAGCTCGATGCGAGCTTCGATGCGACCGAGCGGGCGGCGGTCTGGCTGCAAGGTCGGCTGACGGAGCTTCGCGAAAGCTCCCAGGCAGCGGCGCTCGCCGTCGAGAAGTTCAGGGCCGAACATGGGCTGGCCGTCGATGACGGCCAGTTGATCAGTGACAAGCAACTGTCGGACCTCAATGGCCAGCTCATTGAGGCGCAGGCCGACACCGCCCGCGCCAGCGCCCGCTACCAGCAATACAAGTCGATCGTCGAAAGCGGTTCGGACAACGCATTCAGGGACGCCGCGATATCCGCCGACCAGCCGAGCAACTCGATCATTTCAACGCTCAAGACCCGCTATCTCACTGTCGCCAAGCGGCAGCAGGATATCGAAGCCAATTTCGGGGCTGAGCATCCCCAGGCGGTCGCACTTGCCAAGGAAAGGGCCGACATATCGGCGCAGATATTCGGCGAGCTGAAGCAATTGACCGAAAGCTACCGCAACGAATACGAAGTCGCTCTCGCGCGCGAGACGGCGCTCCGTGCAAATGTCGCGTTAGCGGCTGGCAAGAGTTCCATCGACAACCAGTCGCAGGTCAAGCTGCGCGAACTGGAGCAGAAGGCAACGGCGCTCTCGACGCTCTATCAAACGTTCCTTGGCCGCTACGAGGAAGCCTCCCAGCAGCAGTCCTTCCCGGTCGGCAAGATCCGCGTCATCTCGGACGCGACGCTGCCGAAGTCCGCGGCAACCCCGCGCACGTCCATAGTGCTGGGACTTTCGCTCGTGCTTGGCGTGATGTTGGGAGCCGGGGTTGGTGGCCTGAATGAGTTCAGGGAGCGGTTCTTCAGGACCGGCGAAGACGTTCGCGATCGCGTCGGCCTCAAATTCCTTGGCTACCTGCCGATCATTGGCAGCAAGGTCGCCAAGGACGACAAGCGCGATGACGGTCAGGCGGATATCAAAACCGCCCAATCAGCGTCGGCGGCTGAAAGACGCGCGCGCATGCGGGTGAGCATCGACGCCCCGGCATCGATGTTTTCCGAGACGCTGCGCAGCGCCAAGATTGCCTTCGACGTGGTGATGGAAGGGCAGGGCAGCCGGGTCATCGGCGTAATCTCGGTCCTTCCCGGCGAGGGCAAGTCGACCGTGGCGGCGAATCTGGCCGGATTGCTTGCCGCCAACGGGTCGAAAACGCTGCTGGTGGACGGCGACCTGCGTAACCCCGGCCTCAGCCGCAGCCTTGGCATGGAAGCCGAGCAAGGCCTGATGGAAGCGGTGGTGAGCGGGCAGACCTGGCAGTCCGTCGGCAAGATCGACCGGCAGACCAAGCTGGCGATCGTCCCCGCCGTGCCGCGCGGTCATTTCTCGCACACAAGCGAGCTTCTGTCGTCGGCCGGGATGCGGCGTTTCATCGACAATGCCAAGGAGACCTTCCAGTACATCGTCGTCGATCTGCCGCCGCTCGGCCCCGTGGTTGATGCCAAGGCCTTTGCGCCGCTTGCCGACGGCTTCGTGCTCGTGACCGAGTGGGGGCGCACGCCGCGTGCGATGGTGCAATCCATATTGAGTTCGGAATCCTATATCGCCAACAAGATCGTCGGCGTCGTCCTCAACAAGGTCGATTTGAAGAAGCTGGCGAAGTATGGATCGATCGGCGGCTCGGAAAAATTCTTCGACAGATATTCGTCATACTATCTGGAGAAGTCGGAAGCGCGGACGAAGGTGAACAGCTGAGGCCGGTCTGTAGGACCGATATTGAGCAGATCGTCGTCTTGCGCCGTCAGGCCGATACCGGGCCGAGGCCGTCGTGAGCGAAGACGAATGCCCCTCGAACAGACCATGACAGGCAGCCTGTGCACGAGCCGGTAGGGTCGGTGGCGAATGACGTTCCTTAGGGTGCCGGTCGATTTCCTCGCTTGATCAGGTCGCCGAGCCGCGACGGGTCGCGCAAAAGCGTTCGCACCCTGCTTTGTGCCGGACATTCCACCGTAGGACGTTTGCAGCCAGGAACCGGCGTGACAACGCTGGCGCGTTACGCCGCCTTGAGACGGTAGCGGAAGATGGTGTGGTCGAGCAGAAGCCGGATGCGCGGTTCGGCCTCGATCGCAATCAGCCAGCTCGCGGCGATCATGGTCGCCCCGACGATGACCACCGAAAGCAGGTATGGCACTCCCGCACGCATCAAGGCGCCGAGAATGGCTGCGCCGACGACATTATGGATCAGATAGAGAGGGTAGGTCATCAGGCCGATCCGGCGCCAGCCGCGCCAGGACAGGTCGAGCCGTAACGACCACGCCATCAGCGCCATGGCAGCGAGGAACAGGACGATCGGCGGCCCGTAGGGCATCGCGGCTTCGACCTTGATGCTGCGGACGTCGACAGCACTTATGATCTGCAGCACGCCGCCAGCCAGGAACGAGGCGCAGAAGACAAGGCGGGCGGGCGTCACTGCCTTGAAACGCATCAGCCAGAACAGCACACCTGTCGCGAAAAAACATCCGTGATGCACCAGGAGCAGGTCGAGCCAGCGCGCCTCGGCAAGGTCCGTCCAGTCGAATGGATAGTACAGGCACCAGAAAAGCGTGCTGATCGCGCCGAGCGCAACTGCCACCGCTTCCATCAGGTCGAAGCGGCCGAGCCGCAGCAGGATCCAGACGACGGCGTAAAAGGCGATCTCGATGCCAAGCGTCCAGTAGACGCTGTCGACCCAGGGGTTGAACGGAACGAACAGGGCGGTGCGTATGAGCGTGGTGACAGCGTCCGTCGGCCAACTGAGATCGACGAGAAGCAGCACCATCGCGGTGACTGGTGCGCAGATCCAGGCGGCCGGCGCCAATCGTTTCACCCTTGCCTCGAAAAACCGCAGCGGTGTGGAATGCTCGGCGCTGAAGGCGATGACGAAGCCGCTGATGACGAAGAATATCTGGACGCCGACCCATCCGAATTGGACCAGTCCGCCTATTTCCGGATGCGGCGGGATGCCGCCCGTCGCACGCGCCGAAACGCCCTCGGGGAACGCCCACACCCAGAAGCCGTAGTGGTAGACCATCACGAGGACAGCGGCGACAAAACGCAGGATGTCGACGCCGCCGAATGTTGTTTTTTGCTGAGCCATGCCGTGCCTTCGGAATGGCCCCCCACGCAAAGGTTTAAGGGCAATTGCTGCATTGCACAACAGACGATTGCAGTGCAGGATGAATTCGTGAATTCGTCCGAAGCCGCGATCCGCCTGCCGCGCTCCGAAAGCAGCTAAAGCCCGATTCCGCGTCCCTTCAGCGCCGCGGTGATTTCGTCGAGAATGACCGGATCGTCGATGGTCGCTGGCATTGTCCAGTCTTCCTTGTCGGCAATCTTCTGCATGGTGCCGCGCAGGATTTTGCCGGAGCGCGTCTTGGGCAGGCGCTTGATCGTGACCACCGTCTTGAAGGCGGCGACCGGGCCGATCCGCTCGCGCACCAGCGTGACCACCTCGGTCTCAATAGTGCCGCTGTCACGCGTGACACCGGCATTCAGCACGACGAACCCGAGCGGAACCTGGCCCTTCATAGCGTCGGCAATGCCGACGACAGCGCACTCGGCAACGTCCGGATGCGCGGCCAGCACCTCCTCCATGGCGCCGGTCGACAGCCGGTGGCCGGCGACATTGATGATGTCGTCGGTGCGGGCCATCACGAACAAATAGCCGTCCTCGTCCATCATGCCGGCATCCGCCGTCTTGTAGAAGCCGGGGAATTCCTCGAGATAGGCTTGGCGAAACCGGTCATCGGCATTCCACAGCGTCGGCAGGCAGCCGGCCGGCAGCGGCAGCTTGACCACGACATTGCCCAACGTGCCGCGCGGCACTTCGTGGCCGGCATCGTCGAGCACACGGATATCGTAGCCGGGCATCGGCACCCCGGGCGAGCCGTATTTCACCGGCAGTAGCCCTAATCCGGCTGGGTTGATCGTCATCGGCGAGCCCGTCTCGGTCTGCCACCAATGGTCGATTACCGGCACGTTCAATTTCTGCTCCGCCCATTTGATGGTTTCCGGATCGGCGCGCTCGCCGGCGAGGAACAGCGTGCGGAATTTCGACAGGTCGTATTTCGGGACGAATTCGCCCTTGGGGTCCTGTCCCTTGATGGCGCGGAATGCGGTCGGCGCGGTGAACAGCGCGACCACGCTATGCTCTGATATCACCCGCCAGTAGGTGCCGGCGTCGGGCGTGCCGACCGGCTTGCCCTCGAACAGGACGGTCGTGCAGCCATGCAGCAGCGGGCCGTAGACGATGTAGGAATGGCCGACCACCCAGCCGACGTCGGAAGCCGCCCAGAACACCTCACCCGGCTTGACGCCGAACTCGTTCTCCATCGACCATTTCAGCGCAACCATGTGGCCGCCATTGTCGCGCACGATGCCCTTGGGCTGGCCGGTCGTTCCGGACGTGTAGATGATGTAGAGCGGGTCGGTGGCGAGCACCGGAACGCAGTCGACATTGGCGCCCGCGGCCCGCTCGCGGGCGACGGCGTCGGCATAGTCGATGTCATGGTTCTCCTCTAGCTCGCAGCGCAGCTGATCGCGCTGCAGGATGAGGCAGGCTTCGGGCTTGTGCCGCGACATCTCGATCGCCTTGTCGAGCAGCGGCTTGTAGGCGACGACGCGCCCGGGCTCCAGGCCGCAAGAGGCGGAAATGATCAGCTTCGGTCTGGCGTCGTCGATGCGTGTGGCGAGCTCGTGCGAAGCAAAGCCGCCGAAGACGACCGAATGTACGGCGCCGATACGGGCGCAGGCAAGCATGGCAAACGCAGCTTCCGCCACCATCGGCATGTAGATGATGACCCGATCGCCTTTTTGGACGCCGCGGTTCTTCAGCACCGACGTCAGCGCGACCACCTCGCGTTTCAATTCGGCATAGGTGAATTTCCTGACCGTGCCGGAAATCGCGCTGTCATGGATCAGCGCGATCTGATCGGCGCGGCCACCCGCCACGTGGCGGTCGACGGCGTTGAAGCAGGTGTTGCAGGAGGCGCCGCCAAACCAGCGCCCATAGACGCCGGCATTCGCATCGAAGACCGTTTCGAACGGCGAGAACCAGTCGATGGCCTTGGCCGCATCCGCCCAGAATTTTTCCGGATCGCGTTTCCAGCCGTCATAGACCTCGTGGTAGCGTGACGCCATCCAGCTTTCTCCCAGGAATGTTTCTGTCCTTGGAAATAGCGTATGCTGTTTTTGCAAGCACGTGCAAATTCGTCTTGGCGACCTCGCTTTGGTCGAAATGGACGTGACCGCCGCTTTATCGCCGCAACCGGCCAGGTCGTAGAAAGCGCCTGCTTGCTTAATACTGTTCCTATAGCCGTGGCGCGGTGTTGGCCGTGCTACATCCCCCGGCGCAGGGCAGCCGTATGCACCGGTGCGTCCCACAATGCGGTCGTCTCGTCGTCGAGCATGGTCAGCGTGATCGAGCAGCCGGCCATGTCGAGCGATGTCACATAGGACCCGACCAGCGAACGGGCGACCGTCACGCCGTTTTTCTCGAAGATTTTCCGGGCGCTGTTGTACATCAGGTAGAGCTCCATCAGCGGCGTGCCGCCGAAGCCGTTGACGAAAAGCAGCGCCGGGCCTTTTGCTCTGTCACCCAGATCGCCTGATATCGCCGCGCAGATCTCCTCGGCGATGGCGTCGGCGCTCTTCAATGTGTCGCGGCGGCGGCCGGGTTCGCCATGGATGCCGACGCCGAATTCCATCTCGCCGTCGCCGATATCGAAGGTCGGCCTGCCGGCGGCCGGTACGGTGCAACTGGTCAGCGCAACGCCCATCGAGCGCGTCGCGCCATTGATGCGTTCGCCAAGCGCCTTCAACGGCTTCAGCGCCATGCCTTGCTCGGCCGCGGCGCCGAGGATCTTCTCGACCACCAGCGTGCCGGCAACGCCGCGTCGGCCAGTGGTGTAGGAGGAGTTCTCGACCGCGACGTCGTCATTGGTCATCACTTGCATCACACCCTCCGACATTTCAGCAGCCATGTCGAAATTCATCACGTCGCCCTCGTAGTTCTTGACGATGAACAGGCAGCCGGCACCGGTGTTGACCGCCTCCGCGGCCGCCATCATCTGGTCCGGCGTCGGCGAGGTGAACACCTGGCCGGGGCAGGCGGCATCCAGCATGCCATGCCCGACCAGCCCGCCATGCAGCGGCTCGTGGCCAGAGCCGCCCCCGGAAATCAGCGCTACCTTGCCGGGCTTGAGTGTCCTGCGGCGCACGAATTTATGCTCGTCGCCAAGCACAAGGATGTCGGCATGGGCGGCAACGAAGCCGTCGAGGCTTTCGGTCAGCACCGTGTCCACAGAATTCAGAAACTTCTTCATGGCCGTCTCTCCCGAAATAGCTGAACGTGGCGCGACTATGTCCCGCCTTTGCCGGCGATGCTGGTGATCTTCTGGATGAAATCGTTGACCGCCCTGTCGAGCGCCGCGTTCTGTTTGTCGTCGCCGAAATCGGGAACGATCAGCGAAACATGCCGCGTCTTGCGCATGCCGGATGCCAGCGACATTTTTCCCGGATGCGCCTGATGGTAGGCGGCAAGAAAATGGTCGCGTTCGGCCGGGCTGAAATGGCAGACGGCGAAAATAGCCGGCAAATGTTTTGACGGGATCGGGATCGAGTAGGCCGGACTGGAAATCTGGGTGACGAAGCTGCGATGCTTGCCCAACGCGTCGGCGAGGCGCTGGCGCATGCCGGACGGGCGCTGGTCGAGGACCTGCGACAGGATCGTCTTATAGGCGCGGATCGCCTCTTCGGAACCGGCTTCAGGCGTCTTCTTGGTTTCGGCCATGCCGGTGCCTAGATCGAGACGTCCGCAATGGCCACCTTGGCCATTGCGAGCTGGGCGGGAACCACGGAAAGGTCGCGCAGACCGGCCTCAATCAGCGCCGGGATCGCCGCAGGATCGCCGCCGGCGTCGCCGCACAGGCTGACCGGAATCTTTTGCGCGCGGCCGAACGCCGCAACCGAGGCGATCAGCCGAAGCACGGCCGGGTTCCTGATCGAATTGAGATGCGCGACCGAGGCATTGTCGCGCGCCGCCGCCATCACATACTGGGTCAGGTCGTTCGAGCCGATCGAGAAGAAGGCGACCTCGGCAAACGCCTCAGGAGCGATCGCCACCGACGGCACCTCGACCATGATGCCGAGCGGCGGCATTTTTTGCGCGACGCCGCGCGCGGCAAGCGCGGCCTGCTCTTCGGCGAAGAGCGCGGCTGCTCGCTGATACTCGTCCCACACGGCGACCATCGGGAACATCACCTTGAGATTGCCATGCAAGGCGGCGCGCAGCAGCGCCCTGATCTGCACCCGAAAAACCTCCGGTCTCGCCAGCGATAGCCTGATGCCGCGCAGGCCGAGAAACGGATTACCCGCCTCGACGGTGAAACCCGGCACCGGCTTGTCGCCGCCGGCGTCGATGGTGCGGATGGTCACCGGTCTGTCGCCGGCCCATTCGAGCACCTTGCGGTAGGCGCGATACTGCGATTCCTCGTCCGGCAGCGTCTTGCCGAACAGGAACTCGGTCCGCATCAGCCCGACGCCATCGCAGGTCGAGACATCGATACCGTCGACATCGGACGGATCGGCGATGTTGACCTGCACCCGCACCGCAGTGCCGGCTTTCGTCACCGCCGGCCGAGCCAAAAAAGTTTCCGCCCTGTCGCGACGTGCCGCGAAAGACGACGACGATTGCCGGAACGCCTCGACCTCTGCCCTTGTTGGCCTCAACACGATGCCGCCGTGCTCGGCATCGAGCAGGGCGACGCCGGCAAGATCAGCCGGCGAAGCACCGAGCCCCACGATCATAGGCACGCCGCGCGAGCGCGCCAGCATGGCGACGTGGCTGGCGGTACTGCCCGCCTTCAGCGCAATGCCGCCGCCGGCGCTCCAGTCGGTTTCGAGAAAGCGCGTCGGCGCGATGTCCTCGCCGTAGAAGATGGCGCCTGTCGGCGCGGCAGCCGCGCTGTCCGCTGTCAGCGCGCGAAGCACCTGGTCTCTGATGTCGCGCATGTCGGCGGCGCGTGCCCGGAAATAATCCTGATCCGACGTTTCATAGCCGACAATTTCGGCGTCAAGCGCCTGCCGCCATGCCGCATCGGCCGGCTGGCCGGCGGCAATCGCGGCAAAGGCCGGGCCGGTCAGCGCATCGTCCTCCAGCATGGCGAGCTGGAATTCGAGAATGTCGGCGGCATCGCCGTCGGTTGCCTGGATCAGCTTGGCAAGCCGGCCTGTCGCTGTGCCGATTGCCGTTTCGAGCGCGAGCCTCTCGTCAGCGGCGGTCGCTTTACCTTTATAGCGCGCGACGACCGGGTCGAGGTTGAACAGCGGCCCTTCGGCATAGCCGGCCGAAGCCGGGATCCCCTGCAGCTTAAGCGGTTCGGGCATGGTCCACGCCCTCGTCGAAGTCGCGCCGCACCAGTTCGACGAGCGCGCCGACCGCCTCGCCGGCACCGTCGCCCTTGGCTCTGATATGCAGCACCGTGCCTTTCGGCGCCTTGGCCGCCATCACCTTGACGATGCTCTTGGCGTCGAACCAAGGACCGTTGGCGGCGAGCGCAACTTCGACTTCGGCCGAAAACGTCTTGGCGAGCTTGGTGAATTTCACCGAAGGGCGCGCATGCAGGCCGACCTCATGGGTGATCAGAACGGTGGCTTCTGCGGATGCGGACATTGAGTCAAAATTCCTGTTCATTCACGATGGCGACAATTCGTGTGCCGTCGCCACCACTTCCCTGAGCGAGGCGCCGCCGGACGCCTCCGTCGCCGCCATCACCGCGCCCTCGACGATCGGCGCGTTGCAGACGATGATCTTGTGCGCGCGCGGCTCGCCGATCATCTCGACCGCCATCTCGCTGTTGGTTTCGGCGCCGCCAAGATCGACAAGTATAGCGACACCTGCCTCCGACCAGGCCTTGTCGATCGCGCCCATGATCGCCTCGACATTGGTTCCCAGCCCGCCATGGCCGTTTCCGCCGCACCATGCAAGCGGCACTTCGTCGCCGACCATCTGGCGCACCATGTCGGCCGTGCCCTCGGCGACCAGCGGTGAATGCGATACGATGACGATGCCGACATTGCTCATGCTTGCCCCTCGATGGTCTCGGTGACAGCCCGCACCAGAAGCGCGGTCGAGCGTGCCCCGGCATCCATATGGCCGATGGAGCGGTCGCCGAGAAACGAGGCGCGCCCGCGCAAGGCCTTCATCGGCACGGTGGCATCGGCAGCACTGTCCGCGACATCGGCGATTTCCGATCCGGTCTTTCCCTGCAGCAGGGCGTCATGCACCGGTTGCAGCACGTCGAGCATGGTCTTCTGCCCGACCTGCGACTTGCCCCTGGCTGCCACCGCCTCGATCGCCTTGCCGAACGCCGACATCAGGTTGGCGCGATCCGGCTCTACGGAAATTTCCTTGCCGAGCGCCATGAACAGCGTCCCGAACAAGGGGCCCGAAGCCCCGCCGACGGTCATTACCAGCTTGGTGCCGATCGCCTTCAGAGCGTCCGGCAGCGGCTTTGTCGCGAACGTGTCCGCCTCGGCGCGCACTGCCTCGAAGCCGCGCTTCATGTTCAGCCCATGGTCGCCGTCGCCAATTGCCTGGTCGAGCTTAGTCAGCTCTTCGGCGTGAGCGGCAATCGTGTCGGCGGTGACTGATATCAGCGTCTTCAGGTCAAGCTTGTCCATCGTCCCGGTCTTGTCCAGTGTCGCAGTCTTGTCCAGTATCCCGTTCTTTTCCAATGTCCCGGGGCTCATCGGTTTGCAATCCTGTTTCCGGCCTGGTCGAAGAACAGCGGCGCCCGGTAGCGGATAATCACCCTGTCGCCTTTTTCCAATTGGATGTCGGGTTCGGTCAGCGTCACCAGCTTTCTGCTTCCCACCGTCACATGCAGGTGGTTCTGGTCGCCCAGATGCTCGACCCAGTTAACAACGCCGTCGGCGGGGCCATTCGATGCCTTGCCGATCGACAGATGTTCTGTACGCGCGCCGATCGTTTTGGTTCCCGCCGGCATGTCGCCATCCGGCAGCAGGCCGGTCGGCAGCAGATTGATCGCCGGCTGGCCGAGCCTTGCGGCTACATGAACGTTTGCCGGCTCCGAGTAGATGGTGCGTGGCGTGCCGATCTGCGCCAGCACGCCGTCGGCGAGAATGCCGATGCGATCGGCCATCGTCATCGCTTCGATCTGGTCGTGCGTGACATAAAGCATGGTGGCGCCGACCTCGGCCTGGATGCGCTTCAGTTCGAGCCGGAGATCGGCGCGCAGCTTGGCATCGAGCGACGACAGCGGCTCGTCCATCAGATAGATCGAGGGCTTGCGCACCAACGCGCGCCCGATGGCGACGCGCTGCATCTCGCCGCCGGAAAGTTTGGTGGAGCGGTTGTTCAGCTTGTGGTGGATACGCACCATCTTGGCCACATCCTCGACGCGGCGGCGCACCGAGTCCTCGCTCAGCCGCCGCGCAGGCGAGCGCAGCGGAAAGGCCAAATTGTCGAAGACCGACAGATGCGGATAAAGCGAATATTGCTGGAAGACGAAGGCCGTGTCGCGCTCGGCCGGCGACAACATTGTCGCATCGCGGCCGCCGATATGGATCGAGCCCGTATCCGGCCGTTCCAATCCGGCGATAAGTCTGAGCGTCGTCGTCTTGCCGGCCCCGGTCGGGCCGAGCAGCACGACGAATTCGCCGTCGGCGACGTGCAGATCGAGAGTGTCCACGGCGACATGTTCGCCGAAGCTCTTGGTCACGCCTTTGATCTGCACGTCAGCCATGATGCGCTCTTCCCTGGGACGCCCCGTCATGGATTGCGGTTCGCACCGCGCGGCCGGAGCCCTTCTCGAACAGCGACAGCCGTGCGCTGCTCAGCGCCAGGCCGACATGGTCGCCCGCATTGAGCCGGATTTCGGCCGGCACCCGCGCCTTGATGATGCCGCCGGATGTCTCCACCGCAACGATCTGCGTGGTGCCGAGATACTCGGTGCTATAGATGGCGCCGCGCAGCTTCGAAGCGTCGTCGAAGCGGATGTGTTCCGGTCGGATGCCGAGCGCCATGTCGGCCGGCGCGATGTCCTCGCGCACCTCCGGCACTGCCACCTTGGCGCCTTGCACCAAAATCTCCTTGGCGCCCTTTGAAAGCCCGCCGCCGAAGCCGAGAAAATTCATCGGCGGCGAGCCGATGAAATCGGCGACGAACATCGTCGCCGGCCGGTCATAGATTTCGCGCGGCATGCCGAACTGCTCGATTACGCCGTGGTTCATAACCGCGATCTTGTCGGCCATCGACATCGCTTCCATCTGGTCATGCGTGACATAGACCGTGGTGGCGTGGATGCGGTTGTGCAGTTCGCGCAGTTCATGCACCATGAGATCGCGGAATTCGGTGTCGAGCGTGCCGAGCGGCTCGTCCATCAGGAAGCATTTTGGCCGCCGCACGATGGCGCGGCCGAGCGCCACGCGCTGGCGATCGCCGCCGGCAAGACCGGAGACCGATTTGTTGAGCAGATGGTCGATGCGCAACAGCTTCGCCGTCTCTTCGACGCGCCGGCGGATTTCGATGCCTGGCGTGCCCTGCGCCAGCAGCGGGAAGCCGATGTTCTTGCGCACGTTCATATGCGGATAGAGCGCGAACAGCTGGAAGACGAAGGCGATGTCGCGCTCGCGGGCACGCCGCATGGTAACGTCCTCGCCACCGAGCAGGATCTTGCCGCCGGTCGGCAGTTCGAGCCCGGCAATCATGCGCAACGTCGTCGTCTTGCCGCAACCCGACGGCCCCAGCATGACGAAGAACTCGCCATCCCCGACGACGAAGTTGGAATCCTGCACGGCGACGAAATCGCCGAATGCCTTTCTCAGATGCTCGACCCTGATCTCCGCCATCGTCTACTCCGGAAACTTCGAGACGATGATGAACATCGCCGTGCCGGCCAGCATGGTGATGAACGAATAAGTGTAGAGCGACAGCGCGAACGGCTGGAACAGCATCAGGAAGCCAATGGCAATGATCACCGTGGCGATATTCTCCATCAATCCGCGCCTCGCCCAGACCGGCCAGCGCGACTTGCGTTTTGCGGGTTGGGTCATGCTCATTTGCGCACCGCGCCGAAAGTGATGCCGCGCAGCAACTGCTTGCGAAGCAAGATGGTGAACACCAGGATTGGCACCAGGAAGATCGTCGTGCCCGCGGCGACCGCCGGCCAGTCCTGGCCGCCTTCGCCGATGATGGTCGGGATGAAGGGCGGTGCGGTCTGCGCCGTGCCCGAGGTCAGCAGTGCGGCGAAGGCATATTCGTTCCAGGCGAAGATCAGGCAGAAGATGGCGGTCGCGGCAATGCCGGTGGTCGCCTGCGGCAGCACGGTGCGCCAGAAGGCCTGCAGCCGCGTATATCCGTCGATCATCGCCGCTTCTTCGTACTCGCGCGGGATTTCGTCGATGAAGCCCTTCAGCAGCCACACGGCGAGCGACACATTGACCGCCGTATAGAGCAGGATCATGCCGAGCGCGGTGTCCGACAGGCCAATCTCGCGATACATCAGGTAGATGGGAATAGCGACCGCGATCGGCGGCATCATGCGCGTCGACAGGATGAAGAACAGCAGGTCGTCGGCCAGCGGCACCTTGAAGCGCGAGAAGCCATAGGCCGACAATGTGCCGAGGAACACCGCGCAAAAGGTCGAGCCGAAGGCGATGATCAGCGAATTGACGAAGCGCGGCATGAAATTGGACGGGCCGGCGATGACCATGTTGCGCTTGCGCACTGTCTCATCGCAGATGTCCGTCGCCGGTCCCAGCGCGTTGATGTATTCCGGTGTCTGCCGGGTGCGGGTCGAGAACAGATTGCAGTAGCCCTCGAGGCTCGGCTGGAACAGGATTTTTGGCGGATAGGCGATCGAGTCCGGCGGCGTCTTGAAGCTGGTGGCGAAGATCCACAACAGCGGCACGATCGAGATCAGCGCGTAAAGCACGATAATTGTGCCGGCGACGCGCTTCGAAATCGCGGAGGGTGCGACAACAGAATGGGCTGACGTCAGGCTCATCTCTGCTTCACCTTGTTGAGCGCCTTGACATAGATGTTGGCTAGCCCGAACACCGCAACGAACAGGATTATGGCGAAGGCCGAGGAATAGCCGGTCCGCCAGCTTTCGAAGGCCTGCCGCTTCAGCGTGATCGAGGCGACCTCGGTGGTCGATCCCGGTCCGCCGCCGGTCAGGAGGTTGACCATGTCGAACATCTTGAAGTTCTCGATGCCGCGGAACAGTACCGCCAGCATGATGAAGGGCAGCGCCATCGGCAGCGTGATCGACCAGAACTGCCGCCAGTTGGAGGCGCGGTCGACCTCGGCAGCCTCATAGATGTATTCGGGGATCGAGCGCAGGCCGGCGAGACAGATCAGCATCACGTAAGGCGTCCACATCCAGGTGTCGACGATGACGATCGACCACGGCGCCAGCGACACGTTGGAGAGCATGCCGATCTGCGTTGCCGGAATGCCGGTGGCGAACGAGATGGCATAGGCGAACAGCCCGATCTGCGGCTCGTAGAGGAAGCGCCAGAAATTGCCGACCACTGCCGGCGACAGCATCATCGGCACCAGAATGATGGTCGTCCAGAAGGCGTGGCCGCGAAACTTCCGATCGATCAGCCAGGCCAGGGTAAAACCGATCAGCGTTTGCAGCAGGATGGTCCAGAATACGAAATGCGCCGTCGTCTGCATGGCGATCCAGATGTCCTGGTCGCCGAGGATGCGCTTGTAGTTGGCAAGGCCGACGTTCCTGACCACCTCGTTGGGACGGTTGGCGCGGTAATTGGTGAAGGACAGATAGATCGCCCAGAACAGCGGGAAGATGTTGACGGCAAGCAGCAACAGGATCGTCGGCGAGATGAACAGCCAGGCGAGGCCCTTGTCGCTGATACCTCGGACCTTGCGGGCCAACGGCTCAGGCGTAGCCCGGGCGACGCTGTCCGCAGTCCGATTGAGCATGGTCAGTCCCGCTTCGGTCACTTGGGTCGTCTCGACAGTGGAATTTATCTGAGCTGTGTCCCGTGCCAAGGGTGGCACGGGACACGCGGTCGTGGCTCGGGAGGAGCCGATTGGATACTGCCCCAACTACATCTTGCCGTCGTCCTGGAAGACCTCGGTCCAGTCCTTGACCAGGCCATCAAGTGCATCCTTGGCCGAACCCTGGCCGGCGACGACGTAATCATGGAAGCGCTTCTGCGACGCCTGCAGCAGCGGCGCATAGCTGGGCTCTGCCCAAAAATCCTTCACGATGGCCATGGAGTCGAGGAAGGTCTGCGCATAAGGCTGGCTGGCCGGGAAGCCTGGATCCTTGACGACCGCGTTGAGGCAGGAAAAGCCGCCGAGCGACCACCATTTGGCCTGAACATCCTTGTTGGCGAACCACCTGATGTATTTGAGCGCAGCCTCCTGCTTGTCGGAGTAAGAGACCACCGAGATGCCCTGGCCGCCAAGCTGGGCGAATTGATCGCCGTCGGGCCCCTTGGGATTGGCGAAATAACCTATCTTGTCGCCGCCGACATTTTCGTCCTTCTGCAGGCCTGGCCAGGTAAAGGCGAAGTTCATGTGCATCGCCACCTGGCCGGATTTGAAGGCGTCGACGCCTTCGCCCATGTAGCTGTTCGAGGCTCCAGGAGGCGTGCAGCAGTCATAGAGCGCCTTGTAGAACTCAAGACCCTTCACCGATTTCTCGGAGTTGACGAAGCCGTCCATCTCGTATGGCTTGTCGGGATTCTCATATTTGAAACCGAAGCTGTAGAGCCCGTCCATGGCACCCATGGTGATGCCTTCGGAGCCGCGCTCGGTATAGATCGATGCGCCATAGACCGTCTTGCCGTCGATCTCGCGCTTCTGGAAAAACTCGGCGATCTGCTTCAGCTGGTCGAAGGTCGTCGGCGCTGCGAGATCCCAGCCGTACTTTTCCTTGAATTCCTTCTGCAGTTCCGGCTTGGAGAACCAGTCCTTGCGATAGGTCCAGCCGACGACGTCGCCCATGGCCGGCAGCGCCCAGTAATTCGGCGAGTTCTTCGGCCATTCGGAGTAGCCGACGACGGTCGCTGGCACGAAGTCGTCCATGCTGATCTTCTCCTTGTCGAAGAAGTCGTTCAGCTTGACGTAGTGGCCGTTCTCGGCCGAGCCGCCGATCCACTGGCTGTCGCCGATGATCAGGTCGCACAGCTTGCCCTTGGAATTCAGTTCGTTGAGGAAGCGATCGGCATAGTTGGTCCACGGCACGAATTCGAATTTCATGCCGATGCCGGTTTCCTTGGTGAAATCCTTGGACAATTCGACAAGCGCGTTGGCCGGGTCCCAGGCTGCCCAGCAAAGCGTCAGATCTTCAGCCTGCGCGACATTCGAAACGGCGGTCGACGCAAACATGGCCGATGTCAGTCCCAACGTCAGTTTCAAGGTCGATTTCATGCCTTCCTCCCATTTGCGAAACGCGCCCGGATGACGGTTTCAAATAACCTCAAAACCCCCTCCTCAGGGGTCTAAACATGACGACGCGGTTAAGCGGCGGATGTTTAGTAATTTGTTTAGTGATGCAATTTTTACTAAACAACGCAAGCGAATTCGTCGCTGCGCTGCAGCATAATTCGCTTGTATCTGGGCGGTGGCCCTGGCCGCGCCGTTCTATTAGGAAATATCCCGACTTCCTGTCGCTCCTCGGCCGCGTCATCCTCGGTGGCTTCCGCCTTTGACTATGGCGAGTAGGTGGACCCGCTTTGAGTTGGTCCGTTGCCCGGTTGCGCGGCGACCGCCACCGCTGATATGCGGGGCGCGACCGACCTGCCGCGAGATTGGGTGGATGCATCCCTGAAACAATGACCAGAAAACCCTTGCCAGAGCTTCCGGTCTCCGCCGTCCTGCCGGCGCTCGGTGAAGCGCTCGGCCATGGCAACAGTGCCGTGCTGGTGGCGCCGCCCGGCGCCGGCAAGACGACGCTGGTGCCGCTGGCGCTGCTCGATGCGGCTTGGCTCGGCACGGGGAAGATCATTCTGCTCGAGCCGCGCCGGCTCGCTGCCCGCGCAGCCGCCCGCCGCATGGCCGAACTGCTCGGCGAGGAGCCCGGCGAAACGGTCGGCTATGCCATGCGGATGGAGAACCGCACTTCTGCGAGGACCAGAATTCTTGTCGTCACCGAAGGCGTGCTGTCGCGGATGATCCTCGACGATCCGGAGTTGCCCGGTGTCTCGGCGGTATTCTTCGACGAGTTCCACGAGCGCTCGCTCGACGGCGATTTTGGTCTGGCGCTGGCGCTCGACGTGCAAGGTGCGCTGCGGACCGATCTGCGATTGCTGGTCATGTCGGCGACGCTCGACGGCGCGCGCGTCGCTCGGCTGCTTTCCGGCGCCCCGGTGATCGAGAGCGAAGGCCGCGCCTTTCGCGTCGATGTCCGCTACGACGAGCGGCCGGCCGGCATCGCCATCGAGGACGCGATGGCCAAGGCAATCCGCGCGGCCCTTGCCGAGGAGAGCGGCAGCGTGCTCGCCTTCCTGCCCGGCCAGCGCGAGATCGAGCGCACCGCCGAGCGGCTGCAAGGCCGCGTCAGTGCCGACACCGACATCGTGCCGCTCTATGGCATGCTCGACAACAAGGCGCAGGACGCCGCGATCAAGCCGGCGCCGTCCGGCCGCCGCAAGGTGGTGCTGGCGACCTCGATCGCCGAGACCTCGATTACCATCGACGGCGTGCGCGTCGTCATCGATTCCGGCTTGTCGCGCCTGCCGCGCTACGAGCCGGCCAGCGGCCTGACGCGGCTGGAGACGGTGCGGGTCAGCAAAGCCTCCGCCGACCAGCGCTCCGGCCGCGCCGGCCGCACGCAGCCCGGCGTCGCCGTCCGGTTGTGGCGGACCGAGCAGACCGCGGCACTTCCCGCCTTCACGCCGCCGGAAATCCTCGAGGCGGACCTTTCCGGACTTCTGCTCGATTGCGCCGCCTTCGGTGTCGCCGACCCGTCGAGCCTCTGCTTCCTCGATCCGCCGCCGGCCCCGGCACTCAACGAGGCAAGGGCGCTGCTTCGTGCGCTCGACGCCTTTGACGAGGCAGGGCGACTGACGCAATCGGGTGCTGCGATGCGCAGGCTGGCACTGCCTGTGCGGCTGGCTCACATGGTCGCCGAGGTGGCAAACACCGGCCGGGCGTTCGAAGCGGCCATGCTCGCCGTGCTGCTCACCGAGCGTGGCCTGGGCGGCGACGGCGCCGACCTCGAACGGCGGCTGCTTCGGTTCCGATCCGAAAGATCGCCGCGCGCCACCGCCGCCCGGCAACTCGCTGAGCGGCTGGCGAAACAGGCTTCACCCTCCCCTTCGAGGGGGACCGAAGGCCGGGCGAGACCCGTGGTTCGCCCCGGTATGTCGATCCGCGAAGCGGATCGGGGTGGGGTTGGGTCGGGCACGTCATCGCCGACCCCACCCCGTCTCCCTCGCCTCGCTGGGCAAGGCTCACTGGCCGACCCTCCCCTCGGGGGGGAGGGCAGCGCCGGCGCTCTCCTCATCCACGCCTGGCCGGATCGCGTCGCCAGGGCGCGCGGAGAGCGCGGCCGTTTCGTGCTGGCCAACGGTTCAGGCGCCATGCTTGACGCCGCCGACCCACTGGCGGGCGAAACCTGGCTTGTCGTCGCCGATCTGCAGGGCAAGGCGCAGAATGCCCGCATTACGGCAGCGGCGGCGATAGACGAAGCCGACATTCGCGCTTCGCTCGCCGACAAGATCGAGACAAACCGCGAAACCAGTTTCGACCGCGACGGGCGTGCGGTGCGTGTGCGTGAAACCGTTCGCCTCGGCGCCATCACCCTGTCCGAACGCATGCTGCCGGCGCCGGCCGGCATCGCCGCCGATCGCGCCATCCTTGACGCCCTGCGCCAACACGGGCTGTCGCTTTTGCCGTGGGGCAAGGAGGCCGAAACGCTGCGCCAACGGCTCGGCTGGCTGCATCGCGGTCTTGGCGCGCCCTGGCCAGATGTTTCCGATGCGGCGCTCATCGACCGCCTCGACGACTGGCTGCTGCCCTTCCTTTCCGGCGCGGCGTCCTTTGCCGCGATCGATCCGGGCGTGCTTTCGGTCGGCCTCATGGCATTGGTGCCGCACGATCTGCAGCGCCGGATCGAGGCGCTGGCGCCGACCCATTTCGACCCTCCATCCGGCAGCCGCGTGCCGATCCGCTATGACGGTGAATGGCCGGTGCTGGCGATCCGCGTCCAGGAGCTGTTCGGTCTCGACCGGCATCCCGCGATCGCCAACGGCGCGGTGCCGCTGACGCTCGAGCTATTGTCACCGGCGCACCGACCGATCCAGACGACGCGTGACCTGCCCGGTTTCTGGCGCGGCTCCTGGGCCGATGTGCGAGCCGAGATGCGTGGCCGCTATCCCCGGCATATCTGGCCGGAGAACCCGCTTCTCGCCACCGCAACCAGCCGCGCCAAACCGCGGGGGACCTAGCCTTTCTCCTTTTCCGGCTATAATCCTTGGCCATGATAAACATCCTGCGGGCGCCCGACTTCCAGCAAAGCCAGCGGCTGCGCCTCAACACGCTGATCAGGCTGCGCTGGCTTGCCATTGTTGGCCAGAGTCTGACGGTCCTTGTCGTTGCCTATGGGCTGAAATTCCCGCTGCCGGTCAGTCTCTGCTTCGCGCTGATCGCCTGTTCGGCCTGGATGAACCTGCTGCTGACCTTCCGTTATCCGGCGGCGCATCGGCTGACCCCGCTGCAGGCTTTCGCCATCCTGACCATCGACAGCCTGCAGCTTGCCGGTCTGCTCTACCTGACCGGCGGCCTCACCAACCCGTTTTCAGTGCTGGTCACCGTGCCCGTGGTCATCTCGGCGACGTCGCTGCCGCTGCGCCTGACCGCCATCCTCGGCGCGCTGGTGATGGTGACGGCGAGCCTGCTGGTGTTCTTCCATCTGCCGCTGCCCTGGTACGAGGGCGCGCCGCTGGAGATGCCGTTCATTTACGTCGCCGGCATGTGGATGGCGGTGTTTTCCTCGATCGCCTTCACCGCGATCTACGCCTTCCGCGTGGCCGAGGAAGCCCGGCTGCTCGCCAACGCGCTTGCCGCCACCGAGCTGGTGCTGCAGCGCGAACAGCATTTGTCGGCGCTGGACGGCCTTGCCGCTGCCGCCGCGCATGAGCTCGGCACGCCGCTCGCCACCATCACGCTTGTTGCCAAGGAGATGGAGAAGGCGCTCCGCAATGACCCGAAATACGGCGAGGACGTGACGCTGCTGCGCTCGCAGAGCGAGCGTTGCCGCGAGATCCTCAAACGCCTGACCAGCCTGTCCTCCGAGGGCGAGGCGCATCTCTCCCGCCTGCCGCTGACCTCGCTGGTCGAGGAGATGACCGCCCCGCACCGCGATTTCGGCATCTCGATCAAGCTTCTCCCCGGCGAGCGCATCGGCCCCGAACCGGTGGGACGGCGCAATCCCGGCGTCATCTACGGCCTCGGCAATCTGGTCGAGAACGCCGTCGATTTTGCCCGCAAGAGCGTCACCGTGCGCTGGAGCTGGAACGAGGCAACGGTCACCTTCTCGATCACCGACGACGGGCCGGGCTTTCCTCCCGAAATTATCGATCGCATCGGCGAGCCCTATATGTCGACACGCCAGGGCACCGAGGCCGGCGGCGGCCTCGGACTGGGGCTGTTCATCGCCAAGACCCTGCTTGAACGCTCGGGCGCCACGCTCGATTTCCGCAATTCAAACGAGCCGGGCGAGGGCGCCGTCGTGCGGATATCGTGGCCGCGCAGCGTCTTCCTCAATCCTGAATCGGCTTCGGCCACCATGTTTGACACGGCTTGAATTGGACAATAGCGCTCCAAAACTATATCTGCGTAAAATTCGGGCAGCAGGAATGTCAAGACGATGAATGGCGACGAAACGATTGGCGCAATGGTTGAGGGCGAGGACACCTCGCTGCTGATCGTCGACGACGACAGGCCATTCCTCACGCGCCTTGCCCGCGCCATGGAGACCAGGGGTTTCGTGGTCGAGACGGCCGAGAGCGTCGAGGAGGCCGTGGCCAAGGCGCGCGCCAATCCGCCAGCCTACGCGGTGGTCGACATGCGGCTCGCCGACGGCAACGGCCTCGACGTCGTCGCCGCCATCCGCGAGAAGCGCGACGACGCCCGCGCCGTCATCCTCACCGGCTATGGCAACATCGCCACCGCGGTTACGGCGGTGAAGCTCGGGGCCATCGACTATCTGTCGAAACCGGCCGATGCCGACGAGGTTTTCGCGGCTCTTACCCGCACTGCGGGCGAACGCGCCGCGCCGCCTGAAAACCCGATGTCTGCCGACCGCGTGCGCTGGGAGCACATCCAGCGCGTCTACGAAATGTGCGACCGCAACGTCTCCGAGACGGCGCGCCGGCTCAACATGCATCGCCGCACGCTGCAGCGGATACTCGCCAAACGCGCGCCGCGCTAACGCCTGACGGTCCTATGCGCCCCCAAGGTCGCGCGGCACTGTAGGAACTGCCCTGCCATCGGCGGTTGCGCATCATCGCACAGGGTGATGTTGTCCCTGCCGGCGGGTAGGCGATACGATGGAGACGACATGCAGGACCAGAAGCCGCGGCCGATCTCCATCTTTCGCGAATTCCTGGCCAGCGAGGCGGCAGGCGGCATCGTCCTGATGGCAGCCGCGGCATTGGCGCTGGTCGTCGCCAATTCGCCGCTGGCCGAAACCTATTTCGACGCCCTTCACGCCTATCTGGGACCGCTCAGCGTATCGCACTGGATCAATGACGGCCTGATGGCGGTGTTTTTCCTGCTGGTCGGCCTGGAGATCAAGCGCGAGATGCTGGACGGCCAGCTCTCGACCTGGCCACGCCGCGCTCTGCCCGGCATCGCCGCTGCCGGCGGCATGCTGGTGCCGGCGCTTGTCTATGTCGCCATCAACCGCGACAATCCAGCCGCCCTGTCCGGCTGGGCGATCCCGACCGCCACCGACATCGCCTTTGCGCTCGGCGTGCTGTCGCTGCTCGGCAGCCGCGTGCCAGGGTCGCTGAAGGTATTCCTCACCGCGCTCGCCATCATCGACGACCTTGGCGCCGTCATCATCATCGCGGTGTTCTATACGAGCGGCCTGTCGCTCGCCTATCTCGGCGCCGCCTTCGCGGTCATCGCTCTGCTCATCGTGCTCAACCGCATGAAGGTGCTGACGCTGCTGCCCTATCTCCTGCTTGGTGTCGTGCTGTGGGTGCTTGTGCTGAAATCGGGCGTCCATGCCACGCTCGCCGGCGTGGCGCTGGCCCTGACCATACCTTTGAAAATCACCCCCGGCATCAGCCAGGATTCAGACCATTCACCGCTGCACCGGCTCGAGCACGGCCTGCACAGGATAGTGCCCTTC
Organism: Mesorhizobium sp. WSM4806; assembly: GCF_055811635.1. Taxonomy (NCBI): domain Bacteria; kingdom Pseudomonadati; phylum Pseudomonadota; class Alphaproteobacteria; order Hyphomicrobiales; family Phyllobacteriaceae; genus Mesorhizobium; species Mesorhizobium sp. WSM4806. The sequence goes on along the minus strand of NZ_JBVVQZ010000022.1, from coordinate 104,779 downwards.
GTCGTCGTCCCGATCTTCGGCTTCGCCAATGCCGGCGTCCCGCTCGCCGGCCTCAGTGCTGCCACCCTGGTCGAGCCACTGACGCTGGGCGTCGCCGCCGGCCTCGTCGCCGGCAAGCTGGTCGGCGTGTTCGGTTCTTCTGCGCTTGCCATCCGGCTCGGCCTCGCCGATCTGCCGGTCAATGCCGGCTGGCTGCACATGGTCGGCATTTCGCTGCTCTGCGGCATCGGCTTCACCATGAGCCTGTTCATCGGCCTGCTCGCCTTCGCCAGCAATGTCGAGCTCCAGGACGCGGTGAAAGTCGGCATCCTCGCCGGCTCCTTCATCGCCGCCATCCTCGGCGCCGCCGTGCTGCTGGTGGCGCCGGCAGCGAATGGGATGGACCAAGGGGAAGAGTAGCCGACGAACGTTGCGCCGCCCCTCATTGCCCTGCCGGGCATTTCTCCCCGTTTAGAGACGGGGAGAAAGACGCCTTCGCAAAGGATTTCGCCAATCTCCAGCGTTGCAGAAAGTGCGCCAAGGTTACGGCCAGCTCCCTTCTCCCCTTCACTATACGGTGAGAAGGTGCCGGCAGGCGGATGTGGGGCAGTGCGAAGGGCTAAGGAAGAGCACAAACGTTCCAGCTACTCGCTCTCGCCCTCCAGAGCCGACACCGCCACGCCGGCAAGTTCCGCCGCGAGCAGCCGCGCTGCTCCGGCCCGCGCGATCCTCAGCATCAGCGCCTTGCGCGTCGCCGCCGCCATGCGGTGCTCGGGCGCGTCGCGCAGGATTTCGGCGCCGTAGCCGTCGGAAAGGATAAAACCGCATTCCTGCGGAAAGATCTCCGACGGCACACCGGGATGCGTGGCGAAAAAAAATCGGTCGGAGTGCAGCCGGTAGTCCGGCCATTTGCGGTCGACCCTGAAATCCTCGATCGAGGATTTGATCTCGATGATCCAGATGTCGCCCTGGCGGGTCAGCGCGACGAGGTCGGCGCGGCGCCCGGTCGCCAGCGACAGTTCCGGCAGCACATGCGCGCCCATCTCCCTGAGCAGCCGCTGCACGCCACGCCGAACCAGCATCGCGCGCTCCGACTGGCGGCCGTCGATCAGCGGATTGAGGGGTACAGGTGAGATGATTGGCATGGGCTCACCATGCCAGACTTTGTTCACGGTTTGAACCCGTTTCTTGATGGCAGCTGTGCATTTGACAACCTGTATTGCAGAACGGGGCGGGGTTGCCGTCCTGCTTGGCAGGTCGATTTCCCCGCGACTTCGTGCCCAGGTTAAGCCAGGGCGGGAATACGCAATCGCAGCTATCGTCGTGCTAATTCTAGGAGCTATCAAATGGCTCCTTTAGGAGCCATCGTTTCCTAAGCGCTACCCCTGCCATTCCCCGATGGCTGGGTCGCGCTGTCGGGTAGGGGCGTTTCAAGCTCTGCCTTAACTTTCAGAACGCCGTCAACCAGGTCATTGAACTCCTCAACGCTTAAACTGCACAGGGCCTCGGCCGCACCGTAATGGCAAAATTTGAATTCTACGAATTTCTTGTTGTCGGCTCTATCCAGCTTGATGAAGAACCTAAACGAATGGGCTCCGCGAAGCGACACATAGACATAACCCAAGTCGACGGCCATGAACTGCCGTTTGATGAACTGCCAAAGCCCCATCGTCGCCCCGCCTTTTCCTACGGGTATCTGTTGCCTCCAAGCTGCCTAGCGCGGCCAGCGGCAGTTGGTGATTTGACAGTTAGTGGGCCGCACATTATCCGCTCTACGCCCGGTGTATTTATATAATAAGCCCGCACGCAGTATTTATTTGGAGTGTCTGGCAGGCAAAGTTCACGCTTTTCACCTGTCCCTGGCTCAACATAGATTCGACAGGTTTTTTTACTCGTATCATAAGGAACGTTCGCCTGACTGGTGCATGCCGATGCACCGACGGCAACGGCTATAGCGGTGGCTATGCGGATCATGTGTTTCCCCCAAAGACAACCGCACTTGAATCATGATTTGTTGCCGGTGCCAAGGCGTATTGTCGAATAAATAAGCGCCTTTCCTAAGGTGATTGTATATTTGATCAAAGACCCGACAGTTTAGCGCGTTCGACTCAGTGAGCGGACAAAGAGAACAATGGCTCCTAATTCACGTCTTCATACATTAGTAATATGAGATATTGTGCGAATGCGGGTGGGTTTAGGGAGTTTGGATGATGAACGCGGACGAGATGCAGGCGGTGGCCGACGCCTATCCGGTCGTGACGCCTGACATGGCACCCAGGCAATTGATCAAAGCGGCCAGGAACCCGAACGCGTCAAAGAAGGAAATCGCCCGTGCGGCGTTCTTCTCGATTGTCGCCTTGAGCGTATCGATGGTGCCGATTGATCGCTGAAACCTAACCTGGAAAACGGCTGGCGACGCCACGCAACCTTCACACCTGGGCGGGAACGACTTTGTCAGATGGCAAAACCGCCCCCGCAATATCGTCCAGGATCGGGCAGTCCGGCCGGTCATCGCCGTGGCAGGCATGGATCAGCTTCTGCAGGGTCGAGCGCATCGACTGCAGTTCGCGCACCTTCTCCTCGATTGCCGTCACATGCGCGGCGGCGATCTCGCGCACGTCATGGCTGGCGCGGCTGCGGTCCTGGTAGAGCGCCATCAGCTGGCGGCAGTCGTCGATGGAAAAGCCGAGATTGCGCGCGCGGCGCAGAAACGTCAGCCGGTGGATGTCGTCGCCCGAATAATCGCGGTAGCCGTTGCCGGCGCGCTGCGGGCGGATCAGGCCGATCTCCTCATAGTAGCGAATGGTCTTGGCCGGCAGGCCGGAACGCTGGGCGGCATCTCCGACATTCATGATTGGTTCCCTAACTTCGGGCGGCCTGGCGGACCGCCCCATTGAATTTCCTACATAATCTTATGAGAGCCGTTGCCGAAAAGCCACAGCTGCGGACTTACCGGCATGTAAGCCCCTGCATATAGGCATCGCCCGCTTGGCAAGCAAAGCAAATGCCAGCATGAATGATAGCGACAAGGCGGCCGTCTCGTGCCGCTATCTTTCGGGCGGGGCATCGGACCTTTTCATGCGCATGAAGTCATTCGCAATCGTCGCCGCACTTGCGCTGTCGACGGCTATTGCTGGTTGCAGCACCATCGGCTCGCAGATATTCACCAACAACTATGGCCCGATGACCGATGCGGGCTATCAACTGCCGCGCATTCCGATCGAAAAGGTGCCGTTCAAGTACCGCCGGCAGATCGTGAGCTACGACACCGGTGAAAAGCCGGGCACTATCGTCGTCGATACGCAGAACAAGTTCCTCTATTATGTCATGGGCGGCGGCGAGGCTATGCGTTACGGCATCGGCGTCGGCCGCGAGGGTTTTGAATGGCGCGGCACCGCCCGCATCGCGGCGAAGCGCCAATGGCCGACCTGGACGCCGCCTTCGGCGATGATCAAGCGCCAGCCGGAACTCGCCAAATTTGCCGGCGGCATGGATCCCGGATTGACCAACCCGCTCGGCGCGCGCGCCCTGTATCTGTTCAACAAGGGCGGCGATTCAGGCTACCGCCTGCATGGCAGCCCGGAGTGGAACTCGATCGGCAAAGCGATGTCGTCGGGCTGCATTCGGCTGATGAACCAGGACATCATCGACCTTTACGACCGCACCTCCGTCGGCGCCAAGGTCATCGTTCTCTAGAGCTCATACGCGGACCGTCTAGGCAACAACTGACGTCCCAAAACAAAAAACCGGGCAATTTGGCCCGGTTTTTTGTGTCGCGCGAAGGGGCGAATTGACGTCCTTTGATCTTAAGAGACCTGTTCGACCTGCTGCACCTCGGGCACAAAATGCCGGAGCAGGTTCTGGATGCCGTGCTTCAGCGTCGCCGTCGACGACGGGCAGCCGGCGCAGGCGCCCTTCATGTGCAGGAACACGGTGCCGTTCTCGAAGCCGCGGAAGGTGATGTCGCCACCGTCCTGGGCGACCGCCGGACGCACCCGCGTGTCGAGCAGTTCCTTGATGGTGATGACCAGTTCCTCGTCGGCCTTGTCGTAGAATTCGCCGGTCTGGCTGGTCTCGGCGGCGGGGCCGGCCCTGGCCATGACCGGCGCGCCGGACATGAAGTGCTCCATGATGGCGCCGAGGATCGCCGGCTTCAGATGCTGCCAGTCGGGGCCGTCCTTGGTCACGGTGACGAAATCATAGCCGAAGAAGACGCCGGTCACGCCGGGGATCTCGAACAGCCGGCCGGCCAGCGGCGAAGCCGCGGCAGCGCTGTCGGCATCGCGGAAATCGGCGGTGCCTTCGACAAGCACTTCCTTGCCGGGCAGGAACTTCAATGTCGCCGGATTTGGCGTCGATTCGGTCTGGATGAACATGGACGTCTCCGAGCCCGTTCGGGCAGATAGTCTGGAATAATTCTAAATAGGCCTTATGGGCAGGACATTCAAGCGAAAGCCATCGCCGGAACGGCTGGCTGGGAGAATGTTTTTGCGGTCTTCTGAAACACAGCTTAGGCCAGGCTGTCGATTTCTTCGTCTGACAGGTTCTGCGGCACCACTGTCACCGGGATCGGGAAGGCGGCGCCCTTGCCGGCGACCGCGCCGACCAGCGGGCCCGGCCCCTCCTTGCCGGCGCCGGCGGCCAGCACGAGGATGGCGATATCCTGGTCCTCCTCGATCAATCTGTGGATCTCTTCCGTCGGCTTGCCTTCGCGCACCACCAGTTCCGGCTCGATGCCGAGCTTCTGGCGCACCTTGTTGGCATAGCTGTCCAGTGCGGCGCGCGCGGTGGCGGTGGCCTCCTCGCGCATGATCTTCTCGACACCTAGCCAATGCTGGAAATCGTCCGGCTCGATCACATAGAGCAGCACCAGCACGCCGCTGGTGCTCTGCGCGCGCTTCGAGGCGTAGACGACGGCCCGTTCGCATTCGGGCGTGTCGTCGATGATCGCCAAAAACTTGCGGCGATGGCCGGCTTCGCGGCTGAGGCGTTTGGAGACCATATTCTACCTCAAATGGTTTCGGTCGCAATCTGCCACCGCCACGGCCCGGCCGCAAGCGACCGGCGGATGTAGCGATATTGGCTGCAGATTAACCCTGCAGCAGGCCGATGATGTCGCGCACGGTCTTCATCGTCGCCTCGGCCAGCAGGCCGGCCCGCTCGCCGCCATCCCTGAGCACCGCGTCGACATAGGCGCGGTCGTCGGAAATGCGGCGCATTTCGCCGGCGACCGGCGCCAGCTTTTCCACGGCAAGGTCGGCCAGCGCCGGCTTGAACACCGAAAACTGCTGGCCGCCGAACTCTTTCAGCACTGCCTCCTTCGATATCTCGGCGAGACCCGCATAGATGCCGACCAGGTTTTCGGCTTCCGGCCGGCCGGCCAGGCCGTCCAATTCGCCAGGCAACGCCTCCGGGTCGGTCTTGGCCTTGCGGATCTTCTTCGAGATGCTGTCGGCATCGTCGGTCAGATTGATGCGCGACAGGTCCGACGGATCCGACTTCGACATCTTCTTCGAGCCGTCGCGTAGCGACATGATACGCGCCGCCGGTCCGCCGATGATCGGTTCGGTCAGCGGGAAATAACCGTTCACGGTCTCCTCGCCGACCTTCATCTCGACCCCGACGCCAAGGCCGGCAATGCGGTCGGAAAAGTCGTTGTTGAATTTTTGCGCGATGTCGCGTGTCAGCTCCAGATGCTGCTTCTGGTCGTCGCCGACCGGCACATGGGTGGCGCGGTAGACGAGGATGTCGGCAGCCATCAGGCTCGGATAGGCAAGCAGCCCAAGCGAGGCGTTCTCGCGATCCTTGCCGGCCTTGTCCTTGAACTGCGTCATCCGGTTCATCCAGCCGATGCGGGCCACGCAGTTGAAGATCCAGGCAAGCTCGGCGTGCTGCATGACCCGCGACTGGTTGAAGACGATGTGCTTCTTCGGGTCGATGCCGGAGGCGAGAAACGCCGCGGTGATCGCGCGCGTCTGGTCCTTGAGATCCTCATGGACAAGCTGCGCGGTCAGCGAATGCAGGTCGACGACGCAATAGATGCAATCGGAGGTGTCCTGCAGGGCGACGAATTTCTTGATGGCGCCGAGATAGTTGCCGAGGTGCAGATTGCCGGTCGGCTGGACGCCGGAAAAAACGAGGGGCTTGAAGGCGGGCTGATTGGCGTCGGTCATGGTGCTTCCCTGGCTTGTGGAGGGCCGTTTCGCGCGCGGCGAAAGTCTTGCGACGGCGCGCTTATGGACGAGAGCGAGTAGACGATCAAGGGGCTGTAGGCGATCGCAGCAGAGCGATTGCTTCAGGTCGGATTGCTTGTTCGATGTTGTTGGCGCTGCGCCTATAGCGCCCGTCTCGGCTTGACAGGTCGGCGCTGCCCCTCATTGCCCTGCCGGGTCTATAGTGACGGGGAGAAAGACCCGTCGTCGACGGTTTAGCCAACGACAGGCGTTGCAGGACGAGCGCCGAGGGGCAGCCAGCTTCTTTCTCCCCGTTTACGGGGAGAAATGCCCGGCAGGGCAATGAGGGGCGGCGCCGACATCGATATGTATGATAGGGTGAAACATATTCTGCAAACGATCTGACGAGAAATGGATGACCATCTCAAACGAGAAAGCTTTGGAGCACCGACATGGCCGCGAGACGCCGCTGGAGACAGCGGCGCGGCTTCGGGCCGAATTCGGGATCGAACTTAGCAAGCAGGCACGTAAGCCGCTGCCGCGCCCGGTCTATGACGAATTGTCCGGCGAAGACTGATGCTTGTCGACGGGTCGCTACTGTTAGGCTTACGGATCTGGAGACTATTCCCTGGTCGAAGGTGATCCCCTCCGCGCCATACTGCGCCGGATCATGCCGAAATCGGCGCCGCCGGTGGCGAAGGCGGTGACGAAGTAAAGCAGCGCCCCGCCGGCGACGAGCCCAAGCAGCGTTGCCGCCTTGACCACCAGCGGCGAGCCCGAAGCCAGTTGGGCGGCAAACCAGTGTTCGGCAAAATACAGCGCCGTCGCCATCACCGCCGCCGACAGCACCAGCCGTGGGATGCGTCTCATGAGCGGTACGTCGCGGCCCCAATGGCCGCGCCGGATCAGCACGCCGAGCAGCATCAACGCATTGACCCAGCCGGCGACGGCCGAAGCGACGGCGATGCCCGGCGCGCCCATCTGCGGAAACAGCGTCAGCGCGGTGGTGATGTTCACAGCCACCGAGATCGCGGCGAAGATCATCGGCGTGCGCGTGTCCTCGCGAGCGAAATAGCCGGGGGTGAACGCCTTGATCAGCACAAAGGCCGGCAGCCCCAAGCCGAAGATTGCCAGGATCGCCGCCACGACCGGCGTCGAGTTGTTGGCGGCAAATGCGCCGCGTTCATAGACCAGCCCGACGATCGGCTCCGCCATGACCAGCAGTGCCGCCGCCGCTGGCAAGGTAAGGAACAAGGTGAACTCCACCGACCGGTTCTGCAGATTGGCCGCCTCCATCAGATTGCCCGACTTCAGCGCCCGCGACAGTTCGGGCAGAAGCACGATGGCGACGGCGATGCCGACGACGCCGAGCGGCAGCTGATAGATGCGATCGGCATAGGCGAGCGACGACACCGCGCTGTCCTGCGCCGAGGCGATTGCGGTGCCGATCAGCTGGTTGATCTGGGTGATGCCGCCGGTGATCGCCGCCGGCAGCGCCAGGATCAGCAGCCGCTTGACATTGGGCGTCATCCTTGGCCGGCGAAAGCCGATCGAGATGCCGGCATGGCGCACCGCCACCCAGACGATCGCCAGTTGCACCAGCCCCGCCGCCAGCACGCCCCAGGCCAGTGCGAAGCCAACGGTGCGCGCGTCCGATCCCTTGTGCCAGGCATAGGCGAGCACGCCGATCAGGATGACGTTCAGGAACACCGGCGCCACCGCGGCGGCGAAATAGCGGCGCAGCGAATTCAGCATGCCGGCCATCATGGCGCCGAGCGACATGCAGATCAGATAGGGAAACATGATGGTCGCGAGCCGGACCGTCATCTCGAACTTTCCCGGCGAGTCGGCAAAGCCCGGCGCCACCAGGTAGCGCACGATCAGCGGCATCGCCAGTTCCATGGCGATGGTCAGCGCCAGCAGCGCCGTGAACAGCACGCCGAACACCTCTTCGGAAAAGCGCTTGGCGCCATCGGTGCCGTGGGTTTCGATCTCCTTGGCGAACAGCGGCACGAAGGCGGCGTTGAAGGCGCCTTCGGCAAACAGCCGGCGGAAGGTGTTGGGAAACTGGAAGGCGGCGTTGAAGGCGTCGGCGATCGGCCCGGTGCCGAGCGCGGCCGCCATCAGCATCTCGCGGCCGAAGCCGAGGGCGCGGCTCATCAGCGTGCCGGAAGCGACCGTCGCGAACTTTTTGACAAGGCTCATGCGTCTGGAGACTGCCTGCAGGATTGGGACAAATGAGTGGTGGCGGTCACTCGGCCGCAGCCTTGGCCTTGCCGCCGCGCTCGGGCACGGTGCCTTCGAGGACGGCGATCAGCCTGTTTTTGATGGCGGCCATGCGGGTCGGGCTGTCGATTTTCTGGCCGGTGAGATCGGTGACATAGAAGGTGTCGATGACCTTTTCGCCGAAGGTGGTGATGTGTGCCGAGGCGATGTCGAGCGACAAGTCGGACAACGCCCCGGTGATCTCGGACAGCAGGCCCGGCCGATCCAGCCCCTCGACCTCGATCACCGAGAACCGGTTCGACAGCGTGTTGCGGATTTCGGCGCGCGGCTGGATGCGGAAGACCTTGGCGCCGCGCCGCGGCTTGGTGCGCTTCTCGATCATCTCCGGCAGCCAGCTCTTGCCCGACAGCACGTCCTCGATCAGCCGGCCGACGCGTTCGGCACGGCGGCGTTCGTCCTCGTCGCGGTCGAATTCCCTCGAGATCAGGATGGTGTCCAGCGCGCGGCCGTCGGAGGTGGTGAAGATCTGCGCATCGACGATGTTGCCGCCGGCCGCCACACAGGCGCCGGCAATGACCGACAGCAGGCGGGGATGGTCCTGCGCCAGCACGGTGATCTCGGTGACCGCCTCGAACTGATGGGTCTTGATCATCGTGGCGAGCTTCTTGCCCGCCGCATCCGCCTCGCGGATGAATTCGGCGTGGCGAAGCTGGTCGGCGAGATCGACCGCCAGCAGATAATTCTCATAGTGCTTGGCGACATAGCGCTTGCGCGCCTTTTCCGGCCAATCGGCGAGCGCCTCGGCCAGCTTTTCGCGGGCGGCCGCGGTGCGCATCGCACGCGACACTTCCGAAAACCCGCCGGTCAACAGCAGTTCGGTTTCGTAGTAGAGCGTGCGCAGCAACTGCCCCTTCCAGCCGTTCCAGACGCCAGGCCCGACGCCTCTGATATCGCAGACGGTCAGGACGAGCAGCAGCTTCAACCGTTCGACCGACTGCACGATCGCGGAAAAGTCCTCGATCGTCTTGCGGTCGTTGAGGTCGCGGGTCTGGGCCGTCATCGACATCACCAAATGGTTCTCGACCAGCCAGGCGACCGTTTCGGTGTCGGCCGCCGACAGCCCCATATGCGGGCAGATCCGCCGCGCGATCCGGGCGCCAGCTTCGGAATGGTCCTCCGGCCGGCCCTTGGCGATGTCGTGCAGCAGCACCGCGACATAAAGCGCCTCGCGGCTTTTCTTCAGCCCCGGCATCAGCGAGTGGGCAAGCGGGTGGACCTTTTCACCGTCGCCGCGCTCGATCTCGGCCAGCACGCCGATGCAGCGGATCAGGTGCTCGTCCACCGTATAGTGGTGGTACAGCGAGAACTGCATCATGGCGACGATCTTGCCGAAATCCGGGATTAGCTTTGCCAGCAGTCCCGCCTCGTTCATCCGCCTGAGATTGAGTTCGGCATTGCCGTCCGACGTCAATACGTCGAGGAACAGCCGGTTGGCTTCCTCGTCGCGCCTGAGCGCCTTGCCGATGAGGCCGAGCGAACGGGTCAGCAGCTTCAGCGCATCGGGGTGAAATTCCAGCCCGTGCTTGTCGGCGAACCAGAACAGCCGCAGGAGATTGACCGGATCGCGCTCGAACACCAGGTCGTCGGCGATGTTGATGCGATGGTTGTCGATAATGAAATCGGACGTGCCGGCAAGCTTGCGCTTGCGGCGCGAGAAGGTGAGGAAGATACGGTTGAAGCCCGGCACATGCTTGGCCTGCTCCTCCTCGAGCGCCGCGCAGAAGATGCGGGTCAGATCGCCGACGTCCTTGGCGACGAGGAAGTAATGCTTCATGAAGCGCTCGACCGCCGACAGGCCCGGATGTGTGGTGTAGCCCAGCCGCTCGGCGATCTCGCGCTGGATGTCGAAATGCAGCCGTTCCTCGGCCTTGCCGGTGAGGAAATGCATGTGGCAGCGCACCGCCCACAGGAAGTCCTCGGCCTTCTGGAATTCCCGGTATTCGGTGCCGGTGAAGACGCCCTTGTCGACCAGTTCCTCGCCGGTGCGGACCCGGTAGAAATACTTGCCGATCCAGAACAGCGTCTGCAGGTCGCGCAGGCCGCCCTTGCCGTCCTTGACGTTGGGTTCGACCAGATAGCGGCTTTCGCCGGCCTTGGCATGACGCTCGTCGCGTTCGGCAAGCTTGGCCTGCACATATTCGGGTCCGGTCGTGCGCACCACCTCGCGGTCGAAGCGCTGCAAGAGCTCGTCATAGAGCTTCTGCTCGCCCCACAGGAAACGCGCCTCCAGGATCGAGGTGCGGATGGTGATGTCGGTGCGCGACTGCCGCAGGCATTCGTCGATGTTGCGGGTGGCGTGGCCGACCTTCAGCCCCAGGTCCCACAGCACGTAGAGCATGTATTCGACGATCTGCTCGCCCCATGGCGTCTGCTTGTAGGGCAGCAGGAAGAGCAGATCGATATCGGATCCCGGCGCCAGCGTGCCGCGGCCATAGCCGCCGACCGCGACGACGGCCATGCGTTCGGCCGATGACGGGTTCTTGACGCGATAGACGTGGGTGGCGGCGAACTCGTGGAGCGCGCGGATGATTTCGTCCATGAGATGCGACAGCCGGGCGGCGCAGGCAGTGCCGCTGCCGTCGTCCATCAGCATGCGTTCGGCGATGCTGCGGCCGGCGGCGAGCCTGCCCTTGAGAAGCTGGAGAACACCGGCACGCGCAGCCTTGCCGGAGCCGTCGCCTGCCGTGGCCGCAGTCAGCGCGGTCATCTCGCGGCGCAAGGCTTCGGCGTCGATCAGTTCGTCGAGCTTTAGAGAGATTCTTGCCATAACTGCCGTTCGGCCTCGCCGTTTTGGCGGCGTCTATAGCGCGTTTTCGCGGCGCTGGGTATGGGGCGGACAGACAGGCTCTCCACGGGAGTCGAAACCGGATGATCGCCTCCTGCCGCACTTGATAGATGGTCTTGCTGGACGATGTTGCCAAGCCCGGAAGTAGCGGCGGCCATAAGCATGGAAGCGGTTTGGGTCAGCCAGTCCGGCATGCACCACGGCACCAAAGGTCGAAATTGGCCCTTGACCTTCCAGTCACTGGAAGCACTACCTCTGTTGCAAGTTCGAGACAGAGCGGTCTTTCCGCATTGACGCATTCCGACCACGACCATCACGCCCATAGCGGTTGCTGCTCGCCGAAAGCTGCTCCGTCCGCCGCCGACGCGGTCATTCGCGACCCGGTCTGCGGCATGACCGTCGATCCGGCCGCCGGCAAGCCGACCGCCGAGCATGGCGGCCATCGCTATCATTTCTGCAGCGAGCGCTGCCGTTCGAGGTTCACGGCCGAGCCGGAAAACTACATTACCGCCACCGATCCGGTCTGCGGCATGCGTGTCGAGCGTGCCGCCGCGAAGCACTTTTCCCGGCATGAAGGCCAGGGCTTCTATTTCTGCTCGGCCGGCTGCAAGGTGAGTTCGAGGCGGAGCCGGCAAAGTATCTTGGCGACAGGCCGGAGCAGCAGGCGATGCCGAAAGGCACGCAATACACCTGTCCGATGCATCCAGAAATCGTCCGCGACAAGTCAGGCGCTGCCCGATCTGCGGGATGGCGCTGGAACCGATGGGCGTGCCGACCGGCGACGAGGGCCCGAACCCGGAACTGGTCGATTTCTGGCGCGGATCGTCGAGCTCGTCGCCAAGGCGCAGCGTTCGCGCGCGCCGATCCAGGGCCTGGCCGAACGCGTCTCCTTCTATCTCGTCCCGGCCGTCGTGGTGGTTGCGATCGTTGCGTTCATCGCCTGGGCGATCTTCGGGCCGCAACCCAGTCTGATCTTTGCAATCGCCTCGGCGGTCTCGGTGCTGATCATCGCCTGTCCCTGCGCGCTGGGCCTTGCCACGCCGATGTCGATCATGACCGCCACAGGGCGCGGCGCGCATGCCGGCGTGCTGATCAAGGACGCCGAGGCGCTCGAGCGCTTTGCCTCGGTCGACACGCTGATCGTCGACAAGACCGGCACATTGACCGAAGGCCGGCCGAGATTGACCGAAATCGTCGCTGCCGAGGGCATGGCGGACGATGATCTGCTGGCCATTGCCGCCGGCCTCGAAAAGTCGGGACAGAAGGTGGCGCTCGGCAACGCCGCGATGATGGCCGCTCTCGGCATCGATATCGCATCCATCTCGACCAGCGCCGAGGCGCTGCAGGCCGAGGGCAAGACCTCGATGTTCGTCGCCGTCGGCAACAAGCTGGCCGGCATCGTCGCCGTCGCGACCCGATCAAGGCGACGACATCAGAGGCGATAAAGGCGCTGCACGAGCGCGGCCTGAAGATCATCATGGCGACCGGCAGCGGCGATGAGCCTGTCCTCGGTTTCGGTGATCACCAACGCGTTGCGGCTCAGGACGTTGAAACTCTGAGCCAAGTCCCCAGATAGGAAGTCGTTCAAAAAGGAGATCATGAATGACGTTGGCCAAGAAGATCGTGCTGCTGCTGATGGCGGCCGGAATGCTGCTTGCCGTTTTCCTCGAAAGCATTCCGTCGCAAGCCCAGGAGACGAAACACGACATGGGGGCGCACGACGCGAGTGGTGCCTCGACCGACAGCTACAACGCGGCGATGGACAAGATGCACAGCGCGATGATGGCGATCGAATATTCCGGCAATGCCGATGTCGATTTCGCCCGCGGCATGATCCCGCATCACCAGGCGGCTATCGACATGGCCAAGGTCGAGCTTGCCAATGGCAAAGATCCGGAAATGCGCAAGCTGGCCGAAGCGGTGATCGCGGCGCAGGAAGCCGAGATCAAGCGGATGCAGGATTGGCTGGCCGCCCATCCGGTGAAGTAGCATCAGCCATAGGGCCTCGACTGGAGCACGCCGTGCCGTCAACGATAAGAACCACAACATTGCCCTCGGGCGAAGCCGTTCCGGTGCTGGGTCAAGGCACCTGGAAAATGGGAGAGGACGCCCGCCGCCATGCCGATGAGGTCAATGCCCTGAAGCTTGGGCTGGATCTCGGCATGACGCTGATCGACACCGCCGAAATGTATGCCAGCGGCGGCGCCGAGGAAGTGGTGGCGGATGCTATTGCCGGGCGCCGCGACGAGGTGTTCCTGGGCTCCAAGGTGCTGCCGTCCAACGCCTCGCGCACCGGCGTGCCGGCTGCCTGCGAGGCAAGCCTCAGGCATCTGCGCACCGACCGCATCGATCTCTATCTGCTGCACTGGCCCGGCAGCGTGCCGCTGGCGGAAACGGTCGAGGCCTTCGAAGCGTTGAAAAAAGCCGGCAAGATCCGCCACTGGGGCGTTAGCAATTTTGACACTCATGAGATGGAGGAACTGGTCAGCCTGCCGGCCGGCGACGGCGTCCAGACCAACCAGATCCTCTACAATCTGTCCCAGCGCGGCCCCGAATTCGACCTTGCGCCCTGGAGCCGGCAGCGCGGCATTCCGCTGATGGCCTATTCGCCGGTCGACCAGGGCGTATTGGCGCGCAACGCCAGCCTCGAAGCCATCGCCGCCCGCCACGATGCGACGCCGGCTCAGCTGGCGCTGGCCTGGGTGATGGCACAGGACGGCGTCATCGCCATTCCAAAGGCCAGCAAGCAGGAGCATATCCGCCAGAATGTCGCGGCGCTCGACATCGAGCTTACGCGTGAGGATTTCGCCGAAATCGACCGCGCCTTCCCGCCGCCGCGGCGCAAGCAGGGCCTGCAGATGATTTGAGGGATGGGAGCGGACGAGGCCCAGCTATTTCCCCGCCATTCCCTTCAGCCGATACAGCGCCTCCAGCGCCTCCCGCGGCGTCATCTCGTCGGGGTTGATCGCTCCGAGCGCGGCGCCCAGTGCATCGTCCTTCACCGGCTTCGGCGCCTCCCGCCTCACCGCCACCGAAAACAGCGGCAGATCGTCGACCAGCCGGTTGGCCTTGCCCGAAACCTCGCCAGCTTCCAGTTGGTGCAGCACTTCCCTGGCCCGCCCGACCACCGCCTCCGGCAAGCCGGCCAGACGCGCCACCTGCACGCCGTAGGAGCGGTCGGCGGCACCCTTGCCGACCTCGTGCAGGAAGACCACGTCGCCTTCCCATTCCTTGACCCGCATGGTGACATTGTGCAGTCGAGCGAGCTTGCTGGCCAGCGCAGTCATTTCGTGGAAATGGGTGGCGAAGATCGCCCGGCAGCGGTTTTTTTCGTGCAGATACTCGACCGCCGCCCAGGCGATCGACAGGCCGTCGAAGGTGGCGGTGCCGCGGCCGATCTCATCGAGGATCACCAGCGCGCGTTCGCCGGCCTGGTTGAGGATCGCCGCCGTTTCGACCATCTCGACCATGAAGGTCGAACGGCCGCGCGCCAGGTCGTCGGAGGCGCCGACACGTGAAAACAGCCGGTCGACGACGCCGATATGGGCTGATGCCGCCGGCACGAACGAGCCGGTCTGGGCGAGGATGGCGATCAGCGCGTTCTGCCTGAGGAAGGTCGATTTGCCGCCCATATTCGGGCCGGTCAGCAGCCAGATCGCGCCGTTTTTGGCATTGCCTTCCGGCGACAGATCGCAATCATTGGCGACGAACGGTCCTTCGCCCGAACGCCGCAGCGACTGTTCCACCACCGGATGCCGTCCGCCCGAAATGGCGAAGGCGAGGCTCGCGTCCACGATGGGTCGGCACCATGCCTCGCTTTCGGAAACCAGCGCCAGTGCCGCCGACACGTCGAGCACGGCGAGTGCTTCGGCGCCGGCGCGGATCTTGTCCGCCTCGCCGACGGCTTCCGCCGTCAGCCTGTCGAAGGCGGCAAGCTCGATCGCCAGCGCCCGGTCGGCGGCATTGGCGATCTTCGATTCCAGCTCGGCCAGTTCGGTCGTGGTGAAGCGCATGGCGTTGGCCATGGTCTGGCGATGGATGAAGCGCGCCTTCGCCCCGTCGCTGCTCGTCATGATCGCATGGTTGTTGGCGGTGACTTCGATGTAGTAGCCAAGCACTTTGTTGTGCCGGATTTTCAGCGAGCGGATGCCGGTTTCGTCGATCAGCGAGCGCTCCAGCCCGGCGATCACCTTGCGCGATTCATCGCGCAGCGCCCGCATCTCGTCGAGCTCGGCGTTGTAGCTGGAACGGACGAAGCCGCCGTCGCGCTTGAGCAGCGGCAGCTCGTCGGCGAGCGCCCGTGTCAGATGCTCGGCCAGCGGGCGCGGCAGCGCCTCGATCGCCGCCAGCGCCGCCGCCAATTCTGGCGACAGGGCGGTCGCCCCAAACAGTTCGGCAATAGCGCCGGCGGCCTCGAACCCGGCACGCAGCGCGCCGAGATCGCGCGGGCCGCCGCGGTTGAGCGCCAGCCGCGACAGCGCGCGTGGCATGTCGGCGACGCTCTTCAGGCTCGCCCGCACCGCCTGGCACAGCCGTATCTCGGACCGGAAGAACGACACCGAATCCAGCCTTGCGCCAATTGCCGCCGGATCGGTCAGCGGCGCCATCAGCCGGTCGGCGAGCAGCCGCGCGCCGCCGCCGGTCACCGTGCGGTCGATCGCCTTGAACAGCGAGCCCTCGCGGCTGCCGGACAGCGTGCGCAGCAGTTCCAGATTGGCGCGTGTCGCCGGATCGATGAACAGCGTCGAACCCTGCTCCTCGCGCTCGGGCCGCGACAGCGGCGGCCGCTCGGCCTTCTGCGTCTTCTCGACATAGGCGATGGCGCCTGAGATCGCCGACAGCTCGGCGCGGGAAAACGTGCCGAAACTGTCCGGCGTCGCCACCTCGAAGAAACGGGCGATGCGGCCCGCGGCCGACGCCGAATCGAACAGACTCGGCGGCTGCGGACTGGCGATCCGGCCGAGCACATCGAACACCGGTTTCAGCTCCGGATCGTAAAACACCGGTTCGGCGACGATCAGCTCGCGTGGGTCGACGCGAAAGACATCGGCGAGCAGCCGGTCGGCGCTGGTCTCGGCAACGCGAAAGGCGCCGGTCGAGATCTCGATCCAGGCCAGCGCAAAACTTCCTTGGTTCCCTGTCGCGCTGCCGCGATCCCCGCTTCTTTGTTCGGCTCCGCCCTTGACCCGGCCAAGTGCCATCAAGAAACTCGATTCCGACGGCGCCAGCAATTTGTCCTCGGTGATGGTGCCGGGCGTTACCAGCCGCACCACGTCGCGGCGCACCACCGATTTGCCACCGCGTTTCTTCGCCTCTGCCGGATCCTCGATCTGCTCGCAGACGGCGACGCGGAACCCTTGTCCAATCAGCTTCTGCAGATAATCGTCGGCGGCATGCACCGGCACGCCGCACATCGGGATGTCGAGGCCCTGGTGCTTGCCACGCTTGGTCAGGACGATGCCGAGCGCCCGGCTCGCCTTCTCGGCGTCGTCGAAGAACAGCTCGTAGAAATCGCCCATTCGGTAGAACAGCAGCGAATCCGGGTTCGCCGCCTTGATCTCGATATACTGCTCCATCATCGGCGTTGCCGGCGCAAAGGCCGGCGTAGCGCTGTCGCTACGAATGGGCGTTTCGTCGTTCAAGAAGTTGCTTCCAAAATTTCCCAAGCCATCTGCTTGGCGGTTTACAGCGGCGAAGTGTAGCCTTAATCCCGAACGTTCCACAAAAGAAAGCACCGCGCCCGTCTCAACGAGGTGCTGCACGGGTGAGGAAATCGAAAGCATCATGGCCAAGAAAACCGAAAGCAACGGCCCCTCCGTCAGTGCGCAGGAGGCGCTGGAATTCCACGCCATGGGCCGCCCGGGCAAGCTGGAGATCGTCGCTACCAAGCCGATGGCCACCCAGCGCGACCTAAGCCTCGCCTATTCGCCGGGCGTCGCGGTTCCGGTGCTTGCCATTGCCGAGGATCCCAGCCGCGCCTTCGACTACACGGCGCGCGGCAACATGGTCGCCGTCATCTCAAACGGCACCGCCATCCTCGGCCTCGGCAATCTCGGCGCGCTGGCCGCCAAGCCGGTGATGGAAGGCAAGGCGGTGCTGTTCAAGCGCTTCGCCGATGTCGATTCGATCGATCTCGAAGTCGACACCGAGGATGCCGAAGAGTTCATCAATTGCGTGCGTTTCCTTGGGCCGTCGTTCGGCGGTATCAATCTGGAAGACATCAAGGCGCCGGAGTGCTTCATCATCGAGCAGCGGCTGCGCGAACTTATGGACATACCGGTCTTTCATGACGACCAGCACGGCACCGCCATCATTTCGGCGGCCGGCCTGATCAACGCGCTGGAAATCACCGGCCGCGACATGAAGACCACCAAAATGGTCTGCAACGGCGCCGGTGCCGCCGGCATCGCCTGCATCGAGCTGATGAAGGCGATGGGCTTTGCGCCCGAAAACATCATCCTGTGCGACACCAAAGGCGTCGTCTTCCAGGGCCGCACCGAAGGCATGAACCAGTGGAAGTCGGCGCATGCCGTCAAGACCGACGCACGCTCGCTGGCCGAGGCGCTCGACGGTGCCGACGTGTTCCTCGGCCTCTCGGCCAAGGGCGCGCTGACCACCAAGATGGTGCAGTCCATGGCCGAGAAGCCGATCATCTTCGCCATGGCCAACCCCGATCCGGAGATCACGCCGGAGGAAGTCGCCGAAATCCGCGCCGATGCCATCATGGCCACCGGCCGTTCGGACTATCCGAACCAGGTCAACAACGTGCTCGGCTTCCCTTACATCTTCCGCGGCGCGCTGGACGTGCGGGCGACCACCATCAATGACGACATGAAGATCGCTGCGGCGCGTGCGCTCGCCGAACTGGCGCGCCAGGATGTACCCGACGACGTCGCCGCCGCCTACCAGGGCATGCGGCCGAAATTCGGCCCCAACTACATCATCCCGGTGCCGTTCGACCCGCGCCTGATCTCGGCCATTCCGATCGCGGTTGCCAAGGCCGCGATGGAATCCGGCGTCGCGCGCAAGCCGATCCTCGACCTCGACCGCTACGCGCAGGAGCTTTCCGCCCGCCGCGATCCGATCGCCTCGACCCTTCAGCGCATCTACGACCGCGTGCGCCGCCAGCCCAAGCGCATCGTTTTCGCCGAGGGCGAGGAGGAGCAGGTGATGCGCGCCGCCGTCTCCTATGTGAACCAGCGGCTCGGCACCGCCATCCTGCTGGGCCGCGACGACATCATCAAGGAGAACGCCAGGAACGCCGGCATCGAACTGAACAAGCAAGGCATCGAGATCATCAATGCCAGGCTGTCGCGCCGCAACGGCGTCTACACCGACTATCTGTACGAGCGCATGCAGCGCAAGGGCTTCCTGTTTCGCGACTGCCAGCGCCTGATCAACACCGACCGCAACCATTTCGCCGCCTGCATGGTGGCGCTGGGCGATGCCGATGGCATCGTCACCGGCGTTACCCGCAACTACTCGACGGCGCTCGACGACATCCGCCGCATCATCGACGCCAAGCCCGGCCACCGCGTCATCGGCGCCTCGATCGTGCTGGCGCGGGGCCGAACCGTGATTGTCGCCGACACCGCCGTGCACGATATGCCGAATGCCGAACAGATCGCCGACATCGCCGAGGAGGCCGCCGGCTTTGCCCGCCGCATGGGTTATGAGCCGCGGCTGGCCATGCTTGCCTATTCCACCTTCGGCCATCCGCAGGGCGAGCGCTCCGAACGCATCCAGGAAGCGGTGCGCATCCTCGACAAGCGGCGCGTCGATTTCGAGTATGACGGCGAGATGG
Organism: Mesorhizobium sp. WSM4806; assembly: GCF_055811635.1. Lineage (NCBI taxonomy): Bacteria > Pseudomonadati > Pseudomonadota > Alphaproteobacteria > Hyphomicrobiales > Phyllobacteriaceae > Mesorhizobium > Mesorhizobium sp. WSM4806. Next base: position 85,752 of record NZ_JBVVQZ010000022.1, on the reverse strand, counting down.
CAGCCGACGTGGCGCTCAGCGCACGCGCCATGGCGCAATACCCGTTCATCCGGCTGACCGGCCCAGCCAATGTGCTGATCATGCCGGCCTTCCACTCGGCCTCGATCTCGACCAAGATGCTGCAGGAGCTCGGCGGCTCGACCGTTATCGGCCCGCTGCTGGTCGGCCTGGACAAGCCGGTTCAGATCGTCTCGCTCAACGCCAAGGACAGCGACATCGTCAACATGGCGGCGATTGCCGCTTATACGGCGGGGGCCTGAGGAGCGAGCGCCTCTTCCTAAATCAGGCCTGCCTGCTCAGCCTCGTGGCGTAAATTCTGCCGCGGCCTTGGCCCGATCTGCTGGATCACCAGCCCGGCCGCCAGCGAGCCGAGATCGCCGCAATGCTTCAGGCTACGGCCTTGTGTGTAGCCGTAGAGGAAGCCGGCGGCATAGAGGTCGCCGGCGCCGGTGGTGTCGACCAGTTCGCGGATTTCCGTCGCATTGATGGTGACGGTCTCGTCGCCGCGCACGATGACCGAGCCCTTTTCGGAGCGGGTGACGGCGGCGATCTTGCAATCCTTGCGGATCTGGGCCAGCGCCTCGTCGAAGGAGGCGGTCTGGTACAGCGACTTGATCTCGTGGCTATTGGCAAAGACGATATCGACAGTACCCGAGCGCATCAGCTCCAGAAACTCCTCGCGGTAGCGGTCGACGCAGAACGAATCCGACAATGTCATCGACACTTCGCGCCCGGCTGCGTGGGCGAGCTTCGCCGTCTGCCGGAACGCTTCCTTGGCGCGCGGCGGGTCCCACAGATAGCCCTCGAAATAGGTGACGGCGGCGCCCGACGCCTTGTCCGCCTCGACATCCTCCGGACCGAGCTCGACGCAAGCGCCGAGATAGGTGTTCATCGAGCGCTCGCCGTCCGGCGTGACGAAGATCATCGAGCGCGCCGTCGGCGGTTCGCCATCGAGCGGCCTGGTGTCGAAGGCCACGCCCTGGGCGTGCATGTCATGGGCGTAGATTTCGCCGAGCGTGTCGTTCGAGACCTTGCCGAAGAAGGCGGCGCGGCCGCCGAAGCTGGCGACGCCCGCCGCCGTGTTGCCGGCGCTGCCGCCGGAGGCTTCGATGGCCGGGCCCATGCGGCTGTAGAGCAGCTCGGCGCGCCTCGTGTCGATCAGGTTCATCGCGCCCTTGATGATGCCGTTCGTCTCAAGGAATGCCTCGTCGCACTGGGCGATGATGTCGACAATGGCATTACCGATACAAAGCACGTCATAGTTCGGCATCAATCATGTCTCCGCGAAAAACCACCGGCTTTCTGGCATGCCGGCCGCGGGCGGGTCTAGCGATTTGATGCGGCTTTGCCTAGGTCGTGATTTTAATTGGCGTGACGCTGCACGTGGTTGCGCCCTTGGTTGCGCTTGTGACTTCTCGTGTCTCCGCTTATTTCGCAGATGTTCAACATGGAATTGGAAACGCCGTGATCTCCAGCGCCGCCCGCGCCGCCGCCAGCCAGCTGTTCTCGCCCGAATTCCGCTCGGTGTTCGTAAAAACGTTGGGCCTGACCTTGCTGGCGCTCGCCGCGCTGTGGTTCGCCATCGAGGGCCTGTTCGAATGGCTGGCCTGGCCATGGATCGACGCATGGCTGCCCGCCATGCCGTCCTGGGCCGGATGGCTGGGCGTCATCGTCGCCGGGATCGGTCTGGCGCTCGGTCTGGCGCTGCTGATCGCGCCGGTGACGGCGATCATCGCCGGCCTGTTCCTCGACGACGCCGCCGAACTGGTCGAGCGCACCGACTATCCCAATGACCCGCCCGGCCGCGCCATGCCGGCGCTGCGCTCGCTGGTGCTGGCGATAAGATTCTTCGGCGTCGTCATCCTCGGCAACATCGTGGCCTTGCTGCTGCTGCTGGTGCCGGGCATCAACATCGCTGCCTTCTTCATCGTCAACGGCTATCTGCTGGGACGCGAATTCTTCGAATTCGCCGCCATGCGCTTTCGCCCGGAGGCCGAGGCCCGGGCATTGCGCAAAAAACATGCCGTCACGGTGTTTCTCGCCGGGCTGGTTGTCGCTGCCTTCCTCGCGGTGCCGCTGCTCAACCTTTTGACGCCGCTGTTCGCCGCCGCCATGATGGTGCACCTGCACAAGGCGATCTCGGCGCGGGAAGCAGCTTAGGAATGCTGATGCTCAGGTGAGGCCGGCTTGCGAATGCCGATGTCCTGCGCTTCCGGGGCGTACCCAACGGTACGCTCGGTTCCGTTTCTCGGGGCCCGCGCTAACGTAAAAGAAAACCACGTCCCAACTCGTCCTCGGGTTCGACGATGAATTCGGCCCGCCCGCAGTAGAAGGCGCGGCCGCCGACGCGGGCGATGATGGCGTCATGCGGCCCGGCTTTCGCGGTCCTCGCCACGCTGCCGGAAAAGCGCGAGCCGGCGATACTCTCGAACAGCCGAATCTGGCCGGCGATTTCGCCCCTGCCATGCATCGCCGCCAGCCGCGCGGTGACACCCGATCCGGTCGGCGAGCGGTCGACCTCGGCCTCGGCGAAGACGCATATGTTTTTGGTCGGGCTATCGGAATATGCGTCCTGTCCGTCGGTCAGGATGGTGCCGTAGAGAAAGGCAAGCTCGGCATGGTCGGGATGCGACAGCGGGAATCCCTTCTTCAGCTTCTCCGTCAGTGCCGTCGCCGCATCGACGAAATCGCGCACGCGGTTCTTGCTGAACTCCAGCCCGAACTGCCGGCAATCGGCGAGCGCATAGAAGGCGCCGCCATAGGCGATGTCGAATCCGATCGCCCCGTAACCCGGCAATTCGATCTGCTGGTCGCGGGCGAACAGAAAGGCCGGCACGCTTTCGAATGACACAGCACCGGCCTTGCCGTCCTGCACCTCGACCGAGGCGACGACCAGCCCGCACGGCGCCTCGATGTTGACTGTCGTCAGCGGCTCCTGCCGCGCCACCAGCCCCTCGTCGACGGCGTAGCGGCCGAGCGCGACGATGGCGTGGCCGCACATCGTCGAATAGCCCTCATTGTGCATGAACAGCACGGCGAGGTCGGCGCCGGGCAGGTCGGGTTCCACCAGCAGCGCGCCATACATGTCGTGATGGCCGCGCGGCTCGAACATCAGGATCCTCCTGAGATGATCGAGGTGATCGCGCACATAGGAGCGTTTTTCCAGGATCGTGCCTGCAGGAATCCTGGGATAACCACCGGTGACGATCCGCAGCGGCTCGCCGCCGGTGTGCATGTCGACGACGCTGAGCTTCATGCGTTGGGTTCGGCAAACAACGCCTGCAGCTTGCCGAACGGCATGGCGGTGCGGGTGAAGCCGAAGGTGCCGTCCTGCTGGATCTCGCGCGCCGCCGTTTCCAGCATGCCGAAGGCGTAATTGGTCAGCCAGGGTCCGAGCGAAATGCGCTTGACCCCTGCCTGGGCAAGATCGGCGATGGTGAAGCCGGGCCTCACCATGACGTTGACCGGCTTGGTCAGCGCCGAGCAAACGGTTTGCACCGTCTCGACATCGCCGAGGCCTGGCGCGTAGAGCACGTCGGCGCCGGCCTTCTCGAAGGCCTGCAGCCGCTTGATCGTGTCGTCGATGTCTGGCCTGCCCCACAGAAAATTCTCGGCCCGCGCGGTGAAGACGAAGTCGTGCTTCAGCGCCCGTGCCGCCTCCGCTGCAGCAGCGACGCGCTCGACGGCATGCGAAAAATCATAAATCGGCTTGTCGGGCTCGCCGGTGTGGTCCTCGATCGAGCAGCCGGCGAGGCCTGCCGCCTCGGCTGCGAAGACAGTTTCCGCGGCACTTGTCGCGCTGTCGCCCTTGCCCTTCTCGAGGTCGGCCGAGACCGGCAGGCCGGTCGCCGCGGTCACGTCGCGGCAGTGGTGGATCATCGCCTCGAAGGTCACCGCGCCGTCGGGCAGGCCGCGCGAAAAGGCAAAGCCGGCGCTGGTCGTCGCCAACGCCTTGAAACCGAAGGAGGCCAGCAGTTTCGTCGTGCCGACGTCCCAGGGGTTGGGCATGACGAAGATCGAACTGTGCAGGTCGCGAAAGATTTTGCCCTTGTCCATGGATGCTCCCCAGAGTGCGAAGCGCATTTTATCCCGCCACTGCCCGCCGGGCAAACGAATGCGATTGGGTCAGAAGCGATTGGCGTTCTCTCCTGCCAATTTGTCCAGCGCGTCGGACCCCTTGACGTATGCGGTCCCGTCCCAATGGTAGGTGACGGAGATGTCGCGCGAGGAAGCCTCGGGCGCCGCATCGTCGCAGCTTTCGCCATTCGGCATGGTGGCATCGGTCACCGTCGCCTTGATGGCCGCATAGGGCTGGCCTTCCGCAACGGTCTGAAACGCCAACTCCTGCGTGCGCCTGTAGGCACACAGGGACTCGTCGAACGTATAGATCATGTCGATCAGCTCGAACCTGTCGTCGCGGACCAGGATCAGCGGCGTGCTCACATAGCCCTGGCTCGAATTGAAATGCGTGCTCAGGGTAATGATGGCGTCATCGCCGGGCCCGATCGGCAGCTTGCCCGGATCGCGGAGATAGGTGCTCCGGTCGACGGCGACATTGACAGCGTCGAGCAGTCTCGGCTTGCTGGCAAGATCGTAGAGCGCCAGCACCGCAAAGCCCTCAGCGCTGTCGGAGGAACTGCCGAGGTCGAACAGCATGGCCAGCCGCTCCTTGCCGCCGGCCCTGATCTGGAGCACGCCAGCATCGGAAAAGCCCGACGTTTCGGGTGGCAGGCCACCGCTATCCCCACCTTCGATATGGCGCATCTCGATCGGCATGGAACCACGGTAGAAGCCGTCCTTGTCCGCCGCCAGATCGGGAATGACCATCCTGGCGAGGTCGAGATAGGTCGTGTCCTTGTGGCCGGGAACGGCGCTGCCAAGGTCCGGGAAGCTGACGCCCTGCGCGCCGGCCGCGGCCCACAGACACGGCAGCAGCAAGCAGGCGAGGGTGAAGCGAAACAGGATCGAGTTCATAGGCTGGGCGCCTCCCACTGTCGAACATTGGCAAGCTAGCATGGGCGCCTGGCGCGTCCAGCCGGATAAAAACCTGAAGACCAGATCAGGGGATCGGCACCAGCCCGGCCAGCTCGCGCATGTCGTCAAACAGGATGCCGCCGGCCTCGGTCAGGCCGTCGCGGTCGGAATGCGGGTCGCCGTAGTAGGAAAATACGCGCATGCCGGCGGCAATGCCGGCTAATGTCCCGGCGACGCTGTCCTCGATGACGATGCAGTCGGCGGGCGCGAAGCCCATCGTGCTTGCGGCATGCAGGAACAGGTCGGGAAACGGCTTGCCGCGCGAAACCATGGTCGAGCTGAACAGTGCATGCTCGAACAGCGGCAGCAGCCCGGTCTGGCCGAGCGTGATGTGCATTTTACTCACCCGCGCCGACGAAGCGACGCAAGTTGCGATGCCGGCAGCGTGCACGGCTTCGATGAACTGCCTGACATAGGGGACGGCTTCGACGCCATGCGCGAACAGGTCCGGCAGACCGGCGTTCCAACGGTCGACGAAATCGGCGCCGAGGCTGGCGCCGGTCGCCTCGACTTCCTTCTGCACCGAGACCATGGCGCGGCCGGAGAAGTTCTTGCGGCAATATTCGAAGCTTGCCGGGTAGCCGGCGGCGCTGAGCCATTCGGCGAGGCGTCGATTGGCCAGGTTCTCGGTGTCGACCAGAACCCCGTCGCAGTCGAAGATGACCAGTTTGGGTAGGGACATCAGGCCGTGCCGGTCGATCCGAAGCCGCCGGAGCCGCGCGTCGTTCCGCCGGCCAAGCTGCGCTCATCGACCGTCGCCTGCGTCACCGGGGCGAAGACGATCTGCGCGATCCGCATGCCGCGCGTCACCGCGAAATCCTCGTCGCCAAGATTGATCAGCAGCACCTTGACCTCGCCGCGATAGTCGCTGTCGATGGTGCCCGGCGTGTTGAGGCAGGTGAGGCCATGCTTGAAGGCGAGGCCCGAGCGTGGCCGGACCTGGCCTTCCACCCCCTCCGGGATCTCCAGGATCAGCCCGGTCGGCACCAGCGCGCGTTTTCCCGGCAGGATCAGCAGCGGTCGGTCGTCCGGCACCGCGGCGCGCAGATCCATGCCGGCGGCGCCCGGGCTTTCATAGGCGGGAAGCGGCAGGCCTTCACCGTGCGGCAGCCTGATGAAGCCGACGGCCGGACCGATGACGGAGGAAGTGTAGAGTGCTGCGCGCATGAGGCTGATCCTATCGCTATCAACGCCGATTCAGTCAACTCGGCGGCCAGACTATCAACGGCTTTCTTTCAGCGCAGTTCCGTTTCAGCGCAGTTCTACGGGGACGATGGTCGTCTCCTTGATCTCCTCCATGACGAAGGACGCCGAAACATCCGACAGCGCCACCTTGGCGATAAGTCGCTGATAGAGCCGGTCATACGCCTTCACGTCGGCGACGCGGGCACGCAAGACATAATCGAGGTCGCCGGACATGCGGTAGACGCCGGTGATCTCGGGAAAACTGGTGACTGCCGCCCGGAATTTCTGCAGCCAGTCCGGATCGTGGTTGGAGGTCCGGACCAGGATGAACACCGAAAGGCCAAGGCCAAGCTTGTCGGCATCGACCAGCGCCACCCGGCCGGTGATGACTCCGTCTTCCTCGAGCCGCTTGACCCGGCGCCAGCAGGCGTTGCGCGACAGCGACACTCTTTCCGACAATTGGTCGACCGACAGCGTGCCGTCGCGTTGCAGTTCGGCCAGCAATCTTCGGTCGATCTCATCGATTTCCAGCGGCATGTGGGATGTTTGTCCCAATAATTGGCCAAACACAAGGATGATTTGGGACCGATGAACCGAAAGCTTGTGCCAGAATACTCAGCATCGGGGGCTTACCCAGCCAGGAGGGATCACCATGACGACACGGCTTGCAAGGCTCTTTACCTCTCACCCGACCAAGGTGGGCGAGACCTATTTCAGCCATATGGCTTTCGCGGCGTGGTTCTGCTCGCGTCTGTTCATGGCAGCGTTCGCCGCACTCATTCACGCTTTCTTGCCGTTTCTGTTTGAGACTACGGCCAGCCGAATCGTTCGCGAGCTCTATGAGCGCACGCACAACAGAGGCACACACGCGATCAAGGAGCCTGCGGCTCTCATGGATCGCGCCTGAGGGGGATTAAGCGATGTGCCGGTGGGCGGCCTATCTTGGCGAAGCGGTTTTCCTCGAAGACATCGTCACGGCGCCCTGCCATTCGCTGATCGCCCAGAGTCATTGCGCCGAAGAAGCCAAGTCGCCGACCAATGGCGATGGCTTTGGTCTCGCCTGGTACGGCGACCGGCCCGAACCGGGTCTCTATCGCGACATCCTGCCGGCCTGGTCCGATCCCAATCTGAAGAGCCTGTGCCGGCAGATCAGGTCCAGCCTGTTCCTTGCCCATGTGCGCGCCTCGACCGGCGGCGCCACCAGCCGCATGAACTGTCATCCCTTCACTGCCGGCCGCTGGTCGTTCATGCACAACGGCCAGATCGGCGGCTTCGAAAGAATCCGCCGCGCGCTGGAAAACGCGCTCTCCGACGATGTCTTCGATCGGCGCGAGGGCACCACCGATTCCGAACTTTTCTTTCTCCTGATGATCGACGAGGGTCTGGCGGGCGATCCGCAAGGCGCGGTGTCGCGCGCTACGGCGCGGGTGATCGACGCCTCGCGCCGCGCCGGCTTCGAACCGGCGCTGAGACTCACCGCCGCCTTGTCGGACGGCGAATCGCTCCATGCGGTGCGCTATGCGACCGATGCCCACGCGCCGACGCTCTACACCTCCGTCTTCCGCAACGGCGGCGGGCGATGCCTGAGTCGGAGCCTTTCGACCGTGATGGCGGCGACTGGCAGCCGATCCCGCCCTCTAGCTTCGTCACCATTACCAGAGACGGCATGACCACTCGTCCATTTGCGCCGGAACCGGCAAGACTGGCGCTGGCGGTGTAGCTCCCTCGCTATCGCGGCAACATCGCGGGACAGTGCCCCCTCAACAGACCCTCGCAGCGCAATTCCGATCAAGCACCACCTGTCCTCGAATGCTGAACTCGGCTTGAAGACGCGCCGTAGTCCGCCATTTGGTGAGGCTGGCGCCGCTAGCAAGCCGGAGCATTGGTCATGGACCTCGTCTTTTCCTCCACCAGAGACTTGGCTGCCGCGATCCGCGACCGCAAAATTTCCGCCGTGGAAGCGCTGGACGCGCATTTGGCTGAGATCGACAGGCATAATGAGGCGGTCAACGCGGTCGTCACGCTCGACAGGGAAGGGGCTCGCGCTCGCGCGAAGAAGGCCGACGAAGCGCAGGCGCGCGGCGACGCTCTCGGGCCGCTGCACGGCGTGCCGTTCACGCTGAAGGACACTCACGAAACAGTGGGGATGAAGACGACGGTCGGCTTCCCGCCTTTTGCCGACTATGTGGCGAGAAAAGACAGCCCGGTCGTTCTCAGGTTGAAGGCGGCCGGCGGCGTGCTGGTCGGCAAGACAAATGTCGCAACGATGCTGGGCGACTGGCAGTCGAACAACCCGCTGTTCGGCCGCACCAGTAATCCGTGGGATCTATCGCGCACCGCCGGCGGCTCCAGCGGGGGAGCGGCGGCAGCACTTTGCGCGGGCATGACGCCATTCGAACTAGGCACCGACATGCAGGATTCGATCCGCCTGCCGGCAGCCTTTTGCGGCGTCTACGGCCTCAAGCCGACCGAGCATCGCGTCTCCCTGGCCGGCGCCTTTCCCAATCCCGGTGGCGTACCGCGCGGCGTGCGGCTGATGTCCTGCATCGGTCCGCTGGCCCGCAACGTCGAAGATCTGGCGCTGATTCTGAGGATCATCGCAGGACCGGATGGCAGCGACACCGACCTTGCCCCGGTGCCTGTCGAGGGCACGCCGGAGGTTGATCCCAAGACCCTGCGCATCGCTTTCGCGCCGGCCTTTCCGGGTTTTCCGGTAGCCGGCGAGATCAGGGCCGCGGCCGAAAGTCTGGCCGAGCAACTCAAGTCTGCGGGGGTAGCCGTCGAGGAAGCAAGACTGCCGACGCTCGATCTGCATGACGATCTGACGCAAGGCGGCGCGCTGATCGGCATGATGCTGGAGGCTGCGCAGCCGGAGCCGCCAGAAGAACCGACACCGGTCTCGCGCTGGTTCGAAGCGCTCGCCCGCCGCGACCAGTCAATCCTTGCCTGGGACCGGTTTTTCGAAGGTTGCGATGTCTTGCTTTGTCCCGTCACCATGACCACGGCCTTTCCGCATTGCGAGCCGGGAACACCAATCAAGGTCGATGACAGGGAGCAGAGCTACTGGCTGCTGCCAGCCTATGGCGCGGTGTTCAACTACAGCGGCCAGCCGGCACTGTCGATGCCCTGCGGGCAGGACCGCGACGGCCTGCCCATCGGCCTGCAACTGGTCGGCCGTCGCTGGTCAGAATCGCGGCTGCTTGGCATCGCCAGGGCGATAGCGCCGCTGAGCGGCGGTTTTCGCCGTCCGCCTGGCTATTGAGCAAACCGCGTCAGCCTATAGGGCTCAAGTAGCGGATCGCGCGCGTCGGCCGGCGAACAGGCCGACGGCAGGGGCCAGCGTGATGCCGGAATGCATGACCGCGACATAGAGGCCGCTCACGCCTTGAGCCCGTCCGATGATCGGAAAGCCGTCGACGGGCGTCGGCCGATAGCCGACGGTGTGAAAATCCAGTTCCAGCCGGTCGGCGCCGCGCAGCATGCTCTTCATCGCCGCAAACAGGTCGCGGGCTGTGGCTTCGGGATCCATGCCCGGATCGGCGCCGCCGAAATCCGAGCCGGCGATGATGCGGCTCTCGGCGCATGTGCAGCCGGTCGCCGATCACCAGGCCGTTGAGCAGCTTTTCGTACGGGCGTGAATGGACGATCAGGCCGGGCGGCGTCTCGATCGGCAGTTTTAGCCCGGCCGTCGCCGCAATTGCCGCAGAGCCGGCGCCGGCCGCGATCACCATCTCGTCGGCGACAATCCGTCCGCCTGATGTATCGACGCCGCTAATCCTGCCATTGGTCTGTATCAGCGCGGTGACTGTCGTGCCGGTAATCACCCGCGCGCCAAGTCGCTCGGCGTCGGCCAGCAGTGTCTGCGTGGCCGCGACCGGTTCGGCCACGCCCTCCCAAGCGACGTGAAGGGCGAAGTCGGGAAGCTCGGTCAAATTGGGCTCTATACGTGCGGCTCCCGCGCGGTCGACGCGCTCGATCCCGTAGCCCCAGGCGGAATGCTCGGCGGCATAGGCCTCAAGCTCGGCCGGCGGCAGGTCCCAGCACAGGCCGCCGCACCAGGCGAGCGGAATGCCGGGCACGTCATGAGCAAGCCGCGTCCACTCGGCCATCGAACGGGTACGCAGCCGGAAATACGGCTCTGGATTGCCCCAACTGGCATTGATCCAGGCAAAGGAATTCGCCGTGGCGACGCCGCCCGCACCGCTGTCGGCAACGATCGTCACGTTCGCGCCAGCCTTCGCCAGATGCCAGGCGATGGACGCGCCGATGATGCCGGCGCCGACGACAATGACGTGCTTGGCTGCGCTCATGGATGGACCTTTATCGAACCGCCTCTGTTGATGCCATTGCGGCGGACCTATCTCAAGGCCGGGCAAACCGCCCAAAATTGTTCGACAGGCTGCAAAAGCGCTGCTAGAAGCCCGCGCACCACATGGGATTCCACAAATTGGCTGAAGACATCACGAACGCGGTGGCGCGCCGCCGCACTTTCGCGATCATCGCGCATCCGGACGCCGGCAAGACGACGCTGACCGAAAAGCTGCTGCTGTTCGGCGGTGCCATCCAGCTTGCCGGCGAGGTCAAGGCCAAGAAGGATCGCATCCAGACCCGGTCGGACTGGATGAAGATCGAGCGCGAGCGCGGCATTTCGGTCGTCACCTCGGTGATGACCTTCGAGTATGAGGACAATGTCTTCAACCTGCTCGATACGCCCGGTCACGAGGATTTCGCCGACGATACCTATCGCACGCTGTCGGCGGTCGATGCGGCGGTCATGGTCATCGACGCCGCGAAGGGCATCGAGCCGCGCACTCTAAAACTGTTCGAGGTCTGCCGGCTTCGCGACATCCCGATCATCACCTTCGTCAACAAGATGGACCGCGAAAGCCGCGACCCGTTCGAGATCCTCGATGAGATCGAGCAGAAGCTGGCGCTGGACACCGCACCGATCACCTGGCCGATCGGCCGCGGCAGAACCTTTTCCGGCACCTATCATCTGGCGCTGAATGCCATGCGCAAGGGCGACGCGGAGAAAGAACGCACGCCGGTCAACGGTCCCGACTCCAACCGCGTCGCCGGCCTGTTGCCGGAGAACGAGCGCGAGGCTTTCATCGAGGAGCTGGAGCTGGCGCGCGAAGCCTGCCGTCCGCTCGACATCGGTGCGTTCCGCGAGGGCCATCTGACGCCGGTCTATTTCGGTTCGGCGCTGCGCAACTACGGCGTGCGCGATCTGATCGAGGCGCTTGGCGCCTACGGACCGCCGCCGCGCGCGCAGGAGGCCGACACCCGCAAGGTCGAGGCGACCGAGGATAAGATGACCTCCTTCGTCTTCAAGATCCAGGCCAACATGGATCCCAACCACCGCGACCGCATCGCCTTCGTCCGCGTCTGCTCGGGCAAGCTCGAGCGCGGCATGAAGGCCAAGCTGGTACGCACGGGAAAACCGATGAGCCTGTCGGCGCCGCAATTCTTCTTCGCCCGCACCCGCGTCACCGCCGACGAGGCCTTTGCCGGCGACGTCGTCGGCATCCCCAACCACGGCACGCTGCGCATCGGCGATACGCTGACCGAGGGCGAGGAGATCCTGTTCCGCGGCGTGCCGAATTTCGCGCCGGAAATCCTGCGCCGCGTCCGGCTCGGCGACGCGATGAAGGCCAAGAAGCTGAAGGAGGCGCTGCACCAGATGGCCGAGGAAGGCGTCGTGCAACTGTTCTCGCCAGAAGACGGCTCGCCGGCAATCGTCGGCGTCGTCGGTGCGCTGCAGCTCGACGTGCTGAAGGAGCGGCTGAATATCGAATACACGCTGCCGGTCGATTTCGAGATGTCGCGCTTTTCCGTCTGCCGCTGGATATCGGCCGACGACAAGGCCGAGGTGCATCGCTTCATCGAGGCGCATCGCGGCGACATTGCCCGCGACCTCGACCACGATCCGGTGTTTCTTGCCCAGCACGCCTTTTCGCTCAACTACGAGGCCGAGCGCTGGAAGGCGATCCGCTTCGCCGCGGTCAAGGATTACCAGGTCCGCGACAAGGCGGCTTGACCGTTGCCGTATGGCCGCCAAGATCACACTCGCGCGTTGCGCCGCCCTTCATCCGCCTGCCGGCACCTTCTCCCCGTATAGTGACGGGGAGAAGGGGGCTGGCCGCAACGCCAACGCCCTTCCTGCAACGTGGGTAATTGGCGAAATCATGTATGAGAGCGCCCCTCTCCCCGTCACTATACTTGGAGAGGATGCCGGCAGGCAGGTGAGGGACGGCGCCGACTTTGGCAGTTGATATTCCCAAAATCGGGCAAAGATCGCCTGTCGGGAGCGTCTCACTCACCCCTGGCGGCCTCTTCGATCTTGGCGATGTCGATCTTGGTCATTTGCATCATCGCCTGCATGACGCGGCCGGCCTTTTCCGTGTCGGGGTCCTGCAGCAGCCTCGGCAATTGCTCCGGCACGACCTGCCAGGAGACGCCGAATTTGTCCTTCAGCCAGCTGCACTGGCTGGGCTCGCCACCGCCCTCGATCAGCCTGTCCCAGAAATAGTCGACCTCCTCCTGCGTCTTGCAGTCGATGGACAGCGAGACTGCCTCGGTGAACTTGAATTGCGGCCCGCCGTTGAGCGCCTGGAACTGCACGCCGTCGAGCTCGAAATAGGTCACCAGCACCTTGCCCTCATTATCGCCGCTGCCCTTGGGCCAGCGCATCACGCTCAGCACCTTCGAGTTCTTGAAGATGGAGATGTAATGGTTCATGGCCTCCTCGGCCTGGTCGTCGAACCACAGGCAGGGGGTGATCTTTTGCATTTTCTTGCTCCTCGGGCTGTTTTGGCTTGTTTTCACGGGTCCAACGGCCGGCTGGCGATAGATGCCGGTCGCCGCCGTCTGCCCAAGGACGCTCAAACAAAACACGATCCGACAGCACCTCTGACTTTTTTTACTGCCTGGACCGGCTTGCCGTCTTTGGCTCAAGATCCCGGCGCATCGCAAAACCGTGGCCAGACCAGACGGTGGCGTATATAACGCCGCTCAATTCCGGTTTTCCGCCCCTGTTCGGACGACGCAAACAGCAAGGACAGTTTAATGCCCGCCTACCGTTCCCGCACCACTACCCATGGCCGTAACATGGCCGGCGCCCGCGGCCTGTGGCGCGCCACCGGCATGAAGGATTCCGATTTCGGCAAGCCGATCATCGCTGTCGTCAATTCCTTCACCCAGTTCGTTCCGGGCCACGTCCATCTCAAGGATCTCGGCCAACTGGTCGCCCGCGAGATCGAGAAGGCCGGCGGCGTCGCCAAGGAGTTCAACACCATCGCTGTCGACGACGGCATCGCCATGGGTCATGACGGCATGCTCTATTCGCTGCCTTCGCGCGAGCTGATCGCCGACTCGGTCGAATATATGGTCAACGCCCACTGCGCCGACGCCATGGTCTGCATCTCGAATTGCGACAAGATCACGCCGGGCATGCTGATGGCGTCGCTGCGTCTCAACATCCCGACCGTCTTCGTCTCCGGCGGCCCGATGGAGGCCGGCAAGGTGGTGCTTGCCGGCAAGACGCAGGCGCTCGATCTGGTCGACGCCATGGTCGCGGCTGCCGACGACAAGATCTCCGACGAGGACGTCAAGACCATCGAGCGCTCGGCCTGCCCGACCTGCGGCTCCTGCTCGGGCATGTTCACCGCCAATTCGATGAATTGCCTGACCGAGGCGCTCGGCCTTTCGCTGCCCGGCAACGGTTCGACGTTGGCGACGCACGTCGACCGCAGGCGGCTGTTCGTCGAGGCCGGCCACCTGATCGTCGATCTCGCGCAGCGCTACTACGAGCAGGACGACGACACCGCGCTGCCGCGCAGCATCGCCTCGAAGGGCGCCTTCGAGAACGCCATGACGCTCGACATCGCCATGGGCGGCTCGACCAACACCGTGCTGCACATCCTGGCTGCCGCGCATGAGGGCGAGATCGATTTCGGTCAGGACGACATTGACGCGCTGTCACGCAAGGTGCCGGTGCTATGCAAGGTTGCCCCCGCCAAGGCGGATGTGCACATGGAAGACGTCCACCGCGCCGGCGGCATCATGGCGATCCTCGGCCAGCTCGATAACGCAGGACTGATCAACCGCGACCTGCCGACCGTCCACACCGCAAGCCTCGGCGAAGCGCTCGACCATTGGGATATCTCGCGCACGTCAAGCCAGAATGTCCGCGACTTCTTTCTGGCGGCCCCGGGCGGCGTGCCGACGCAGGTCGCCTTCAGCCAGGATCGCCGCTGGGACGAACTCGATCTCGACCGAGAGAAGGGTGTCATCCGCTCGGCCCAATATCCTTTTTCCAAGGATGGTGGCCTTGCCGTGCTGAAAGGCAACCTGGCGCTCGACGGCTGTATCGTGAAGACCGCGGGCGTCGATGAATCGATCCTGAAATTCACCGGCCCGGCCAGGGTGTTCGAAAGCCAGGACGCCAGCGTCAAGGCGATCCTGTCCAACGAGATCAAGGCCGGCGATGTCGTCGTCATCCGCTACGAAGGGCCGCGCGGCGGCCCCGGCATGCAGGAAATGCTCTATCCGACCAGCTATTTGAAGTCGAAGGGCCTCGGCAAGGCCTGCGCGCTGGTCACCGATGGCCGCTTCTCCGGCGGCACCTCCGGCCTGTCGATAGGCCATGCTTCTCCCGAGGCGGCGGAAGGCGGGCTGATCGGGCTGGTGCATGAGGGCGATACGATCGAGATCGATATCCCGAACCGCACCATCCGGCTTGCCGTCGACGATGCCGAACTAGCCGCCCGCCGCGCCGCGATGGAGGCCAAGGGAGCCGCCGCCTGGAAGCCCGAGGAAAAGCGCAAGCGCAAGGTGACGATGGCCTTGCGCGCCTACGCCTCGATGGCGACCAGTGCTGCAAAGGGTGCGGTAAGGTATGTGCCGGAATAGGTTCGCTTCTTCAAAGGGATGACGGTAGATGGATTTCGACCTTATCGTCCGCGGCGGCACGCTGCCCGACGGCAGGATCGCCGATATCGGCATCATCGGCGAGACGATCGCGGCCATCGAGCCGGAGCTGAACGCTCGCGCGGGCACGGCGATCGACGCCCATGGCAATCTGATCTCGCCGCCCTTCGTCGATCCGCATTTTCACATGGACGCCACGCTCTCGCTAGGCATCCCGCGCATCAACGTGTCGGGCACGCTGCTCGAAGGCATCTCGCTGTGGGGCGAACTGAAGCCGTTGTTGACGCACGAAGCGGTGCGCGACCGCGCGCTCGCCTATTGCGACTGGGCAGTGTCCATGGGCCTGCTCGCCATCCGCAGCCATGTCGATGTCTGCGATACCAGGCTGCTGGCGGTCGAAGCCCTGCTCGATGTGAAGAAGACCGTCGCGCCCTATATCGACCTGCAACTGGTCGCCTTCCCGCAGGATGGGTTTTATCGCTCGCCGACGGCGCGCGATAACACCATCCGCGCGCTCGGCATGGGTGTCGACATCGTCGGCGGTATTCCGCATTTCGAGCGCACCGTGGCCGACGGCACGCGTTCGGTGACGGAACTGTGCGAAATCGCGGCAGAACGCGGCCTCATGGTCGACCTGCATTGCGACGAGACCGATGATCCGCTGTCGCGCCATATCGAACAACTGGCCTATGAGACGCAACGCCTCGGCCTGCAGGGCAGGGTCGCCGGCTCGCATCTTACGTCGATGCACTCGATGGACAATTACTATGTCTCGAAGCTGTTGCCGCTGATCGCCGAGGCAGGCGTCTCGGCGATCCCCAATCCGCTGATCAACATCATGCTGCAGGGCCGCCACGACACATTCCCCAAACGCCGCGGCCTGACGCGGGTCAAGGAAATGCTTGCCCACAGTATCCGCGTCGGCTGGGGTCAGGATTGCGTGCTCGACCCCTGGTATTCGCTGGGCACCGCCGACATGCTCGACGTCGCCTTCATGGGCCTTCACGTCGCCCAGATGTCGAGCCCGGCCGACATGGCGCGCTGCTTCGACATGGTCACCAACGTCAACGCCGCCATCATGGGCCTCGACCATTTCGGCCTGTCGGTCGGCAAGCGCGCCAGCCTCGTCGTCCTCGATGCCGGCGATCCGGTCGAGGCCTTGCGCCTGCGTCCCGAGCGGCTCTGTGTCATCGCCAGGGGCAAGGTGGTGGCCGAGCGGGCCAGGCAGGAAACACGGCTCTCGATCGCCGGACGGCCGGCAACAGTAAACCGCAGGCACCGCCGGTCTCAAAACTCCATCGATCAGATTGATAGGTCCTGACCGCAAGTCTACAATCAACCTCCAGTTTTATGCCGAGGAGGATGTCATGTGGCACAAGGCGGCGATGGTGGTCGTGTTGGCGGCGACCTGTGCAGGCTGCATGACGGCCGAAGACCGTCGTGCCGCGGACGAGGCGAAATGCCGATCCTACGGCTTCGTCAGGAAGAATGATGCCTTCGCCGAATGTCTGCAGCGCATCGATCTGGCGCGCCGCGCCGAGCTCAGAAGTGCGTCGGTCTTCGATCCTTGGGATCGGCCGGTGATCTATCGTCCGGTTATCATTCGGCCACGGCCAAAGTAGGCCGTTGCGATCGTCCGTACAGGCCCAGCCGATTTCCGGTCCCTGGTCTGGCCGGCTTCCCGATTTCCGCTCGTCAAAGCGGCCGCTTGCGTCTACGACGCTGCTCACCGGGCTTTCATGCGGGAGGAAGCGACATCGGCATGGCACAGCCAACAGCCCAGAATTCAACGTTCAGGAACGTGCTTTTTGCTGGCATTCTGCTGATGCTGGCCGGCGATTTCCTGTTTGCTTTGAATGATGCGATCGGCAAATGGCTGGTCGCCAGCTTTTCCGTCGGCCAGGTCGTGCTGATCCGTTCCATCGGCGCCTTTTTCGTGCTCGGTCCGATGATCGCGCGTCAAGGCGCGGCCAGGCTGTTCCGCATGGAGCGCCTGGAACTGCAGGTCTTGCGCGTCGTCATGACGACGCTTGACACGGCGCTGTTCTACGCCGCCGTCGTCTATCTGCCGCTCGCCGACGTCATGAGCTTCTACATGGCAGGGCCGATCTACGTGGCGGCGCTGTCCCACCTGTTGCTTGGTGAAAAGGTCGGCTGGCGCCGCTGGATGGCGATTCTGGTCGGGTTCTGCGGTGTGCTGATCATGCTCGAACCGTCCTCGGCCGCGTTTTCGCTGTCGTCGACCTTCGCGCTGGCCGGAAGCATTTCATTCGCCTTCGCGATCATTCTCAACCGTCGGTTGCGTAGCACCAGCGACACCTCGCTCGTTACCTGGCAAACCATCGGCACGCTGCTGGTCGGCGGGTTTCTCACCATCGGCAACTGGCAGACGCCGTCCTCGCTCGATTTCGGCGCCATGCTGCTTCTTGGCATCGTCTCCTGCGGCGCGCATCTGATGATCACCAGGGCGCTGAAGCTGGCGCCGGCGTCGACGCTGGCGCCGCTGCATTACAGCCTGCTGCTGTGGGCCGTCATCTTCGGGCTGGCCTTCTTCGGCGACATGCCCGGCCCGCGCATTCTGATCGGCTCGGGCATCATCGTGCTGGCCGGCCTGTTCATCTTCCATCGCCAGAAAGTGGTCGACACGTTGCCGCCCGAAAACGTGCCGAAAGGTGTCAACTAGGGTCCAGATTTCTGGTGCCTTAAGGTTCAGAGTTTTCGCACTTAACCGGCGCGCACCGCCGCCAGATGCGTTGAGAAGTCGGCCGTCTCCATCAGCGCCCTGCAGCGTGAAAAGCGACCGTCGGCATAGGCGCGGAAATCGTCGGCTGGATTGCTGTTGGCAAGCTGGATCAGTCCCCACAGCGTCCACAAGAGATCGCACATCGCCTTGTAGATGACGATGCGGCCGCGCTCCGCCGGCGTCGGCTCGCCACCGAAATAGGCGCCCATCATCTCGTCCTCCTGCGCCGTATCAAACTGGCCTTCGACGCTGAGGTCGCCGAGATCCCAAAGCGGGTCGTTCATGCCGGAATATTCCCAGTCGACGATCCACATCCTGTCGCCCGTATCGAGAAAATTTTCGCACAGCGGATCGCAGTGGCAGGCGACGAGAGGCAGGGGATGCGCGGCAAGCGCCGAGCGCACGGTTTCCGCCTCGATAACGACGTCGTGGTAACCGGCAGGCAGGGCGACGTCCTTGGTCGACAGCACCTTCAGGTAGTCGTCGATCATCGCAAACAGCTCGAAGCGGAAGGGAAACACCGCGCCGGATGTATGCAATCTGCGGAAGGCTTTGCCGGCACGCGCCGGACTGCCCGGCCGGGTCTTGAATTTATCCGGCGACATCGTCTCGGCGCCCGCGATGAAGCGCGTCACCATCACGCCTGTCTCGCCGTCGACATGCAGCAGCTCGGGGCTGACGCCGGCCATCGCTGCCTCCCGCGCCGCCACCGCCTCGTTGGCGCGGTTGATATACTCCTGCGTGCCCTTGCCGGGAATCCGCAGGCAGGCATCTCCAGCCCTGAAGACGAGGTTGGTGAGGCCACCCAGCCGCTCCAGCGGTCCCTCGTAGCCGGCCAGCGCCGGAATGGCTGCAAGCGCCGCGCGTGCTTCCTCGTCCACCATCGCTTCTGCCCTCTTTTCGCGTCTATTTGTGGTGACGACGGTTCCACAAATTTCGCCGTTTGGCTATCATCGCTTGCATGCGGTTCACTCCAGCGCCGTGCGTTCCTGCAGGACGCGCTAAGAACGCTGCGGCGCTTTGATTTGCGGACGAGACTGTAATGGCGGACAGGAAAAACAAAGGCGCGCTCGCCGCGGCCTATGCAGCGAAGCGGCCAGAGGAGGTGGCGGCGCTCTACGACCGCTGGTCCGACACCTACGACGCCGACATGTCGGCGGCCGGTTATCGCCATCCGACCATCTGCCTTGCCCTGCTTGCCCGCCACCTGCCGCGCGGCGCGGCACCGCTCCTCGATGCCGGTGCCGGCACCGGGCTCATCGGCGAGTGGCTGAAGATCGCGGGCTATCCGCAGGTCGAGGCGCTCGACATTTCCGAAGGCATGCTGGCCCAGGCAGCGCGCAAGGGCGTCTATTCGGCGCTTCACTGCTTGGCGCTCGGCGGCCCGCTGCCCTTCGCGGATGATGCCTATGCCGGCATCATATCGGCCGGCGTCTTCACCTCGGGCCATGTCGGCGCTGAGGGGCTGGACGAACTGATCCGCATCTGCCGGCCGGGCGGGATAATCGTGCTGACGGTCAAGAACACCCTGTGGGACGCCGGCTTTTCCGCAGGGATAGCCGACCTCGAGGCGAAGGGCGTCGTCACGCGCGCCGAGGAGACATCGCCCTATGTCTCCATGCCGGGCGAGGCCGACACCGTGCCCAGCCGCGGTCTCGTTCTGCGCGTGAACTGACCATCCCCGCTCTTATGCATGTCGCGCAAAAGTGCGCAGCGGTTTTGCGATAACGACATGCATAGAAACAAGAACTTAAAGCGCCTCGCATGAATCCGTTCAGACGCGACGCGCTTTAGGCTCTGATCCTTTCTCCGGCCGGGTCGTAAAGCGGCTCGAGATGGATTTTTGCCGGCGTCCGCTGCATAGCCACCACCAGCTCGTAGTCGCCGCAGGTGAGGAAATCGTCGCTGACGCCGTCGGCGTTGCGCACATAGCCGTAGCCGATGTTCTTTCCGACCGTGTAGCCATAGCCGCCGCTGGTCAGGTAGCCGACCGGCTCGCTGTTGCGCAGGATCGTTTCGCGCCCGAGCAGCACGATCTCGCAATCGTCGACGGTGAAGCCGGCAAAGCGTTTTTTCAGCGCCGCGCCGCCGATCTCTTCCAGCGCCCGCCGTCCGAGAAAATCGGTATTCTTGCGAAGCTTCACCGCCCAGCCAAGGCCGGCCTCCTGCGGCGTGTCGTTGGGCGTGATGTCGGAGCCCCAGGCGCGGTAGCCTTTTTCCAGCCGCAGCGATTCCAGCGCCCTGTAGCCGACCGGGCGGATGCTGTGCTCCTCGCCCGCCGCCATCAGCGCGTCGAAGATTTCGCCCGTCGCCGCGATCGGCACATGCAGCTCCCAGCCGAGCTCGCCGACATAGGTGACGCGCAGCGCCCGAACTGTGGTGCCGGCGATGGAGATTTCCCGCACGTGTCCGAACGGGAAAGCGGTGTTCGACACGTCCGCGTCGGTCACCGCAGCCAGCACGTCGCGGGCCCGCGGCCCCATCAGCGACAGCGTGCCGAAATCCTCGGTGACATCGGTGAGCGTCACGTCGAGCTCGTTGCCGACATGGTCGCCGATCCACGAGAAGTCATGCGTCCTAAAGCCGGTGCCGGTGACGACGTAGAATCGGTCTTCGCCGAGCCGCGCCACGGTCAGGTCGGCCTCGATGCCGCCGCGCGTGTTGAGAAGCTGCGTGTAGGTCAGCCGGCCGACCGGCTTGGCGGCGTCGTTGGCGCAGATCCAGTCGAGCGCCTTCAGCGCATCCGCACCGGTCATTTCGTATTTGGCGAAGGATGACTGGTCGAAGATGCCGACGTTCTCGCGCACGTGCCGATGCTCGTCGCCGACCGGCAAAAACCAGTTCTGCCGGCCCATCGAATAGATGTCCTTCGGCTCGACGCCTTCGGGCGCAAACCAGTTCGGCCGCTCCCAACCGAGCTTGGAGCCGAACACGGCGCGGTGCTTTTGCAGCCGTTCATAGAGTGGCGACACGATCCGTGGCCGGCCCGTGGCATACTCTTCATGCGGGAAGCCGATCGTATAGTGCTTGCCATAGGCTTCCAGCGTGCGGTCGCGGACCCATTGCCGGTCGCGGTGCAGGTCGGAAAAGCGCCTGATATCGACCACCCACAGGTCGAGTGGCGCCTCGCCGTCGACGACCCACTGCGCCAGCACCCAGCCGGCGCCGCCGCCTGCCGCGATGCCGAAGGCGTTGAAGCCGGCGCCGACGAACATGTTGGCGCATTCGGGTGCCACGCCGAGAATGAAATTGCCGTCCGGCGTGAAGCTCTCCGGCCCGTTGATCATCTGCTTGACGCCGACGCTTTCGAGCGCCGGAACCCGCGTGATCGCCTGGTTCATATGCTGCTCGAAATGATCGTAGTCGTCGTCGAACAGCCGGAACTGCCAGTCGTCAGGGACATCGCCGCCGGGAAGATCGGTCGTCCAGGCTTGCGGGTTCGGCTCATAGCCGCCCATCACCAGCCCACCGACCTCCTCCTTGAAATAAATGCGGCGGTCGGGGTCGCGGATCGTCGGCGCATCGCTCGCCAACCCGTCTATTCTCTCGGTGACGATGTACTGGTGCTTCACCGGCTGCAGCGGCACGTTGATGCCGGCTAGCGCCCCCACCTGCCGCGCCCATTGCCCGGCACAGTTCACCACCTTGTCGCAGGCGATATCGCCCCTGTTGGTCTTTACCGCTGTGATGCGGCCATCCTGCATGTCGAAGCCGGTGACGCGGACATCCTCGAACAGCCTAGCGCCATGCATGCGCGCGCCTTTGGCCAGCGACTGCGTGATGTCGGAAGGGTTTGCCTGGCCGTCGGTCGGCAGCCAGTTGGCGCCGACGAGATCGCCGGTTGCCAGCAGCGGCCACATCGCCTTGACCTCGGCCGGTGACAGCAACTGCATGTCCATGCCGAAGCTCTTCGCCGTCGTCGCCAGCCTCTTGTACTCGATCCAGCGGTCGGCATTGGTGGCGAGCCTGAGGCATCCGGTCATCTTCCAGCCGGTGGCCAGCCCGGTTTCGGCTTCCAGTCCCTTGTAGAGATCGACCGAATATTTGAGCACGCGGGTGATAGAGGCCGAAGACCGCAATTGACCGACCAGCCCCGCCGCATGCCATGTCGAGCCCGAAGTCAGTTTGCCCTGTTCCAGGAGCACGACATCGGCCTTGTGGTCACGCGCCAGATGATAAGCCGTCGAACAGCCGATTATGCCGCCGCCGATGACGACGATCTCGGCGTAGGCGGGCAATGTCATGATATCTGTCCGTATTTTGTTCTGTAGTTTTCCAGCGCGGCATCGAGCCGCGTCAGGTTTTCGTCGGTATAGGCAACGTAGTCGATGCCGGGCGCGTCGAGATAAAGTTCGGAAACCATGCTCCACATTGCCTCGCGCAGCAGCGATGCGCATTGCATGGCCGCATGCGAGCGGCGGATCGCCTCGTCCGGCTCCTTCATGAAATAGGCGGTCAGGAAGGCGAAGGACTCCTCGTCGTTCATGGTGGCGTTCGAGGCAACGCCGGCGAGGTCGAACATCGCCGTGTTGAAGCCGGCATATTCGAAATCGATCAGCCACAGCCGGTGGCCGTCATCGAGAATATTAGCCGGCAGAAGGTCATTATGACCAAAGACGATCGGCAGCAATTTCTGCGCCCGTTCGAGCTCGTCTGCAAGCGTCAGCAGCCGCGGCAACTCGCTTCGCATGCGGCTGTCGGCTTCCTCCAGCGTGCGCGCATAGTCGCGGATGACATGGAATACCCAGAACATGAAGCCGGCGCCGGAGACATGATTGGGCATCTCGCGATGGAAGCCGCGCATCAGGGCGGCGACGCGGTCGATATTGGCGCGGACGTCCTCGGCGACAAAAGTCTTGGCGCCGAGAAATTCCGTTACCAGGATGCCGGGCTCGGAATGGCGAACCGCAGGCGCGAAGCCGGCGGCGTGCGCCGCGCGCGCGGTCATCACCTCGCGCTCGCGAAAGACATGATGGAATGGAAAGTCCTGGCCAAAGCGCACGACATGCCGCCCGGCGGCGTCCTTGACCAGATAGTTGGCGTTGCTCAGGCCGCCCGGCAGCGGCGCGATCTCGACGCTGCCGGTCCAGCAGGGCAGGGCGCGGATGCGGTCCTCGGTGGTCACAGGTGAATCCCTCGTTGCGCGGGGTTCAAGGCATCGCGGGCGACGCAAAGAGGGCGGCCGGCAGGAGGGAGCAATGCGAAGTCCTCGTCGGTGCGGGATCCCGGGATCGGTATCCCGCACCGCACCGACGAGCCCCAGTGCCGGGTTCTTTGACTCCGGCATCCGCCCCCGCGGATTCAAAAAAGTCCTTTTCCCTTACGTCAGACGATTTCCCGGACGTTCGGGCAGGCGAATTTTGGTGCGGCTCTGCCATCGTTCTCCCGTGGCAGTTCCGAAGCCTGTCACAAGCCAGTGTCGCGCCATGTGATCCGGCTTGTCAACGACAACTTGTGGCTTTTTGCCCGAAATCACAAGGATTTCTTGTAAACTGTGGCCGATTTGCCTTAGAAGCGGTCAGTAGCGCAACAAATCGATTGGGTGAGACCGATGCCCTCGAAGCGGCATGGCGAGATCCTGCGTCTCCTCCATGAGGAAGGCACCGTCACCATCGCCAGCCTGGCCGACCGGCTGGGCGTCTCGCTGGAGACCGTGCGCCGCGACGTCAAGCCGCTGACCAGTGACGGTTCGATCCTGAAGATGCATGGCGCCGTCGGCCTGCCGTCGATGGCCGGCGAGGCGCCGTTCGAGCGGCGTATGCGCGAGAATGCCGATGCCAAGCGCGCCATCGCCCGCATGGTTGCCGCCACCATCCGCGACGGCGAAGCGATCATGCTCGACACCGGCACCACGACCTCTTTCCTGGCCCGCGAACTGCTCGGTCACCGGCGGTTGACGGTGGTCACCAACTCCTCCGACATCGCCCGCACGCTGGCCACCGTCAACGGCAACAAGGTCTATATGGCCGGCGGCGAACTGCGCAGCGATTCGGGCGCCGCCTTCGGCGTCTCGGCCATTGAATTCGTCAGCCGCTTTTCCGTCAGCCACGCTGTGATCTCCACTGGCGCGGTCGATGCCGTCACCGGCGTGATGGACTATGATCTGGACGAGGCGGAGTTCGCCCGCATGGTGCTGTCGCGCGGCCAGCGCTCGCTCGTCATCACCGATCACACCAAGTTCGGCCGCCAGGGCCTGGTCCAGGTCTGCGGCCTCGACGGTTTTTCCGAACTCGTCACCGATCGGCCGCCGCCGCACGCCATCGCCGCAGCGCTTGCCCAGGCTGGCGCACGGCTCAGCATTGCCGGCAGCGAAAGCGGGATCTGACCTGGCCAGAGCAGTAATGCGGTGAGCCTGGGATCGGCGGCTTTTCTTCCTTGCCGTCCCGGTGTTTAGTCCGGCGATGGCTTTCACCATCCGCCAATTGCAGTTCTTCATCGCCGTCGCCGAGCAAGGCACAGTGTCTGGCGCCGCCCAAAACCTGTCCATCTCGCAATCGTCGGTCACCGAGGCGATCAAGGAGCTCGAAGGCGATCTCGGCGTCGAACTGTTCGAGCGCCATCCGCGCGGCCTCAACATCACCCACAAGGGCCACCAGTTCCTGCGCCACGCGACAAAGATCCTTGCCGATGTTTCCGATGCGCGCCGCGCCTTCTCCGGCGAGCAAGCGGCGGCTGGCGGCCGGCTGCAACTCGGCGTCACCTCGCTGGTCGCCGGCTATGTCCTGTCCGACCTTCTCGCCCGCTATCGCCGCGCCTATCCGGGCGTCGAGATCTCGGCCATCGAGGACAATGGCGACTACCTCGAACATCTGCTGGTCGGCGGCAAGCTCGACATCGCCGTCATGGTCACCTCGAACCTGCGCGACCGCACCGCCCTGCAATCGGAAATTCTCGAAGTCTCGCCCTACCGGCTATGGCTGCCGCTTGGCCATCCGCTGTCCAGCGCCGACATCATCGGCATCAGCGACATCGCCTCGGAACCGCTGATCATGCTGACCGTCGATGAGATCGAAGAGAATACCGGAAAATTGCTGGCGGCGATCGCCGCCAAGCCGCATGTCGCCTTCCGCACCCGCTCGGTCGAAGCGGTGCGCAGCCTCGTCGCCACCGGCGCCGGCGTGGCGCTGCTGCCCGACCTCGTCTACCGGCCATGGTCGCTTGAAGGCGACCGCATCGAATCGCGCGATATTTCGGGCTCGTTGCCGGTTGTCCAGGTCGGCACGGTCTGGCGGCGCGGCTCCGGCCTGCCGCAGGCCGCGCGCGACTTCATCGGGCTTGCCCAGTCGCAGCGCATGGTTCGTCAGCGGCCGGACAAGAACGGCCGCTGATCTATCGGAAAAACCGATATCGCCTTTCTGATAAATGAATTTGCGAAACCGGAAATTTCACAGCACCTTCATGATCAGGGAGCAAAGCCACCGCGAGAGTGCGGCCCTCAAATGGGAGATCGACGATGAATTCATTCCTGAAGTCATGCACTGCATTGACGGTCGCGCTGGCCTTCTCCGGCCAGGCGATCGCTCAGGTTAAGGAACTTGGCAAGGGCGAAGGCCAGGTCAACATTGTTGCCTGGCCCGGCTACATCGAACGCGGCGAAACCGACAAGAACTATGATTGGGTCACGTCTTTCGAGAAGAACACAGGCTGCAAGGTCAACATCAAGACCGCCAACACCTCCGACGAGATGGTCGCGCTGATGAACGAGGGCGGTTTTGACCTCGTTACCGCCTCGGGCGACGCTTCGCTGCGCCTTGTCGCCGGCAAGCGGGTCCAGCCGATCAACACCGATCTGATCCCGAGCTGGAGCACGGTCGACGACCGGCTGAAGGATGCGCCGTGGTTCACGGTCGGCGGCACCCACTACGGCGCCCCCTACCAGTGGGGGCCGAACGTGCTGATGTACAACACCGAGGTGTTCAAGGAAGCGCCGAAGAGCTGGAACGTCGTCTTCGAGGAGATGACCTTGCCCGACGGCAAGCCGAACAAGGGCCGCGTCCAGGCCTATGACGGGCCGATCCACATCGCCGATGCCGCCAACTATCTGATGTTCCACAAGCCGGAGCTCGGCATCAAGGATCCCTACGAGCTGACCGAGGACCAGTACAAGGCCGCCCTCGATCTGCTGCGCGTCCAGCGCACGCTGGTCGGACGCTACTGGCATGACGCCGCCATCCAGGTCGACGATTTCCAGAACGAAGGCGTCGTTGCCTCCGGTTCATGGCCCTATCAGGTCAACACGCTGGTTGCTGCCAAGAAGCCGGTCGCTTCGACCATCCCCCAGGAGGGCGTGACCGGCTGGGCCGACACGACCATGCTGGCAGCCGACGCAGCCCACCCCAACTGCGCCTATATGTGGATGGAGCACTCGCTGTCACCGAAAGTGCAGGGCGATGTCTCCGCCTGGTTCGGTTCGCTGCCGGTGGTGCCGGCTGCCTGCAAGGGCAACGAATTGCTCGGCGACGAAGGCTGCAAGACCAACGGCTACAACAATTTCGAAAAGATCAAGTTCTGGAAGACGCCGGTGTCGAAATGCGCCACCCAAGACCAGTGCGTGCCTTACTATCGCTGGGTGTCGGACTATATCGGCGTCATCGGCGGACGGTGAGTTCGTTTCGCATTGCTCGCAAGTTGGCGCTGCCCCTTACCCTCTCCCCGTGAACAACGGGGAGAGGGGATCGCGACCGTTGCGGCTAGCCCCTTCTCCCGTCTCTATACGGGCAGAAGGCCGGCAGGCGGATGAGGGGCAGCGCTGTCGTCTGAATTGACGAGCCTGGCAGATCAGGACAGCTCCATGACATCAGCCGTTTCCTTCCAAAAAGTCTCGCGCCATTTCGGCACCGTGCGCGCCGTCGACATGGTCGATCTCGACATCGTGCCGGGCGAGTTCTTCGCCATGCTTGGACCTTCGGGTTCCGGCAAGACGACCTGCCTGCGCTTGATCGCCGGCTTTGAGCAGCCGACATCGGGCTCGATCTCCATCTTCGGCGAACGCGCCGAAGGCGTTCCGCCCTATCGCCGAAACGTCAACACCGTGTTTCAGGACTATGCGCTGTTCCCGCATCTGAACGTGCTCGAAAACGTCGCCTACGGGCTGATGGTCAAGGGTGTCGGCAAGCCCGAACGGCAGAAGGCGGCCGAGGAAGCATTGTCGCTGGTCCGGCTTCCCGGCTACGGCGCCCGCCGCCCGAGCCAGCTTTCCGGCGGACAGCGCCAGCGCGTCGCGCTCGCCCGCGCGCTGGTCAACCAGCCGAAGGTGCTTCTGCTCGACGAGCCGCTTGGCGCGCTCGACCTCAAGCTCCGCGAGAACATGCAGGAGGAGCTGAAGTCGCTGCAGAAGGCGCTCGGCATCACCTTCATCTTCGTCACCCACGACCAGGGCGAGGCGCTGTCGATGGCCGACCGCGTCGCCGTCTTCAACGACGGCAAGATCATGCAGATCGGCACGCCGGAGGACATCTACCAGCGGCCGAGGACGCGCTTCGTCGCCGATTTCGTCGGCTCGTCCAATGTGCTGCCGCCGGATTTCGTTCAGCGCTATTCCGGCCAGCATCGCTGGGGCAGCCTGCGCCCTGAATCCATTCGCATCGTCCAGGCAGCCAAGGGCGACGGCGTTGCCGCTCGCCTCGTCTCGACCAATTATCTCGGCGCCACGACCAGGCTGGCGCTCGATGCCGACGGGTTGAGATTGCATGCCATGGTGCCGGCCGGGGCGAATTTGCCGAAAGAGGGCGAGGCGGTCGTGCTCACTTTTAACCGCGAGCATTTGCATTTGATGGATGAGCCGGGATGATGAAGGTTTGCGCGGTGCACCCCCCTCTGTCCTGCCGGACATCTCCCCCTCAAGGGGGGAGATTGGCAGCTTCTCGGCCTCGCCAATTTTGCCACACTAAAGATAGGCGAAACCGGAAGGGACAGCCAATCTCCCCCCTAGAGGGGGAGATGTCCGGCAGGACAGAGGGGGGTGCCGTGGAATGCGGCGGGTCGAAGAAACCATGACTCTGACCGCGACCCACACAAAACCTGCCCCAGCCGTCCTTCCTCGCGCGGGCGGCGTGCGCGGCGCCCTGTCCGACCTGTTCTGGCGCAAGCCGAAGCTGCTGCTGCTGTTGATGCTGCTGCCGCCGGTGCTGTGGCTTGGCATCGTCTATGTCGGCTCGCTGTTCGCGCTGCTCTTGCAGAGTTTTTTCTCGATCGACGAATTCTCCGGCCTCATCAACCGGCAGTTCACGCTGAAGACCTATGGCGACCTGCTGCAGGCCGCCAATCTCGACATCATCCTGCGCACGGTGACGATGGCGGCCCTGGTCACGTTCGCCTCGGCGATCATCGCCTTTCCCATCGCCTTTTACGCGGCCCGCTATGCGCGCGGCCGCTGGAAGGCGCTGTTCTATCTCGGCGTGATGCTGCCGCTGTGGTCGAGCTATCTGGTCAAGATCTACGCCTGGAAGCTCATTCTCGCCAAGGAAGGCATTCTCACCTGGCTGCTCGCCAAGCTGCATCTGCTATGGCTGCTCGACGGCTGGCTGTCGCTGCCGGTCGTCGGCGGCAACTCGCTGTCGGTGTCGTCCACCGGCACCTTCATCGTCTTCGTCTACGTCTGGCTGCCGTTCATGATCCTGCCGGTGCAGGCGGCGCTTGAGCGCGTGCCGGGCAATCTGGTCGAGGCCTCGTCCGATCTCGGCGCCTCGCCCGGCCA
Source organism: Mesorhizobium sp. WSM4806 (assembly GCF_055811635.1). Classification (NCBI taxonomy): domain Bacteria; kingdom Pseudomonadati; phylum Pseudomonadota; class Alphaproteobacteria; order Hyphomicrobiales; family Phyllobacteriaceae; genus Mesorhizobium; species Mesorhizobium sp. WSM4806. The sequence continues at coordinate 57,163 of NZ_JBVVQZ010000022.1, read as the reverse complement.
GACCTTCCGCAACGTGCTGTTCCCGCTGGCGCTGCCGGGCATCGTCGCCGGCTCGATCTTCACCTTCTCGCTGACGCTGGGCGACTACATCATCCCGCAGATCATCGGCACCTCGCGGCTGTTCATCGGCCAGGCAGTCTATTCGCAGCAGGGCACCGCCGGCAACATTCCGCTCGCCGCCGCCTTCACCGTGGTGCCGATCGTCATCATGGGCTTCTACCTCTGGGGCGCCAAGCGCATGGGGGCCTTCAATGCGCTCTGATGGCTCACCAACCGCCCCTCTCGGCCTGAAGGTCGCCGCCGCCTGCGGCCTGCTGTTCCTGCATCTGCCGATCTTCCTGATCTTCGTCTATGCCTTCACGACCGAGGAAAAGAGCTTCGCCTGGCCGCCGCCGGGGCTGACCATGCAATGGTTCGCCGTCACCTGGAACCGCCCGGACGTGTGGGAAGCGCTGTCGCTGTCGGTCCGTGTCGCCGCTATCTCGACACTCGTCGCCCTGGTGCTCGGCACGCTCTGCGCGGCCGCCGTTTCGCGAACACGGTTCTTTGGCCGCGAAACCATCTCGCTGCTGGTCATCCTGCCGATCGCGCTGCCCGGCATCATCACCGGCATCGCGCTGCGTTCGGCCTTTTCGCTGGCCGAGGTTCCGTTCTCGTTCTGGACGATCGTGCTCGGCCACGCCACCTTCTGTGTCGTCGTCGTCTACAACAACGCCGTCGCCCGCTTTCGCCGCACCTCCGGCTCGATGATCGAGGCGTCGATGGACCTCGGCGCCGACGGCTTCCAGACGTTTCGGCATGTCGTGCTGCCCAACATCGCCACCGCGCTGCTTGCCGGCGGCATGCTTGCCTTTGCGCTGTCGTTTGACGAGGTCATCGTCACCACCTTCACCGCCGGCCAGCAGCAGACGCTGCCGATCTGGATGCTGGAGGAATTGATCCGTCCGCGCCAGCGCCCGGTCACCAATGTCGTGGCCATGGTCGTCGTGCTGGTGACGCTGCTGCCCATCCTCGTCGCCTATTACCTGACCCGCGACGGCGACCAGATCGCCGGTTCGGGCAAATGACGTCAAGAATCCATAAGGGAGAGACTGCCATGGACACAAAGATGCTGATCGGCTCGAAATTCGAGAAGGGCACCGAGACCGAGGAGCCGATCCTCAATCCGAAGACCGGGGCGACTATCCTCAACCTGCCTGAAGCCAGCCAGGTGCAGATCGAGGCGGCGGTGCTGGCGGCCGAAAAAGCCTTCGTCACCTGGTCGCGCACCACGCCCGCGCAGCGCTCCGGTTATCTCCTGAAGATCGCCGATCGCATCGAGGCCGCGGCACAAGATTTCGCCGCCCTCGAGGCGCTCAATTGCGGCAAGCCGATCAATGCCGTGCTCAACGACGAAATCCCGGCGATCGTCGACTGCTACCGCTTCTTTGCCGGCGCTGTCCGCTCGATGCCCGGCCAGGTCGCCGGTGAATACATTCGCGGCCACACTTCGATGGTCCGCCGCGACGCCATCGGCGTCGTCGCCTCGATCGCGCCGTGGAACTACCCACTAATGATGATGGCCTGGAAGCTGGCGCCGGCGATTGCCGGCGGCAACACGGTCGTCTTCAAGCCGTCCGAGCAGACGCCGCTGACAGCGCTGAAGCTGGCAAAAATCCTTGCCGAGATACTGCCCGAGGGCGTCGTCAACGTCGTGCTCGGCAGAGGCGACAGCGTCGGCAACACGCTGATCAACCACCCGAAAATCAATATGATCTCGATCACCGGCGATGTCGCCACCGGCAAGAAGGTGCTGCAGGCCGCCGCCAAATCGGTCAAGCGCACGCATCTCGAACTAGGCGGCAAGGCTCCGGTCATCATCTTCGACGACGCCGATCTCGGCGCGGTGGTCAATGGCCTGCGCGCCTTCGGCTATTACAATGCCGGCCAGGACTGCACCGCCGCCTGCCGCATCTATGCCGGCAAGAAGATCTACGACAAGCTCGTCGCCGATCTTTCCTCCGCCGTCTCGACCATCAAATACAACCGCCCCGACGACACCGAAAACGAGATCGGGCCGTTGATCTCACGCCGCCAGCGCGACCGCGTCTCGAGCTTCGTTGAGCGCGCCTCGGAGCTTAAGCACATCGAGATCACCACCGGCGGCAAGCCGGGCGAGGGCACCGGCTTCTTCTATCAGCCGACCGTCGTCGCCGGCGCGCTGCAGGAGGACGAGATCGTGCGCCGCGAAGTGTTCGGGCCGGTTGTCTCCGTCACCCGTTTTGCCGAGGTCGACGAGGCGGTGAACTGGGCCAATGACAGCGATTATGGCCTTGCGTCCTCGGTGTGGACCAAGGATGTCTCGCGCGCCATGGCGACGGCCGCGCGGCTGCAATATGGCTGCACCTGGATCAACACCCACTTCATGCTGACCAATGAGATGCCGCATGGCGGACTAAAGCAGTCCGGCTACGGCAAGGACATGTCGCTCTATGCGCTGGAAGATTATACCGCCGTGCGGCATGTGATGGTTGCGCACGGGTAGCGCCTTTTCCTTCTCCCCGTTGACGGGGAGAAGGTGGCCCGAAGGGCCGGATGAGGGGCAGCACCGGGCCTACTTCTGCGAAGCGGCGATATTCGACTCACCGGCCCCAAGGCCCTTGCCGCCTGGAACGACGCCCCCGGCATCGGCGCCGAAGCCCGCTGCTTCCGGTGCGGCCGGCCGCTTGATCCTTGCCGAGGCGGCCACGACAAGCTCGTTGAAGCCTTCGCCACCATTGTCCAGCATCTCGAACAATTGCCGCCGCATCCTCGGTTCCCAGAATTTGTTGATGTGCTCGGCGACGCCGGCAATGCCTTCCTCGCGCGGCTTGGAGTGAAAAAAGGCGGCAATCTGGTTGGCCATGCGGACCAGCTTTTCGCTGGTGCTCATGATGTGGCCTTCGTCATGCGACATGCTGGGCAACTCCGGAAGCCACCCGCTCGGGGTGGGTGAAAATATCGAAATCATCGCCGCGCACCAAAGCCACCAGCGTCATGCCGGCGTCCCCGGCGGTACGGATGGCAAGTGCCGTCGGCGCCGAAACAGCGATGATGAACGCAGCGCCGATCGCCGCCGTCTTCTGCACCATCTCGACCGAAACGCGCGACGTCACGACGACGGCACCCAAGGTGCCATCGATGCTGGCTTTGGCGAGCGCCCCGGCCAGCTTGTCGAGAGCATTGTGGCGGCCGACATCCTCGCGCGCCATGACGATGCCCTTGCCTGGGATATAAAAACCGGCGGCATGGACCGCACCGGTCTCGGCATGAAGCGGCTGCGCTTTCGACAAAAGCCTGACCGAACGGACGATGTCGTCGGTGTCAAGTGTAAGTCTTGACGAACCAACCGCCTCGACCGAGCGCATCGCCTCCTCGATCGACTCGATGCCGCACAGCCCGCAGCCGACCGGGCCCGCCAGGCGTCGGCGCCGCGCCTCGAAGCGCGTATTGGCCTGGTCCTTCAGCCTGATCTGGATGTCGATGCCGGCGCCGTGATCCTCGACCTCGATCGCCTCGATTTCCCGGCCGTCGGCGATGATGCCTTCGGTCAGCGAGAAGCCGAGCGCGAAATCCTCGAAATCGGCCGGACTTGCCATCATCACCGCGTGAGTGGTGCCGGCGAAGGAGAACGCCACCGGCGTCTCTTCCGGCACCATCCGGTTGGCGGCCGCACTGCCGCCGGCGCGGTGGGCGAGGCGGGAGATCTGGGTGGTACCGCAACGTTTGGGCATCACGCGGCACCCCCCTCTGGCCTGCCGGCCATTTTACTTAGGAAGCGTCGAAGGTTTCTTGCTTCAATTGACAGTTGCTCTCCTAGGCCATCCCCCACTCCGTCGCTGCTTCGCAGCGCCACCTCTCCCCCCTCCGGAGGGAGAGGAAGGGAGCCTGGAGTTCGCGCGCTTTCCTCTCCCCCGTCGATCGGGGGAGTGGTGTCGAGCTAAGCTCGACGGAGTGGGGGTCGACCAACCGTCAAGATTGAAGCGCTTTCGGTCGAATGCCTCGGCACGATTACTCCGCTGCTTCCAAGGTCGCGATGCGACGGCTGTTGCGGGCCTGCTCGTCATAGTCGAGCTGCCATTCCGACGGCCCGTTGGACGCGCCGACCTGCACCGCCGTCACCTTGTATTCCGGGCAGTTGGTCGCCCAGTCGGAGAAGTCGGTGGTGATGACGTTGGCCTGGGTGTCGGGGTGGTGGAACGTCGTATAGACCACGCCAGGCGACACCTTGTCGGTGATCAGCGCGCGCAGCGTCGTCTCGCCGGAGCGGCTGGTCAGGCGGACCCAGTCGCCGTCGCGCAGACCGCGGTTTTCGGCGTCATGCGGGTGGATCTCGAGACGGTCCTCGCTGTGCCACATGACATTGTGGGTACGCCTGGTCTGCGCGCCGACATTGTACTGCGACAGGATGCGGCCGGTGGTCAGCAGCAGCGGGAAGCGCGGTCCCGTCCTCTCGTCGGTCGCCACATATTCGGTGCGGATGAACTTGCCCTTGCCGCGCACGAAGCCGCTGATATGCATGATCGGCGTGCCTTCCGGCGCCTGTTCGTTGCAAGGCCACTGCACCGAGCCCATCTTTTCCAGATAGTCGTAGGAGACCTTGGCGAAGCTCGGCGTCGTCCTGGCGATCTCATCCATGATTTCGGACGGATGCTGGTAATTCCAGGCAAGCCCCATCGCCTGTGCGAGCTTCTGCGTCACTTCCCAGTCGGCCAGCCCGTTCTTCGGCGCCATCACCTTGCGCACGCGGTTGATGCGGCGCTCGGCATTGGTGAAGGTGCCGTCCTTTTCGAGGAAGGTCGAGCCGGGCAGGAAGACATGCGCGTAGTTGGCGGTCTCGTTGAGGAAAAGATCGTGGACGACGACACATTCCATCGCCGCAAGGCCTGCGGCGACATGCTTGGTGTCGGGATCGGACTGCAGGATGTCCTCGCCTTGCACATAGAGGCCCTTGAACGAGCCGTCGACGGCGGCGTCCAGCATGTTGGGGATGCGCAGGCCGGGCTCGTCGTCGAGCTTGACCCCCCACAGGCTCTCATAAATGTCGCGCACCGCGTCGCCGGAGACGTGGCGATAGCCGGGCAGCTCATGCGGGAACGAGCCCATGTCGCAGGAGCCCTGGACATTGTTCTGGCCGCGCAGCGGGTTCACGCCGACGCCCGGCCGACCGATATTGCCGGTCGCCATGGCAAGATTGGCGATGGCGATGACGGTGGTCGAGCCCTGGCTGTGCTCGGTCACGCCGAGGCCGTAATAGATCGCGCCATTGCCGCCGGTGGCAAACAGCCGTGCGGCGCTGCGGATCTCTTCAGGATCGACATTGGCGAGCTGGCCGACCACCTCAGGGCTGTTTTCCGGCAGCGCCACGAACGACGCCCAATCCTGGAACTCGTCCCAGTCGCAGCGTTCGCGGATGAAGGCCTCGTCGAACAGTCCTTCGGTGACGATGACATGGGCAAGCGCGGTGACCACGGCGACATTGGTGCCCGGCTTCAGCGGCAGATGATGCTGCGCCTCGATATGAGCCGAGCGCACGATATCGGTGCGGCGCGGGTCGAGCACGATCAGCTTGGCGCCCTTGCGCAACCGCTTCTTCATGCGCGACGCAAACACCGGATGTGCGTCGGTCGGATTTGCGCCGATGATCATCACCACGTCGGTCTGCTCGATCGAGTCGAAATCCTGGGTGCCTGCCGAGGTGCCGAAAGTCTGGCCAAGGCCATAGCCGGTCGGCGAATGGCAGACGCGGGCGCAGGTATCGACATTGTTGTTGCGGAAACCCTGGCGGATCAGCTTCTGCACCAGATAGGTTTCCTCATTCGTGCAGCGCGACGAGGTGATGCCGCCGATCGAGGTGCGGCCATACTGGTACTGGATGCGGCGGAACTCGTTGGCGGTGTGGGTCAGCGCTTCCTCCCACGACACCTCGCGCCATGGATCGGTGACCTTTTCGCGGATCATTGGATTGAGGATGCGCTCCTTGTGGGTCGAGTAGCCGTAGGCAAAACGGCCCTTGACGCAGCTATGGCCACGGTTCGCCTTGCCGTCCTTGTAGGGCACCATGCGCACGAGCTCGTCGCCGCGCATTTCGGCCTTGAACGAGCAGCCGACGCCGCAATAGGCGCAGGTGGTGACGACCGAATGCTCGGGCTGGCCGATCTTGATCACCGATTTCTCGGAAAGCGTCGCCGTCGGGCAGGCCTGCACACAGGCGCCGCAGGACACGCACTCGCTGTCGATGAAAAGCTGGTGCATGCCGGGCGACACACGGCTTTCGAAGCCGCGGCCCTCGATGGTCAGCGCGAATGTGCCTTGCACCTCCTCGCAGGCGCGCACACAGCGCGAGCAGACGATGCATTTCGATGGATCATAGGTGAAGTATGGGTTGGACTCGTCCTTCGCCATCCATTTGAAGTTTTCGGCGCCGTCGTTCTTCTTGAAGACGTGGTTGTCGCCCTCATAGCCGTAGCGCACGTCGCGCAGGCCGACGACGCCGGCCTGCGTCTGCAATTCGCAGTCGCCATTGGCCGCACAGGTCAGGCAGTCGAGCGGATGGTCGGAGATGTAGAGCTCCATCACGCCGCGGCGGATGTCCTTCAGCCGACCGGTCTGGGTGTGCACGACCATGCCCGGCGCCACCGGCGTCGTGCAGGAGGAGGGCGTGCCGTTGCGGCCGTCGATCTCGACCAGGCAGAGCCGGCAGGAGCCGAAGGCGTCGACCATATCGGTGGCGCAAAGTTTCGGGATGGCAATGCCGGCCTCCATCGAGGCGCGCATGATGGATGTGCCTTCCGGCACGGTGACGGTGAAGCCGTCGACGGTCAGCGTCACCTGCTTCTCGGACGTCGAGGCCGGCGTGCCGTAGTCGATTTCCTGAATGAGACCCATCGCGAGGTTCCTATTCTGCTGCTTCGGCGACTGGCGCCGGCTTGAAATCTTCGCGGAAGTGGTTGATTGCGCTCATCACCGGATAAGGCGTGAAGCCACCCAGCGCGCAGAGCGAACCGAACTTCATCGTGTTACAGAGGTCCGTCACCAGCTCGATCTGCTTTTCCGGCTCGCTACCCCTGGCGATCTTGTCGATCGTCTCGACGCCGCGTGTCGAGCCGATGCGGCAGGGCGTGCACTTGCCGCAGCTCTCGATGGCGCAGAACTCCATGGCGAAGCGCGCCTGCTTCAGCATGTCGGCGGTGTCGTCGAAGACGGTGATGCCGGCGTGGCCGATCAGCCCGTCCTTGGCGGCGAAGGCTTCGTAGTCGAACGGCGTGTCGAACAGGGAGCGTGGGAAGTAGGCACCCAGAGGGCCGCCGACCTGCACCGCTTTGACCGGCCGTCCAGTCGCCGTGCCGCCGCCGATGTCGTCGACGATCTCGCCAAGCGTCATGCCGAACGCCGCCTCGAACAGGCCGCCATATCTGACATTGCCGGCGATCTGGATCGGAATGGTGCCGCGCGAGCGGCCCATGCCGAAATCCTTGTAGAAGGCAGCACCCTTGTCCATGATGACAGGCACCGAGGCCAGCGAGATGACGTTGTTGATCACCGTCGGCTTGCCGAACAGGCCCTGGATGGCCGGCAGTGGCGGCTTGGCGCGAACGACGCCGCGCTTGCCTTCGAGGCTGTTGAGCAGCGAGGTTTCCTCGCCGCAGACATAGGCGCCGGCGCCGACGCGGATTTCCATGTCGAAGGCGTGGGGCGAGCCCAGCACGTTGAGGCCGAGCAGGCCGGCCTTGCGGGCGGCCTCGACCGCCTTTTGCATCATCGCCACCGCATGCGGATACTCCGAGCGGATATAGACAAAGCCCTTGGTTGCCCCGGTGGCGACACCGGCGATTGCCATTCCCTCGATCAGCACGAAGGGATCGCCCTCCATGATCATGCGGTCGGCGAAGGTGGCGCTGTCGCCCTCGTCGGCATTGCAGACGATGTACTTTTTGTCGGCGATCGTATCGAGCACCGTCTTCCATTTAATGCCGGTCGGGAAGCCGGCGCCGCCGCGACCGCGCAGGCCCGACTCGGTGACCTGCTTGACGATGTCGGCCGGAGCCATCGCCACGGCGGTCTGCAGGCCCTTCAGTCCGCCATGCGCCTTGTAGTGATCAAGCGACAGCGGATTGATGACGCCGCAGCGCGCGAAGGTCAGGCGCGTCTGCCTGGCCAGGAACGGGATCTTGTCGGGCGCGCCCAGCCAGCGCTTGTGGTGACCGCCGGTGAGGAAGCCGCTGTCGAACAGGCTTTTGACATCGGATGGCTTCACCGGCCCATAGGCGACACGGCCATTTTCTGTCGCCACCTCGACCATCGGCTCGAGGAAATAGGCGCCGCGCGAACCGTTGCGCACGATCTTGGCCTCGATGCCGCGATCGGCCAATTCCTTCTCAATCGCCTTGGCGACCTTTTCCGCACCGAGCGCCAGCGCGCCGGAATCGCCGGGAATATAGATGCGCGGGATCATGAGCGCACCTCGGCTACGATCTCGTCGAGTTTTTCGTCATCGAGCCGGCCGATCACCTCGCCGTCCAGCATCGCCGATGGCGCGCAGGCGCAAAGGCCGAGGCAATAGACCGGCTCTAGCGTCACCGAACCGTCGCGGGCCGTCTCGTGGAAGCCGATGCCCAGCAATTGCTTGAGCTTGGCGGCAATCGCGTCCGAGCCCATCGATTGGCAGGCTTCGGCTTGGCAGAGCTTCAGCACATGCCGGCCGGCCGGCCGGCTGCGGTAATCGTGGTAGAAGGTGACGACGCCGTGCACCTCCGCCTTGGAGATGTTCAGCGCTTCGGCGATGACCGGCAGCGCGTCATGCGGCACATGGCCAAACTCTTCCTGGATGCCGTGGAGGATCGGCAACAGCGGGCCTTCGAGGCCCTTCAGCTCCTGGACGATCGCCGCCGTGCGCGACGCGATCTCGGTACTTGCAGGCTGCATGATCATGCAGCGCCCTCCCTGGTCGTAGTAATCCGCTAAGTGCCTAGGAAATCGGAGGAAACCCGCTAAATCAATAAAGCTGATCCGTTGCTCGATAGAAATCTTCTATCGCTGCCGTCCAGCCTGCAATCTCTAGCTCAGTGGCGGGCGCGGAAATCGTCTGCCAGCGCCATTGCCTCGTCCAGCAGCGCCGAGACCAGCGGGGTGTGCGGCTCGCGCAGCGTCGCCACCAGCCCGACAGTGTGGCTGGCGTCCGGCTCGACGATCGGAATGGCCCGGATCGGCTCGGAAAAGCCGAATGTTTCCGAGAGGTTGAGCGGCATGATCGACGACCATTTTCCGGTACGGATATGCGAGAACAGCACGATCATCGAATTGGATTCGAGTGTCGGCCGCACCTGCGTGCCGGCTTCGGCCAAATGCTGGTCGATGATGCGGCGGTTCTGCATGTCCGGCGTCAACAGGCAGAGCGGCAGCTGGCTGAGCTCCGCCCATGTCACTTTGTCGCGGTCGGAATAGGGGTTTCCGATCGCGGTGATCAGCTGATAGCGCTCGTCATAGAGCGGCACGCTGGTCACCCGCCCCAGCGGCTCGTTGTCGAGATAGGTGATGCCGGCGTCGATGTCGAAATTGCCGAGCAGCGACAGCACCTCGATCGAGGTGCGCGACAGCACCGAGAAGGTGACGCCGGGATGTTTTGTCCGAAAGGGTGTCGTCAGCCGCGCCACCATGGCCAGCGCCGTCGGAATGGCGGCGATGCGGATGCGCCCCGAAAGGCCGTGACGCGCCGCCCGCATCTCTTCGCGCATGGTGCGGGTATCGCCGACGATGCGGCGCGCCCACGCCAGCACCTGTTCTCCCTCCGGCGTCAGCCCCTGGAAGCGCGAGCCGCGCAGAACCAGCATCACGCCGAGCTGGCCCTCCAGCTGCTTGATGCCGGCCGAAAGCGTCGGCTGGGTGACGCCGCACACCTCCGCCGCCCGGCCGAAATGCTCCTCCCTGGCCAGCGCGATGAAGAATTCCAGCTTGTCGATCATGAGCGGACGCTACCCGGCCGAGTGAGGCTGCGCCAGATGCATGCTGTTTTTGCTTGGCGAATCCTCATTGCGGCCGAAGCTTCGCCGCCGTCCAGGCCTAGCTGTCGACCAAGTTCAGAATGTTGCCGTCAGGATCCTTGAACCATGCGACCTTCATGCCGTAGCCGACATGGATGTCGCCTTCCAGCTTCAGGCCCGGCATCTCGTAGTGCTCGAAGACAACGCCTTTCGATTTCAGCGCCTTGACGATGGTGTCGATCTCGTCGCCGACCATCCAGGTCACCGCCGTCGCCTTGTTGGTTCCGGCGAATTGCGAGCGATAGACATTGATGCTGGTGTCGCCGCATTTGTAGACGATCAGTTCGCCACCCTCGTTGTGAACCTCCGTCAGCCCCAGAACGTCTTCATAGAAGGCCTTGGCCTTGGCCAGGTCCTTCACCGCGAGATTGGCCGTTGCGTTGCTGTTTGCGAGCATGATTGGTCTCCTTTGCTTGCGGGCGAGCACGTCCGAAGCCTGCAAAGATAGGGCTGCTTCGTCTTCAGGCGACGCAGCCTGTGCGATCGGCGTGCTTCTTCCCTAAAGACGTTTCGTCCTCTGCAAGACCGACAAACGGACGCAAGTCTTTGCAGCCACGCCCGTGCGTGTCGTTCCGCCGCTTGGTTCTGTTCGGGAACTGCACTATCTCAGGCGTAAAAGCAGAGGAAAAGCTGATGCCCGCCGTCCAGGAAAACGTCACCAAGGAAATCGTCATCGAGCGCCTGAAGACGGTCAACGGACCGGACTTCACCGGCAACATCGTCGACCTCGGCATGGTCTCCGAGATTTTCATTGCCGATGCCAAGGTTTTCTTTTCGATCACCGTGCCGGCTGCCCGGGCCCAGGAGATGGAGCCGCTGCGTGCCGCCGCCGAGCGTGTCGTCAAGGCGATCCCGGGTGTCGCCGGCGCCGTGGTCGCCCTGACGGCGGAAAAGAAGGGTGGCGGCATGGAGGCTCCGGTTCCGCAAAGGCCTGCCACCAGGCCCGTACCGCCGGCCGCACCCGCTGCCGCGCCGCGTCCGGCTCCGCACGCTCCGGCCTCGCACAGTCAGGGCAAGCGCGGCGTGCCCGGCATCGAGGCGATCATCGCTGTCGCTTCCGGCAAGGGCGGCGTCGGCAAGTCGACCACTGCCGTCAATATCGCGCTTGGCCTCGCCGCCAACGGCCTGAGGGTCGGCGTGCTCGACGCCGACATCTACGGCCCGTCGATGCCGCGGCTGCTCAACATCCATGGCCGGCCGCAGACGGTCGACGGCAAGGTCCTGAAGCCGATGGAGAATTACGGCCTGAAGGTGATGTCGATGGGCTTCCTCGTCGATGAGGAGACGCCAATGATCTGGCGCGGGCCGATGGTGATGTCGGCATTGACGCAAATGTTGCGCGAGGTCGAATGGGGTCCGCTCGACGTGCTCGTCGTCGACATGCCGCCCGGCACCGGCGACGCGCAGCTGACCATGGCCCAGCAGGTGCCGCTGGCCGGCGCCGTCATCGTCTCGACGCCGCAGGATCTGGCCCTGATCGATGCGCGAAAAGGCCTCAACATGTTCAGGAAGGTCGACGTGCCGGTGTTGGGCATCGTCGAGAATATGAGCTATTTCCTCGCCCCCGACACCGGCAAGCGCTACGACATCTTCGGCCATGGCGGCGCGCGCCGCGAGGCCGAGCGTCTCGGCGTCTCCTTCCTCGGCGAAGTGCCGCTCGAAATGGGCATCCGCGAAAGCTCGGATGCCGGCACGCCGGTGGTGGTCTCCAAGCCCGACAGCGCCGAGGCCAAGATCTACCGCGACATCGCCGCGAACGTCTGGGGCAGGGTCAAGGAAGAACGCGGCGCGGCCGAAGCCGCCGTGCCGAACATCGTGTTTGAGTGATCCTCCCCCTTGAGGGGAGGGTGGCCCGCAGGGCCGGGTGGGGTCGGTGGCGACGCACTCCACCTTTCTTGGTCAACGCCAGTTGTAGGTCGAGGCGGTTGAGGCGACCCCTCCCGCCCGCTTCGCGCGGCACCCTCCCCTCAAGGGCGAGGGGAGCCGCCCACCTTGTCGCCAAAGCTCGAAAAAAACTGTCCGGCCAGTTTCTTCGATGTCGATTCGATCAGACGGCTGCCGAGCTGGGCGATCTTGCCGCCGACATCGGCCTTGGCCGCATATCTGAGAATCGTCGCCTCCGGGCCATCGGCGGTCAGCGTCACATCGGCGCCGCCTTTGGCGAAGCCGGCGATGCCGCCCTTGCCCTCGCCCTGGATGGTGTAGGAATGCGGCGGGTTGAGATTCCTGAGCGTCACCTCGCCTTTGAACGTCGCCTTGATCGGGCCGATCTTGACCACCACGGTCGCCGCCATCTCGGTGTCCGACTTCTTTTCGAGGCTCTGGCAGCCCGGAATGGTCTGCCTCAGAACGTCCGGGTCGTTCAGCGCCTCCCACACCTTTTGCAAGGGTGCGGCGATGCGTTCCTCGCCTTCGATAACCAAAGCCATCAAAATCTCCCGGATACGAATTGACAAACCCCGATCCGGTCTAGCGTGGGGGTAAACACATGTCTATCGCACCAAAGTCCGGAATCGGATGGCGCGTGCCTCTTGCCTGCTCTCGCGCGTTGTCATATCGATTTGTCATACAAATACGGAGACCATGATGGCCGGCGCCCCCACGCAGAAAAAGAAATTTCGCTCGCAGGAGTGGTTCGACAATCCGGACAATCCGGGGATGACGGCGCTTTACCTCGAGCGCTACCTGAATTACGGGCTGACGCGTGCCGAACTGATGTCGGGCAAGCCGCTGATCGGCATCGCCCAGACCGGCTCGGATCTGTCGCCCTGCAACCGCCATCATCTCGAACTGGCCAAGCGCGTGCGTGAGGGCATCGTCTCGATGGGCGGCATCCCTTTCGAGTTCCCGTGCCACCCGATCCAGGAGACGGGCAAACGCCCGACCGCCGCACTCGACCGCAACCTCGCCTATCTCGGCCTGGTCGAGGTGCTCTACGGCTATCCGCTCGACGGCGTCGTGCTCACCATCGGCTGCGACAAGACGACGCCGGCCCTGCTGATGGCCGCCGCCACCGTCAACATTCCGGCTATCGCGCTGTCGGTCGGCCCGATGCTCAACGGCTGGCACAAGGGCAAGCGCACCGGCTCCGGCACCATCGTCTGGGAATCGCGCCAGCGCCTGTCGGCCGGCGAGATCGGCTATGACGAGTTCATGGACATCGTCGCCTCTTCGGCGCCGTCCACCGGCTATTGCAACACCATGGGCACCGCCACCACCATGAACTCGCTGGCCGAGGCCCTCGGCATGCAGCTGCCGGGCTCGGCCGCCATTCCGGCGCCCTACCGCGAGCGCGGCCAGATCGCCTATGAGACGGGAAAGCGCATCGTCGACATGGTGCATGAGGACTTGAAACCCTCAGACGTCATGACCCGCCAGGCCTTCGAGAACGCCATCGTCGTCAACTCGGCCATCGGCGGCTCGACCAACGCGCCGATCCACCTCAACGCCATCGCCCGCCATCTCGGCGTGCCGCTCGACAATGACGATTGGCAGACGGTCGGCCTCCAGATACCGCTCATTGTCAACCTGCAGCCGTCGGGCGAGTATCTCGGCGAGGACTATCACCATGCCGGCGGTGTGCCGGCGGTGGTGGCCGAACTGATGAAGGCCGGGCTGTTGCCTCATCCCGACGCCATGACGGTCAACGGCAAGACGATCGGCGCCAATTGCAGCGCGGCCGTCAACGAGAATCTCGATGTTATCCGCACCGTCGCCGAGCCGCTGAAGGACAATGCCGGTTTCATCAATCTTAGGGGTAATCTGTTCGATTCGGCGATCATGAAGACCAGCGGCATCTCGCCCGAATTCCGCGAGCGCTATCTGTCGAACCCGAACGACCCCGAGGCCTTCGAGGGCAACGCCATGGTCTTCGACGGGCCAGAGGACTACCACGCCCGCATCGACGACCCGGCGCAAGGCATCGACGAGCACACCATCCTGTTCATGCGTGGCGCCGGCCCGATCGGTTATCCCGGCGGCGCCGAAGTCGTCAACATGCAGCCGCCGGCCCATCTCATCAAGAAGGGCATCCATGCGCTGGCCTGCATCGGCGACGGCCGCCAGTCAGGCACGTCGGGCTCGCCGTCGATCCTCAACGCCTCGCCCGAAGCCGCCATAGGCGGCGGGCTGGCGCTGTTGAAGACCGGCGACCGCGTCCGCATCGACCTGCGCAAGGGCACTGCCGACATTCTCGTCACCGATGACGAGATTACGCGCCGGCGCGCCGAGCTGCAGAACAGTGGCGGCTATCGCTACCCCAAGCACCAGACCCCATGGCAGGAGATCCAGCGCGGCATGGTCGACCAGTTCTCCGAAGGAATGGTGCTGAAGCCCGCGGTGAAATACCAGGATGTGGCGCACACCGCAGGCGTGCCGCGGGACAATCACTGAACGCGTCTTTTTTTGCCTTCTCCCCTTGTGGGAGGTGTCGCCGAAGGCGACGGATGAGGGGTGCTCCAGCTTGGCACCGACGCACTCCGTCCAGCACCCCTCATCCGGCTCGTCGCTGCGCGCCGATCCACCTTCTCCCACAAGGGGAGAAGGAAGAGCGCCAAGCCGCACCCAAGCGCCTATAAATAGCCAACAATCTCAGGCGTCTGGTCCTGCCTGTCGTGCTTGCCGTCCTCGTAGACGATTGGGGCTGCGGCGAGTTCCTCTTCGGTGACGTCGTCGAGGCAGGCGACGTTCACCGCCCAGAAATTCCCGCCCATGAAATCGAGATAGCCGCGCGAGAGAAAATTCGCGCCGCAGTTCGGGCACATATAGTGGTTGATGTCGCCTTCCGGCCAGTTCGACGGCGTCGCCTTGTACTCCCGCATCCGGTCGCGGCCGTCCGTCACCCGCACGGCCTCATAGGCGGCGAAGGATTTCCGGTAGCTGAGTTTCCAGCAGAAGCTGCAATTGCATTTGCGGATGCCCTCAGCGAGGTCGATTTCGGCTTCGAAACGCACTGCACCGCAATGGCAGCTGCCGTGATAGGTCTTTTTCATGGGTTTCCTCCCAAACATGTCCTGGCTCCGCCGCCCGCCGGAGCCAGAGCATCCTTTGCTCCAGGCATGGCGCTTGACAAGCGGGCGCGACAAATCCACGATCATGGCAAGGGGTGCATCGCGACGACCCCGTGAGGCGTCAGCCCAACGTTCGCGTCCAAGCTTCTCTCTCAAGGAGGTGGACGCCATGCCGTCGACAACCGCTATCACCGTATCGCAACTGTCCCGTCTGATTGGTCTGCCGGGCGCGCCCGCGATCATCGATGTTCGCATCGAAGAGGATTACAGCGCCGATCCGCGCCTGCTGCCGGCCTCAAACCGGCGTGATTTCAAAACCGTCTCGACCTGGGCATCCGAATTCGCCGGCAGCCGAGTGACGGTCGTCTGCCAAAGAGGGCAAAAGCTCTCGCAAGGCGTGGCCGCATGGCTGCGGCATGAAGGCATTGCCGCCGAATCCCTCGAAGGCGGGTTCGAGGCCTGGCGCGATGCCAAGGGGCCTTTGATCAATGCCGGCAAGATACCGCCCCGCGACGAAAGGGGCCGCACCGTGTGGGTGACGCGGAGCCGCCCGAAGGTCGATCGCATCGCCTGCCCCTGGCTGATCAGGCGCTTCATCGATTCGGGCGCGGTCTTCCTCTTTGTCGAGGCGGCCGAAGTGTCGGCCGTTGCGGACCGCTTTCAGGCCGTGCCTTTCGACATCGACAATGTGTTCTGGACTCACCGGGACGAACGCTGCACCTTCGACACGATGATCGAAGAGTTCGGGCTCGAATCCGAGGCGCTCGACCGCCTGGCCATGATCGTGCGCGCCGCCGATACCGCACGCCTCGATTTGGTTCCCCAGGCAGCCGGATTCCTGGCCGCCTCGCTTGGCCTGTCGCGGATGTTTCGCGACGATCTGGAACAGCTGGAGGCAGGCATGCTGCTCTACGACGCGTTTTTCCGATGGTGCCGCGATGCCACCGAGGAGACGCACAATTGGCCAAGCGCGAGCAAGCCATCATGAGCGCCCCGGCTTCTGACAAAACGGGGGCTTCTGACAAAACGGGGGCTTTGGGAAAAACGGCCGAGATCGTCGAAGCGCCGGCTGCGCCAAGCTTCCGTGAAGGCGTAAAACTCTGGGCGAAAATCGGCCTGCTCAGCTTCGGCGGGCCGGCCGGCCAGATCGCGCTCATGCACAGGGAATTGGTCGAGGAACGGCGTTGGATCGGCGAGCAACGTTTCCTGCATGCGTTGAACTACTGCATGCTGCTGCCCGGCCCTGAAGCCCAGCAACTCGCCATCTATATCGGCTGGCTGCTGCACCGGACGATCGGCGGCCTGGTCGCCGGCATCCTGTTCGTCGCGCCGGGCGCGCTTGTGATGCTCACCTTGAGCATCCTCTATGCGCTGTATGGCGACGCTCCGCTCGTCGAGGCACTGTTTTTCGGGGTAAAGGCGGCCGTGCTCGCCATCGTGATCGAGGCGATGATCCGGATCGGACGTCGTGCCCTGAAGAACCGGGTCATGGTTTCGATCGCGCTCGCCGCCTTCATCGCCATCTATGCATTGAACATGCCGTTTCCGCTCATCGTCCTGCTTGCCGGCCTGGCGGGCTGGATTGGCAATCGTGTTGCGCCGGCGCTTTTTTCCGGCGCGGCGCACGGCAAGGACGCGGTTCCCGACATCAAGGGCGCGGTCGACCTGATGTTCGAGCGCGGCGAGCTGGCCCACGTCAGGCCGACGCGATGGCATGCGCCGCGCACCGTCGCGATCTGGCTGCCGATCTGGCTCGGGCCGGTGCTGCTGATCTGGGCGTTCACCGGATCCGCCAGCGTGTGGACGCAGATCGGCGGCTTCTTCAGCGTCATGGCGGTCGTCACCTTCGGCGGCGCCTACGCAGTCCTTGCCTATGTCGCGCAGGCAGCGGTCGAGTCCTTCGGCTGGCTCGCACCCGGTGAGATGGTCGATGGCCTCGGGCTTGCCGAAACCACGCCGGGTCCACTCATACTCGTCCTGCAGTTCGTCGGCTTTCTGGCCGCGTTCCGCCAATCCGGATCGTTGAGCCCGCTGCTTGCCGGATCGCTAGGGGCGATGCTCACCCTGTGGGCGACGTTCACGCCTTGCTTCTTCTGGATATTCCTCGGCGCGCCCTATATCGAATCCCTGCGCGACAACAAGGCGCTGTCGGCGGCGCTGGGCGCGATCACCGCCGCCGTCGTCGGCGTCATCATGAATCTCGCTCTGTGGTTCGGCTTGCACGTCATCTTCGGCGAGGTGCGCAACGTCGGGCTTGGAACCGACGTGCCGGTGCTCTCGTCGATCGACTGGCGCGCGGCGCTGCTGTCATGTGCTGCCATGATCGCCATTCTGAAGCTGAAGATCGGCATGCTGCCGACGCTTGCGGGATCGGCCCTCGCCGGTGTTCTGTTGCTGGCAGCGAGTGGTTAATGCATGTCGCGCAAAAGCATGCCCTCGGGCCTGACCCGAGCGTGTCCAGCGATTTTGCGATAACGACATGCATAAAACAACAACCTAAAGCGCGTCGCATGCGGCCGGATCAAATGCGACGCGCTTTAGCGGCTGCCTGCGGACGGCGCTTCGCTGCGGTTTCGGGCATTCGGATAGCAAAATCATGGCGAGACGACGTTCCTCCCTAGGCTTCCTTGGAATGTTCGGCCGTTCAGGCGACCTCAGGCAACTCGACGCCGCGTTACGCGACGTTGACCTTCATCCCGCCCTTGTGCCGGAGGGAGCAAAGCTCACCATCGTCAATCTGATGAAGGACCACTGGCCCGACGAGCCGCCGCCACAAGCCTACCCGCCGGTGGCGCAGCTGCTTGGCTATTGTATTGCCGGGCCGGAAGCATTCGAGCAATCCAACGGCCTTCGACATAGGCTGGATGCGGAGCGCCGGCTCGAGGCGGCACTCGAGGCCGGCGACAGCTTCGATGCGCAAATCATACTGATGACGCTGCATGCCAAGCTGATCAGTGGCGAGGTCGTCGACCGCTACGGGTTGAGCGCCGACTAGACCATGATCCCGAAAAGTGGAGCCCGGTTTTCGGAAAAGATCATGGTCAAACAGACTAGACCATGATCCCGAAAAGTGGAGCCCGGTTTTCGGAAAAGATCATGGTCAAATAAAGAGGTAGCGCCCCATCCCGATTTTGTCGGGATGGATTAGGCTCTGACCGTTTTGACGGGAACCGTCTTCAGCCGCCCATGCCGCTGCGCGGCAGTTGGATCAGATTGCCGAAGCGGGCCCGCAACTTGTCGTCGACCGGCTTCGGCACGTGGCGCGGGAAGCGCTCGGCGAGGATGCGTTTCTTCTCGATGATCGCCCGCTGCAGGATGTCAGGCCTGCCTTTCTCGTTCCATTCCTTCGGCGAAAAGCGGTCGCCGACCGCCGGATAGAAATATTCCGTCTGCATCAGCCGCAGTGTCTGCTCGTTGCCGAGGTAATGACCCGGCCCCTTCAGGCAGACGTCGGCGATGGTGTCTATCGACAGCGACTCATCGGTCACCTCGATGCCGCGCACGCAGCGCAGGCAATGGCCGAGCATGTCGTTGTCGATGATCAGGCTTTCCAGGCAAAAGCCGAGCAGCGAGGCGTGCATGCCGGCCGATTCGTAGACGAGGTTGAGGCCGGCAAGGCCGGCCATCACATCGGTGATGCCCTTTTCGTAACCGGACTGAATGTCGGGCAGTTTCGAGTCCGTCATGCCGGCGGCCGAACCGCCCGGCAGGTCGTAGAATTGCGCCATCTGGGCGCAGGCAGCGGTCAGCACCGCTTGCTCGGCCGAGCCGCCGGACATGGCGCCGGTCCTGAGGTCGGAGACGAACGGCCAGGTGCCGAAGATCGCAGGATGGCCAGGCTTGATGGCGTTGACATAGACGAGGCCGGCGAGCACCTCGGCCACCGCTTGCACCACCGCACCGGCGATCGCCGCCGGCGCCGTGGCGCCCGCCTGGCCGGCCGACAGCAGCAGGATCGGAATGCCGCCTTCGACGCAGGCCTCGAGCACGCCGCAGGCATCCTCGGCAAACTTCATCGGCGGCACGACAAAACAGTTCGAATTGGAGACGAAAGGCCGGGCGCGAAAATTCTCTTCGCCGCCGGCAATCGCATAAAGCATGTCGAGCGCCGGCTTGACGTTCTCGCGCACCGTGAAGGATGTGCCGACATGCTTCGACGTGCCCATCACGCAGGCGTAAAGCGTGTTGAAATCCATATCGAGCGGATCGGGGATGTCGCGCGGCACCATCGGCCGCTGGAAGAAATGGATGTTGTCGAGCCCTTCGACGATGCGGGCGGCGTCATAGATGTCCTGCAGCAGCGACTCGCGATAACAGCGCTTCTCGACGTCGACCAGATGCACCGCGGCGCCCGCCGTGCCGTAATGCACGCGCTTGCCCTGGATCAGCATGTCGTGCTTGGGATCCTGGCCATGCAGGGTGAAATGGCGCGCCGCTTTCTTGATGGTGTCGAGGACGAGCGCGCGCGGAAAACGGATGCGGCCGTCCTCGCCGAGCGTGGCGCCGGCCTCGGTCAGCGCCTCGATGCAGGAGGGGATGGCATTGGCGAAGCCGACCGTCTCAAGCAGCGTCAGCACCGCTTCGTGAATGCGCTCGCGGTCGTTTTCGCTGAGCGGTCCGTAGCTTCCGCCTTCAAGGCCGGCGCGCACCGGCTTGATATCGTCGGCAAGGGGTGCTGCCCGCATGGCGCGACGCGCTTCGCGCCCGCCGGAACGCCGCGAACGCTGGTCCGAGGGCGTATCCGGCTTCTCAACAGCCACTGACATGGGAGGCACTCCACCTTTAGCTGCGAAGCGGGCGGCGGTGGTTGGTCCACCAGGTGGTTGGTCCACCATCGTCCGCTTCGTCCCCCTTAGAGCGCCGCGCGTCCACTTGGACGCGCAAAGGACGCTCTAACACTTTCTTGCTTGCGCATGATCCTTTCCGGAAACCGAAGATTGGTTTCCGGGGTCATGCGCTATGCCTCGAACTATGCCGCCGGCATTGGCACAGCCTATGAGCCAGACGGTCCCGTCGCATATACCAGGGGGCTAAACAACGGTGGCCGGTCATGGCCCCGACGAGGCATCAGGCGGCGGCCGGCCTGCGCCCGGCCGCCGTCGCCAGCTCGCGGATGCCGGGCTCGATGTGCTGCAGCGCGATCGAGGAGATGCCGAGCCGCATGAAGCGCGACGGCTTTTCGGTGCGGTCGAAGAAACGGTCGCCGGGCTCGATGATGACGCTGCGCGAGGCGGCGGCCTCGGCCAGCCCGCGCGAATCGGTGCCGCGCGGCCCTTCGAGCCAGAGCGACGCGCCGCCGGCGGAATCGGTCGAGCGCCACTCCGGCAGGAAGGCGGAAATCGCATGGATCAGACGCTTGCGCCGTTCGTCGAAGGCGCTCGACAGCCGCCGCACCAGCGCCTCGTGATGGCCAAGCGACAGGAACAGCGCGACCGCGCGCTGGTTGTTGGCCGGCGGATGACGCAGCATGAAGCGGCGCAGCGCGCGAAGCTCGGAGATCAGCCCGGCCGAGGCGACGATGTAGCCGAGCCTAAGGCCCGGAGCCAGCGTCTTCGACATCGAGCCGACATAGATGACGCGGCCGGAACGGTCGAGGCTCTTCAGCGCCTGCTGCGGCGCCTCGTCCAGAAGCTGGCTGTCATAGCCGTCCTCGATGATGATCTGGTTGTGGCGATTGGCGCGCGCCAGCAAATCCTGCCGGCGCTCCGCCGACAGCGGCACCATGGTCGGGCAATGGTGGCTGGGCGTCACGAAGACGAAGCCGGAAACGTTGGGAATAGAAGCGGTTACAATGCCGGAATGGTCGACCGGGACCGGTGCGACGTCGGCACCCGCCAGCCGGAAGATCGAGCGTGCGTCGGGATAGCCGGGGTCTTCCATGGCCACCTTGGAGCCCTTGGTCATCAGCAGCGTCGCCAGCATGTAGAGCGCGTTCTGCGCGCCGAGCGTGACGATGATCTCATCGGGATTGGCGAAGATGCCGCGCCGCGGCAACAGCCGCGCCTGGATCTGCTCGATCAAAAGCGGATCGTCGCGGTCGACCATGTCGGACGCCCAATTGCGGATCTCGAGCACGGCCAGCGCCATGCGGTTGCACTCGCGCCACTCGGCTGTCGGGAACAGTGCCGGATCGAACTGGCCATAGACGAAGGGGTAGGACGACTTGATCCAGTTGTCGTGCTTGGCCGGCGGCGGCATGTCACTGGCCGCGATCTGCCGGCGCGCCTTCCAGTCGATCTCATTGGCCTGGTCTGGCGCCTTCTGGTGCGGTTTGGCCGGCGTCGCCAGCACGTCCGGATTGACGAAATGGCCGCGCCGTTCGCGCGCCACCAGGAAACCCTGGTCGACGAGCTGCTGGAATGCCAGCACGACGGTGCCGCGCGCCACGCCGAGTTTCTCGGCCAGGATCCGGCAGGACGGAAGCGGCATCGAAGCGGCGATTTGCCGGTCGAGGATGGCGGCGACGATTGCTTGGCGGATCTGCGCCTGCAGGGTCTGGCCGGATTCCGCCGAAATCCGGAACAGGCCGGACCATATGGCCGTGTCGTTTCGCTGTGGCATGGGGATGTTCCTCGATGGCCAGCCTTTTTCACCTGGCTGGACCAGTCGAATGTACCGGTGGCACAAGCTGTTGCGCCAATCAATTTTTCTGATCACTGGGATTTACGCCAGTGATCCTTCCCAAGGGTGACGCAAAGCGTCATCCCGCTGGTGACGCAGCGCGTAATCCCGCTGGTGACGCAAAGCGTCATCCGGCTGCCTGACGCAGCGCGCCATCCCCCGCGTGCCGCGTTGCGTCATCGCTGCCTGACGCAACGCGTCATCGCGGCGCATTGAAACCAGTCGATTTCGGCTAGATAGTTCGGCGCGACGACACGCGCCGGAAACACCCGGTCTGTTATGTTGGCATTTCAAGGCTCGGAGTAAGGCAGTGGATCAATCGTCCTTTCAAAAACAGCTCGACGCCCTGCGCGATCACCGTGCGGCCAAATCGGGCAGCATGCGCGAGGCTTTCGCCGCCGATCCGCAGCGCTTCGAAAAATTCTCCGCCACCGACGGGGACCTGCTGCTCGACTGGTCGAAATGCGCGGTCGATGCGCAGACGATGGATCTGCTCGAGAAGCTGGCGGCAGCCGCCGATCTCGAAGGCCGGCGCGCTGCGATGTTCTCGGGCAAGAAGATCAACGTCACCGAAGGCCGCGCCGTGCTGCACACCGCGCTGCGCAACCTGAACGGCAAGGGCATCGTGCTCGACGGCCAGGACGTCAAGGCGCAGGTTGTCGCCGTGCTCGATGCGATGGGCGGCTTCGCCGATGCCGTGCGCTCCGGCAAGGCGGCCGGCGCCACCGGCAAGAAGATCACCGACATCGTCAACATCGGCATCGGCGGGTCCGACCTTGGCCCGGCCATGGCGACGCTGGCGCTGGCGCCCTATCACGACGGGCCGCGCACGCATTACGTGTCGAACATCGATGGCGCCCATATCCACGACACGCTGAAGGGCCTCTCCGCCGAAACCACGCTGTTCATCGTTGCTTCCAAGACCTTCACCACCATCGAGACGATGACCAATGCCGAGACGGCGCGCGAATGGGTGCAGAAGGCGCTCGGCAAGGAAGCGGTCGGCAAGCATTTCGCCGCCGTCTCGACGGCGCTCGACCTGGTGGCCAAGTTCGGCATTGCGTCCGACCGCGTCTTCGGCTTCTGGGACTGGGTCGGCGGACGCTATTCGGTGTGGGGCGCGATCGGCCTGCCGGTGATGATCGCCGTCGGCCCGAAG
Source organism: Mesorhizobium sp. WSM4806 (assembly GCF_055811635.1). Taxonomy (NCBI): domain Bacteria; kingdom Pseudomonadati; phylum Pseudomonadota; class Alphaproteobacteria; order Hyphomicrobiales; family Phyllobacteriaceae; genus Mesorhizobium; species Mesorhizobium sp. WSM4806. The sequence continues at coordinate 34,316 of NZ_JBVVQZ010000022.1, read as the reverse complement.
AATTTTCGCGCCTTTCTCGATGGCGCGCATGCGATGGACGAACATTTCCAGACGGCGCCGCTGGCCAGCAACCTGCCGGCGCTGATGGGGCTGATCGGCTGGTGGCATCGGGTGATCTGCCAATACCCCGCCCGCGCCGTCATTCCCTACGACCAGCGCCTGTCCAGGCTGCCGGCCTATCTGCAGCAGCTCGATATGGAATCGAACGGCAAGAGCGTCACCCTCGACGGCGGCGCTGTCCAGACGCCGACCGGCCCGCTGGTCTGGGGCGAGCCCGGCACCAATGGCCAGCACGCCTTCTTCCAGCTGCTGCACCAGGGCACCGATTTCATTCCGGTCGAATTCCTCGCCGCAGCCATCGGCCATGAGCCGGATCTCAATCATCACCACGACCTGTTGCTCGCCAACTGCCTGGCGCAGTCGGAGGCGTTCATGAAGGGTCGCACGCTGGAGGAAGCGCGTGCGCAGATGCTGGCAAAGGGCATGGCGCCCACCGAGGTCGACAGGATCGCCCCGCATCGCGTCTTCTCCGGCAACCGGCCCTCGGTGACGATCCTCTACAGACAACTCGATCCGCATACGTTCGGACGGCTGATCGCGCTCTATGAGCACCGCGTCTTCGTCGAGGGCACGCTCTTCAACATCAATTCCTTCGACCAGTGGGGCGTCGAGTTGGGCAAGGAACTGGCGACCGGGCTGCTGCCTGTCGTGGAAGGCAAGGAGAATGCCGCAAAGCGGGACGCTTCGACTGCCGGACTGGTGGGACACATCCATCGATTGCGCGGATCGGAGTAAGCGGCTTGGCCGAGATCAAGGGAATATTGTTCGACAAGGACGGCACCCTTGTCGACTTCAACGCGACGTGGCTCGGCGTTGCCGATTTCATGGCGATGGATGCGGCGGAGGGCGACCGCTGGAAGGCCGACAGGCTGCTTGCCGCGGCGGGCTACGATTTCGCCACCAAACGCTTCAAGCCCGATTCCATCTTTGCCTCCGGCACCAACATGGATGTCGTCGAGCTTTGGTTTCCGCGACTGTCGGATGAAGACCAGATGCTTGCCGTCGCCCGCTTCAACGAGATCACGTCGGTGCAGGGCTCGTCGATGGCGGTGGCGCTGCCGGGCATCGTCGAGACGCTTGGCGTTCTTCACAGGAAATCCTACCGGCTCGGCGTCGCCACCAACGATTCGACCACTGGCGCTGAGAAGACATTGCTCACGCTGGGCGTCGCGCAGCTGTTCGACGCCGCCTATGGTTACGACGCGGTGGCCAATCCGAAACCGGCGCCCGACACGATCCTCGCCTTCTCGGACCTGACCGGCCTGAGGCCTGCCGCGATCGCCGTGGTCGGCGACAATCGCCACGATCTGGAGATGGCGCGGGCCGGCGGCTGCGGTCTGGCGATCGGCGTGCTTTCCGGCACCGGCACGCGGGAATCGCTGTCGCAGATCGCCGACGTCATTCTGGATTCGGTTGCCGATCTGCCCGACTTTCTTTCGGCAAAGGTCAAGGAGACGATCTGAACTCGCCTCCGGGTTGCTCCGGCTCGAACGAGAAGACGCCGCTCGGCTTCGTCGCCGTGCCTTGGCCGACATCCGGCACCTGGTATTCGGCCAGAAGGTGAAGCCGCGAGCGGGGCAAGTAGGCGCGGCCCGGGTCGCCGATCAGCACATTGATGCCGGCGGCCAGGCAGCGGTCGAGGAAGGGGATGACCCGGTCGGCGAGATCTTGCCGGTAAAACAAGTCGCCGGCTGCCACGACGTCCACTGGCGGCGGCGGACCAGCGGTGATGTCCTCGCCGACGACCGTGATTTCGACGCCGTTCGCCGCCGCATTGAGACCGAGCGCGGCGACGCCATTGCGGTCGATCTCGGATGCAATCACTTGGCTGGCGCCGGCCCTTGCCGCGGCGATACCGACGAGGCCAGACCCGGCGCCGAGATCGAGCACGCGAAGCCCAGCCACGGTCTCCGGCCGATCGAGGATGTAGCGGGCAAGCACCGCGCCGCCGGCCCAGGCATAGGCCCAGTAAGGAGGCTGCGGCTCGGGGCCATCCTCGTCGGCTTCGTTTGCTTCTTCTTCCGGCTCGGCTGCTCGTCCTTGTGGACGCGTCAGCCGCCACAGTCCGCTCGCTGGATGGGCTGCATAAAGCCGGATTTCGGGAAGCGCGGCAACAGGGGCGATACGCATGTTCGCCTTGATGAACGTTAGCGGATCGGGACGGGAAAGCGTATCCGCCGCGTCATCGACAGTAAGGCTATCGGCCAAAATTGTCCCTATTCCCGCCCAAATTCTTCCTATTCCCGCAACGCCCGCCGCAGGATCTTGCCGACCGGCGTCTTCGGCAGTTCGGTCCGAAACTCGATGTATTTTGGCCGCTTGTAACCGGTCAGGTTCTCGCGGCAATAGACAGTCAGCACCTCTGCGGTCAGCGACGGGTCCTTCTTGACGACGAACAGCTTCGGCACTTCGCCTGAATGCTCGTCCGGCACGCCGATCGCGGCCACTTCGAGCACGCCCGGATGCAGCGCCACCACTTCCTCGAGTTCGTTCGGATAGACGTTGAAGCCGGACACAAGGATCATGTCTTTCTTGCGGTCGACGATCTTGGTGAAGCCGCGCTCGTCCATGAAGCCCATGTCGCCCGACTTGAAGAAACCGTCCTTGGTCATCACCTTGGCGGTCTCGTCCGGCCGGTTCCAGTAACCGGCCATCACCTGTGGTCCGCGGATGCAGATCTCGCCGACTTCGCCGGGCGGCAAATCATTGCCGTCTTCGTCGCGGATGGCGATCTCGGTCGAGGGCAGCGGCAGGCCGATCGTGCCGGTGAAGTTGCCGTCGCTGAATGTGTTGGCGGTGGCCACCGGCGAGGTTTCCGAAAGCCCGTAGCCCTCGGTGACCGGGCAGCCGGTCAACGCCTTCCAGCGTTCGGCGACACCCTTCTGCACCGCCATGCCGCCACCCAGCGTCAGGATCAGCGGCCTGAAGTCGAGCTTGCGGAAATCCTCATTGTTGAGCAGCGCGTTGAACAGCGTGTTGAGGCCTGGAAAGATGTGGATCGGGTATTTGCCGAGTTGCTTGACGAAGCCGGGAATGTCGCGCGGATTGGGAATGAGTATGTTCTGGCCACCCAGTTGCATGCCCATCAGCGCGTTCACCGTCAGCGCGAAGATATGATAGAGCGGCAGCGCGCAGATGAAGTTGAGATGCGCCGGCTTGGGCTTGACCGTGAAGGCGTCCTCGATCCACAGCGCGTTCTGCGCGACGTTGGCCAGCACGTTGCTGTGCAGCAGCACCGCGCCCTTCGAGATGCCGGTGGTGCCGCCGGTATATTGCAGGAAGGCGACGTCGTCGGCAGCGACCTTCGCCGGCTTGAAATTCATGCCGGCGGCTGCCTTCAACGCTGCGTTGAACTTGACATGGCCCGGCAGCGACCAGGCCGGCACCATCTTCTTCACGCGGCGCACGACGAGATTGACGATCGTCCCCTTCAGGCCGCCAAGCATGTCGCCCATCGCCGCGACCACGACATGCTTGACCGCCGTTTTGGCGATCACCGCCTGCAAGGTGCTGGCGAAATTCTCGAGAATGACAATGGCTTGCGCGCCGGAATCCTTGAGCTGATGTTCCAGCTCGCGCGGCGTGTAGAGCGGGTTGACGTTGACCATGACATAGCCAGCGCGCAGCACTGCCATCATCGCAACCGGATATTGCAGCACGTTCGGCATCATCAGCGCCACGCGTGCGCCTTTCGGCAGTCCCGTCGATTGCAGATAGGCGCCGAAGGCGGCCGATTGCCGCTCGACTTCCGCATAGGTGATGGTCTTGCCCATGCAGGTAAAGGCAGGCCGGCTGGCGTACTGCTTGCAGACGTCGGCGAGCAGATCGCCGATGGAGCCGAAGGGCAGAGCGCCGATCTCGGCCGGAACGACTTTCGGATAGCTTTTGAGCCAGGGTTTTTCCGGCAATCCGGCGGCAACCACATTCGGCAGCCTTGTGGCCGGACCTGGGTTTGACGTCGATGCAGCCGCTGTCGGTGCTGCCTTCGCCGCTGGTTTGGCGGCGGCGGGCTTTGCGCCACCCTTGGCGGGCACCGCGGCCGCCTTCGGCTTGGCTTTGGCCGTCGGCGCTTTTAGCTTGTCGGGGCTGGCCGGTTTCGCAGCAGTTTTGGCCTTGGCTGTCGCTGGTGCCGTCGTCCTTGGTGTTTTTGCCACTCGTCCCTCCCTCGATTGTTCTTATTGTCTCTGCCTGCTCGCCGCGTCGCCTCCGAATGACAGAGACGTCCTCCACTGCTGCCGGCATCCAGGAAATCCAGCCTGTCATCTATGTATTGCGACTATCGGCAGCCGTGCAAGTCTGTGCCTGCGGCAAGGTGGGAAGAAATCGTCCGCGGCAACGACCAGCCGAAGGTCGCAGTTCCTCACCAACGCCGGGTTGAAGATCAATAAAAAAATGCAGTCGTTAACATTACCGTGATAGGCGGTAACTGACATTTTTTTCTCCTTTTTGGCGAGTGCGCAGAAATAAATTCTGCTTCCCATGGGGTAGGCAAACGGGGTGTTCCAAAGCCGGAAAAACGGTGCTTATATGCGCGCTTCACGAGCCTGATAGAGGGGCTTGGAAGAACATCAGGGAGTCCTCCATGAAAAAGAAACTGACTTTTGCGGCCGCGTTGCTGGCCGCAAGCGTCCTCGGCGGCATGGCCAATGCGAAACAGCTGGTCTACTGCTCGGAGGCGTCGCCGGCCGGCTTCGACCCGTCGCCGTGGAGCGGTGGCAACGATTTCGACGCGTCGTCGCGCACCATCTATTCGCGCCTGGTCGAGTTCGAACACGGCAAGACCACCATCACGCCTGGCCTCGCCGAGAGCTGGACGGTTTCCGACGACGGTCTCGAATACACGTTCAAGCTTCGGCCGGGCGTGAAGTTCCAGACCACCGACTACTTCACGCCGACGCGCGATCTCAACGCCGACGACGTGATCTTCTCCTTCGAGCGCCAGTGGAAGAAGGAAAACCCGTGGTTCGACTATCTGGCAGGCACCGGCTGGGAATATTTTGCCGGCATGGGCTTCCCGGATCTTCTCAAGGAAATCGTCAAGGTCGACGACCTGACGGTGAAGTTCGTGCTGAACAAGCCTGAGGTCGCTTTTCTGCCGGATCTCGGCATGGATTTCGCTTCGATCGTCTCCAAGGAATATGCCGACCAGCTCGACAAGGCTGGCACCAGGCAGCAATTCACCCAGAAGCCGATCGGCACCGGTCCGTTCCAGTTCGTCGACTACCAGGTCGACGCGGTCATCCGCTATGCGGCATGGGACGGCTACTATGGCGGCCGCCAGAAGATCGACGATCTGATCTTTGCCATCACCACCGATCCGGCCGTGCGCGCGCAGAAGCTGAAGGCGGGCGAGTGCGATATCATGTCGTACCCGGCGCCGGCCGACATTGCCGGCCTGAAAGCCGACCCGAACCTCAAGGTCGACGAGCAGGAAGGCCTGAACATCGGCTACATGGCCTACAACACGACGCAGGCGCCCTTCGACAAGGTCGAGGTCCGCAAGGCCCTCAACATGGCCGTCAACAAGCAGGCCATTCTCGATGCGGTCTATCAGGGTGCTGGCCAGGCGGCGATAAACCCGATCCCGCCGACGATGTGGTCCTATAACAAGGAGGTCAAGGACGATCCGTACGATCCCGACGCGGCCAAGAAGATGCTGACGGATGCCGGCGTCACGGATCTGTCGATGAAGATCTGGGCAATGCCGGTCAGCCGCCCGTACAATCCGAACGCCCAACGGGTCGCGGAACTGATCCAGGCCGACTACGCCAAGATCGGCGTGAAGGCCGAGATCGTCAGCTACGAATGGACCGAGTATCGCGAACGCGGCAAGCAGAAGGACCGTGACGGCGCCTTCCAGCTCGGCTGGACCGGCGACAATGGCGACCCGGACAACTTCCTGTTCCTGCTCGGCTGCGATGCCATCGGCCAATCCAACTATGCGATCTGGTGCAACCAGGAGTTCGAAGCCCTGCTGCAGAAGGGCAAGGCGACCACGGACGTCGCCGAGCGCACCAAGATCTACGAGGAGGCTCAGGTCGTGTTCAAGCGTGAGGCGCCGTGGCTGACCATCGCCCATTCCAAGGTCTTCATGCCGATGAACAAGAAAGTTACGGGCTTCGTCATGGATCCGCTCGGCATTCATCGGTTTGACGGCGTCGACGTCGCCGAATAACTGCTGAGAAATAGAACGGCGACGCTGGACTTAAAGCGCCGCCGTTCTATGAAGCAAGATGCTCCGCTATCTCCTCCACAAGCTCGCCTTGATCATCCCGACCGTGTTCGGCATATCGCTGGCGGCGTTCGCTTTCGTCCGGCTTCTGCCGGGCGACCCGATCACGGCCCTGGCCGGCGAGCGCGGCGTCAGCCCGGAACGCTACGCCGAGCTTGTCGAGCGGTTTGGCTACAACCGGCCCTATGTCGTCCAGTATCTGGAGTATATCGGCAGGGTCCTGACCGGCGACTTCGGCATATCGCTCGCCACCAAGCGGCCGGTGCTCGGTGAATTCCAGGCGCTGTTTCCGGCGACGCTGGAACTGGCGACGATCGCGCTGATCATCGCCGTGCTCATCGGCATTCCCGCCGGCATCTTCGCCGCGGTCAAGCGCGGATCCTGGTTCGACCAGGCGACGATGGGCGTGGCGCTGACCGGCTATTCGATGCCGATCTTCTGGTGGGGACTGCTGCTCATCATCTTCTTCTCCGGCTATCTCGGCTGGACGCCGGTTTCCGGCCGTATCGGCCTTCAATATTTCTTCAAGCCGACGACGGGGTTCATGCTGATCGACAGCCTGATCTCCGGCAAGAGCGGCGCTTTCAGGTCCGCCGCCAGTCATCTTGTCCTGCCGGCGATCGTGCTGGCGACAATCCCGCTCGCCGTCATAGCGCGCCAGACGCGGTCGGCGATGCTGGAGGTGCTGGGCGAAGACTACGTCCGCACCGCCCGCGCCAAGGGCCTGGCGCCGCGTCGCGTCATCGGGCTCCACGCTTTTCGCAATGCGCTGATCCCCGTCGTCACCACCATCGGCCTGCAGGTCGGCACGCTGATGGCGGGCGCCATCCTGACCGAAACGATCTTTTCCTGGCCCGGTATCGGCAAGTGGATGATCGACGCGATCGCCAAGCGCGACTATGTTGTCGTCCAGAGCGGCTTGCTGATCATCGCGCTGATCGTCATGGCGGTGAACCTGATCGTCGACGTGCTCTACGCCGTCATCAACCCACGTATCCGGGTGCAGTGAGATGACCGACCAAACCACGGCAGAAGCCACCGCCGCCTCCATTCCGACCGGCGGCCGGCAACGCGCCTTCACCGAGTTCTGGCATTACTACTCGATGAACACCGGAGCCGTCATCGGCCTGGTCGTGTTCACTGCCCTGGTGCTGGTGGCGATCTTCGCGCCGCTGGTCGCACCGCATTCGCCTGACGAACAGTTTCGCGATGCGCTGCTGGCGCCGCCGGCCTGGCAGGAGGGCGGCAGATCGACGTTCCTGCTCGGCACCGACGCCGTCGGCCGCGACATGCTTTCGCGGCTGATTTTCGGGGCGCGGTTCTCGCTGTTCATCGGACTGGTCGTCGTCGTTTTCTCGCTGACCAGCGGCATCGTCCTCGGCGTGCTCGCTGGCTACTTCCGCGGCTGGGTCGATACGCTGATCATGCGCGTCATGGACGTCATCCTGGCCTTCCCGTCGCTGCTGCTTGCCCTGGTTCTGGTGGCGATCCTCGGACCCGGCCTGTTCAACGCCATGCTGGCGATCGCGCTGGTGCTGCAGCCGCATTTCGCGCGGCTCACCCGTGCGGCGGTGATGGCCGAAAAGAATCGCGAATATGTGATCTCCGCCAAGGTGGCCGGTGCCAGCCATCTCAGGCTGATGGTGAAGACGATCCTGCCGAACTGCATGGCGCCGCTGATCGTGCAGGCGACGCTGTCCTTCTCCAACGCCATTCTCGAGGCCGCGGCTCTTGGCTTCCTTGGCGTCGGCGCGCAGCCGCCAACCCCGGAATGGGGCACCATGCTGGCCACGGCGCGCGAGTTCATCCTGCGCGCGCCATGGGTGGTGACCTTCCCCGGCCTTGCCATCCTGATCACGGTGCTTGCGATCAACCTGATCGGCGATGGCCTGCGCGATGCCTTCGACCCCAAGCTGAAGAGGTCGTGACCATGCCTCTTCTCGAGATCAAGAACCTCACCGTGTCGTTTGATACCGCCGCCGGACCGTTCATGGCCGTGCAAGGCATCGACCTGTCGATCGAGCCGCGCGAGGTGCTGGCGATCGTCGGCGAATCCGGCTCCGGCAAATCGGTGGCGATGCTGGCGGTGATGGGGCTGTTGCCGAACACGGCGACGGTAAAGGCCGATCGCATGGCCTTCGACGGCATCGACCTGCTTGAGCTCAGCCCGTCCGAGCGCCGCAAGATCGTCGGCAAGGACATCTCGATGATCTTCCAGGAGCCGATCGCCAGCCTCAACCCGTGCTTCACCGCTGGTTTCCAGATCGAGGAGGTGCTGCGCTTCCATTTGGGCATGGACCGCGCCCAGCGCCGCGCCCGTGCCATCGAACTGATGAAGCTGGTCGGCATCGCCGATCCGGAAGAGCGGCTGAACTCATTCCCGCACCAGATGTCGGGCGGCCAGTGCCAGCGCGTCATGATCGCCATCGCCATCGCCTGCAATCCGAAGCTGCTGATCGCCGATGAGCCGACCACCGCGCTCGACGTCACCATCCAGAAGCAGATTCTCGACCTTTTGGTCGGCCTGCAGGCCAAATACGGCATGGGGCTGATCATGATCACCCACAATATGGGCGTCGTGGCCGAGACAGCCGACCGCGTCATCGTCCAGTACAAGGGCCGCAAGATGGAAGAGGCCGACGTTCTGTCGCTGTTCGAGCAGCCGAAGAGCAACTACACGCGGGCGCTGCTGTCGGCGCTGCCGGAAAACGCCGTCGGCGACCGGCTGCCGACCATTTCCGACATGCTGTTCGAACCGGCCCCCTCTGCTGCGGGAACCGGGCCTGCTGCTGGAAGCGGGCCTGCAACGGGAGCCGCGTCATGAGCGTGACGGTTCTCGAAGGCAAGAACATCGTGCGCGACTACCATGTCGGCGGCGGCCTGTTTCGTCCCTCGCGCACGGTGCACGCGGTCAAGGGCGTTTCGTTCAGCGTCGACAAGGGCAAGACGCTGGCGATCGTCGGCGAAAGCGGCTGCGGCAAGTCAACGCTCGCACGTATCATCACGCTGATCGATCCGGCGACGGCGGGCGAGCTCTTCATCGACGGCAACAAGGTCGACATCGCCAGGGATGGGCTGACGAAGGAGATGCGCCGCAAGGTGCAGATCGTCTTCCAGAACCCCTACGGTTCGCTCAATCCGCGCCAGAAGATCGGCGACGTGCTGGGCGAGCCGCTGCTCATCAACACCGATACGCCGGCCGACGAACGGCGCGATCTCGCCATGAAGATGCTGAAGAAGGTCGGCCTCGGACCGGAGCATTACAACCGTTACCCGCACATGTTCTCGGGCGGCCAGCGCCAGCGCATCGCCATTGCCCGCGCGCTGATGCTCAATCCGAGCCTTTTGGTGCTCGACGAACCGGTCTCGGCGCTCGATCTGTCGGTGCAGGCGCAGGTGCTCAACCTGCTCGCCGACCTGCAGGACGAGTTCGAGCTAACCTATGTCTTCATCAGCCACGACCTGTCGGTGGTGCGCTACATCGCCGACGAGGTGATGGTCATGTATTATGGCGAGGCCGTCGAGTACGGCTCGCGCGACGAGGTCTTTGCCGACCCCAAGCACAGCTACACCAAAACGCTGTTCGCGGCGACGCCGCGCGCCGACGTCGCCAGCATCAAGGCGAGGCTGGCGAAGAAGAAGGCCGCCTGACGCCGCAATTGCGGTACCCAGCCCATGCTGAGGTTCAGGGCGCCGGCTGATCAAAGGCTACAGCGACCGCGATTCCTACGGAATGCAGTGCTTCTCGACGTCACGCGCCGTGAACTCTGCTGCTCGCCGCCATGCTTCGTCGGTATCTCCCCGGAAAGTCAGGTATCGATCGCAGACAGGTTTGTTGTTGCTCAAATCCAGCACTGCAAACTTCACCCAGCCGACCAGCGTGCTCATCTTGTGCACCTGGCCGATCAGGAGATATTTCGCGCTGGCTGTTTTTGCCTGTTTCGAGAGATCGACAAGGCCGGGGTCCTTGATGGTGCACTGTTCTGCCTGACAGGGTAACGCGACGAGCTTGATCTTCTCAGAAAGGCCATCCTGCAACGCAACGCCAAATGCCTTCAGTCGCGCTTCGTGTTCGGCAGTCTGGTCCCTGACTTCGCCTGATGTATCCCTGAACTCGAAATCCGCGACGGCGAGGGTCGCTGGCTCGACGACATCGGCAAAAGCGGCCGGCGCAAGTAGACCAGCGACCATCAGGATCAGGAAAAATTGTCCACACTCAAAAAGTCGAAATCGAACTTCCGCACTTTGCACCTTGAGCATCTCGTTTCTCCGAGGTTAGGACGATACCCATCCCAATGACGGTGCCGATTTGTCTCTTCGCGCTGCTGGAAGACGCGGAAGCGGGCGCAGACTACCCGGTTGCGTCGCGACGTCAACTTTCAACCTGTTACTGGGTGGACTCCACCTCCGCCACAACCAGCTTGCCTTTGGCGCGCGAGATTTCGAGTGCCTGGCCGGCCCCTGCCAACGCGCCCGGGACCGAGATCACGAACGCCTGGCCCTCGCTGAGGGTCGCGACGAAGCGCACTGGCAGGTTTTCTTCGCCCGCCGCCATCGTGGTGACCACCCGGTAGCCGTCATCCGCCTCCGTGTAGTAGACGACGCCATGAAAATTGCCGAGATTAACGGTCCCACCCTGACGGGCAGTGAGTTCGCCGGCAGAAGCGGAACCTGCCACGACGCAAAGCGCCGCAAGTGCTGTGTATCTGAACATCGTGTTTCTCTCCATTTGGAATTGTCGTTGGGTGGGTGGTCGCCTGCGGCTGCATCCCCCAAAATTACGCTGCGAGCTGATCCTCACGGGCAGCCGCGATCATTACGCTGGCGAGCAACCCGTAGGCCGCCTCCCAAGCCTCGCGGACAGCCGGCGTAAAAGCCGTGCCGAGGCCGGCCGCCAGCGTCTCGATGAGCGCTTGCCCGACGATCGGGTAATGACGCTCCTCGACACCGTAAGTCACGTGACGCCTGGCGAGCACGCGCACCGTCGGCAGGATCGTGTCGGCTCGGTCCAGTCCATGCACGACGAAGCCGAGGCTCGCTATCAGCTTGGCGCCTTGCTTGGTCATGTCTGTCACCGGAAACAGCGCGCGAAGATCCGCGTCGATCGCGAACAGGCGCTCGTAGAACAGCGCGGCGGCGGCCACGCGGATCGGCACGATCTCGCGAAAACTGTCCTGGACAAGTCTGGTCTGGTCGGGTGTCATCGGCGACGCTCCTGCGTTCCTGGTCTTGCGGCGACCATCACCCCAAAGCGTTTCGCATGCATGTCGCCTGCGCCTGGATGTGTTTCAGTTGTGTCTCAATTGGTTTCAGTTCGCGCTCATTTGTCTTCTTTATCTAGAGGCATGCCGAGAGTGCCAGGCCGAACTCTCGCCGACCTCGACCTGGCCATAGCTGAAAAACCTGGCGCGGCGCCAGCTTGGAACTGCATCGGCAGTCGGTCATTATATCGGAGAGCCGGCGGCTCCTCCCCTATGCCTCCGTTCGGATGGAGAAATCATGCTGCGGATATTCATTGCTTCGTCTTTTCTTCTCGCCTTCGGTGCCCCCTCGACCACGCTCGCGCAGGGCAGCAGCATCGAGAGCGAGACAGGCCGCGTTGCGGTCGAGACCTTTGCCGAAGGGCTTGAGCATCCCTGGGGCGCGACTTACCTGCCCGACGGCGCGTTGCTGGTCACCGAGCGTCCGGGGCGGCTGCGGCTTGTCTTGACCGACGGAGCCGTTTCCGATCCGATCGACGGTGTGCCGGACGTCCTTGCCAGCGGACAAGGCGGTCTGCTGGATGTGGCGCTCGATCCGGACTTTGCCAACAACCGAACGGTTTATCTCTCCTATTCGGAGCAACGCGGCGGCGGCGCGGCCACCTCGGTCGGCCGTGGACGCCTGGACAAGAACGGCAGCGCGCTTTCGAACTTCGAAGTGATCTTCCGGCAGGAACCAGCCGTATCCAGCCGGCTGCACTACGGCTCCCGCCTGGTATTCGCGCCGGACGGCAAGCTCTTCGTCACGCTCGGTGAGCGCGGCAAGATGCGAGAGGCGCAGGACCCGAACAATCATCTCGGCACGATCGTCCGCATCAACCCCGATGGTTCCGTGCCTGACGACAATCCCTTCGTCGGCAAGGACGGCGCCGACGAGATCTGGTCCTACGGCCATCGCAATGTGCAAAGTGCTGCGCTCCAACCCGAATCCGGCGTGCTCTGGACGGCGGAAATGGGACCGCTCGGCGGCGATGAGCTGAACATTCCGCAAGCGGGCAGGAATCACGGCTGGCCCGTGGTCAGCTGGGGCCGGCACTATTCGGGCGAACGCATCCCCGAACCGTCGACGCGGCCGGAGTTTGCCGACTCCATCCATAGCTGGACACCCGTCATCTCGCCTTCCGGCATGACCTTCTACACCGGCGACATGTTTGCCGATTGGCGCGGCGACCTTTTGATTGGCGGACTGTCGGCGGAAGGCATCGTTCGTGTCAGGATCGACGGAAAGCAGGTCGCCGGCGAGGAAGTCCTCGCTCTCGGCAGGCGCATCCGGGACGTGGTGCAGGCTCCCGACGGCGCGGTCATGGCGTTGACCGACGAACCAGGGGGAAAGATATTGCGACTGACGCCGGGAGCGTCGCAATGATGCCGCGCGGTGCGACAGGCGCGTTTTCTGAACTGGTCGCTCTACCCTCGGAATCCCGCTAAGCCTTGAGAAATATTAGTGTCGCTTAGTGACGCGAAGACCTGAGTGAAATTCAAAAGTCCTGCATTTGCCACAGAAATTGCTGATTTTGTTGCGCTCTGCGTGACGCTGAACTCATTTGAGGACGGGATTAGACTGCGGCCCGGCGAAGTGGGTCCGAATATTCTGTCCGGCTTCTTTAGAAAGCTAAAGGCCAGTTCTCCGCGCGGCAGTCGCGACCCTGGCCGACAAATCGCCCGACAGTGCCGCTGCGAGCCTGACGGGTGCGCCTGTAGCGGCAACGCTAGCCAACTACCCGACAGCCTTACGTCCAGGTGCATGACTGAAGCGGCCGGTGCCGGTGGTCGTCGGTACCTCGGCGAGCACGCCTCATGTACTGTCTAGATTTGCCGGCCTAGCCGGTCCTGTGGGCGTAGCTAATGACGTTCTTTGTCTTCTTGCACGTGGAGCAGACCTCTTTTCGTCGGCTGAATCCGAATGCGCAGGCAAGCTCTCGTGTCTTGTGATTGGCGTGCTGGCGAATTGACAGTTCGATACTGTCCGCAATGCAGTCGTCGCAAACGGCGCGGGGAGCTTTCCCTTGGATGAACTCCCGTACAGTGTCCAAGACCGTCATGTGCTATCCATTGCTTGAGGGGCTACAGCTGCAGTTTGAGTTTCAAAGGCTTCCGGGAGCGGCAGGGCTGCCGAGCCTGTCCCATGCTTCTTGATACTGAGGAAGCGCATAGGACTTTGGCTGTAGCCAATACGATATCGTGCCAGTTGCACTCATTCCCCGATGCGCTGCGGCTTTCACTTCGTCCTTCGTGAGGACATAGCACGTTGGTGCTGCGGTGTTCGCATTGATCGTTACAACCCACCAATCTGAGCGAAGGGTGTCCAGCGAACCACCCAGCGGCACTGGGTCTTTCTTCGATAGAGCTTTTGACTGAATCGGTAGGACGCGGCTCTCATCGTCGCTTGCGGCATAGAGGTCTGCGCCCCGTGCGTTTCGCACGGTGGGCATGACATGCCAACCGCGCCGCGATAGTTCCCGCGCTACGTGGTACAGACCGGCGTTGCCAGTCAGCTGATGTCGCATTTCAACCCCCTTTATTAGACTTGCCGCTTTCGGTACGGTCCGTGCTCGCCCGGCCTGCGGCGCGACGCCCGTAGACATTCATATTTCCAACGGCGGTAATAGTCACAATCAGTCCCAGGGAGGGGCCGGTCCCGATTTTCGGCACGGAGGGATACACGTCGGAGAAAACGTTGCTTCGAAATCCCGCCAGATTTTTTCTGACTCCCTGCTGTTTCACCGCGCACGTCAAGGCGACCTGGAGCGCAAATAAGTCGCCCAACCACAAACAGCCTTGTCGTGACGATAAATGGCCTGACAGCGGCATATCCCCGACAGCCAGCATAGACGCGCGGCATCCGACACGTGCAGCATCAGACTTCTTTGAGCAGGCTGAAGAACTCTGCCTTCGCCTACGAAACGTCTCCCTTTGATCGTTACCGTCGTCTGGGCTGCGCGCCTTCAGCAGCGCGCGATTGCTGAGTTTCGCGACGGCTCCCATCTTGCCTGCCTTAAAGCCTTTCAATTGCGAGTCGCACATTGGCAGCCCCTTGACTGCCGGCACGAGTTAGATACCTTTCCAGCGCGTCTTGAGAGAAGCGGCCCCTGGGGCCTTTGGATAAGCCGCATGATAACCGACGACTTTACGTCGAAGAGAAGCAAGAAGCAGCACGACTGCCCGACATAACTCCCGAACAACAACAACCCGGCCTGCCGCCCGCGACGGGCGTTGCGGCCCCTAAAGAGTAACGGAGAAGGTCATGCCTAAACTTGTTGAGTATCAGGATGGCGAGGTGGACGTGAAATCGCGCAATCCGCTGAGGGGAGCGCTTGCGCTAGCCTTCTCGGTCTACGCAAGGCCTTCGACCGGATGCCCCTTTGTCACCAGGAGATCCCCCATCGAAATCGCACCGTCCGCGTCATTCGGGTTCAACTCTACGGCCCGCCTGGCGTGATGCTCGGCGACGTCAAGTTCGCGCACGTATAGAAGAACTTGTCCGAGGATGCGGTGGCAACCGCCCTCCTGCGGGTCCAGGTCGACGCCACGCCTCGCCATCACGCTTGACGCTCTTCTTATGTCCAGGGGGGCAGCCCCATAGCCGTGGAGGGCAATCCGGGCGAGCGCGAGATAGGAGTGCGCCAAGGCGTAGTTCGGATCGTTTGCGATGGCCTTCTCAAGGAAGGTGCAGGCTTGCCGATTGTCGTCCTCTGAGTAACCTCTGAAACGCGCGATGCGCCGCAGAAGGAAGTCATAGGCTGCGAGGCTGACTGTTGGCTTGCGCAGCGATTGCTTGAGTTTTGCGTCCTCGATCCGCCCAACAAGCGTCGAAACGATGGTCATGGTGACCTCGTCCTGTACCGCGAAGATGTCGTCGAGACTGCGGTCGTACCGTTCGGCCCAAAGATGCGCCCAGGTCGCCGCCTCGATCAGCTGCGCGGTGATCCGCACGCGTGCCCCGGCCCGCCGCACACTGCCTTCGAGAAGATAAGACACGCAAAGCTGCCGTCCGATCTCGGCGAGGCTGGTCGCCTTGCCGCGAAAGGCAAAGGACGAGTTGCGGGCGATCACGAACAGCGAGCGGAAGTGCGCCAGGCCGGTGACGATGTCTTCGGTTATGCCGTCGCTGAAGTATGTGTCTTCGGGCTGGCCACTTAGATTGTCGAATGGAAGCACTGCGATGGATGGCCTGTCAGGCAAGGCCAACGGCGCAACGGTGTCTCCGAGACCCGGCTCCCTGGTCCAGCGCCAGACGCGGACCGGCTGCGCGATGTTCTTCAGCGGGCGCTCGCCGGTGTCTTCAAAGGCGAAGTCAGTCTTGCCGGCCAACTGTTTCTGCACCGCATCGGCAATGCAAATGCCCCCAGGCTCCGCCAGTGCCTCAAGCCGCGCGGCGATGTTGACGCCGTCTCCGAGTAGGTCGCCGTCGTCCACGACGACGTCACCGACGTTGATCCCGATGCGGTACACAATACGGCTCTCAGGCGGGACCTCCTGCTGATGGATAGCCGTCCCTTCCTGCATGGCGACAGCACAGGCCACAGCCTCGACAACGGAGCCAAACTCCACGATTGCGCCGTCCCCCATCAGCTTGACGATGCGGCCCCTATGTTCGGCGATCAGCGGCTCTATGATTCGCGATCGAATGGCCCTCATTGCAGTAAGCGTGCGCGCCTCATCCGTTTCAATCAGGCGTGAATATGCCACGATGTCGGCGGCCATGATCGCGGCAAGCCGCCGTTCCGCTCTTACAACTGGCATACGTGCCTTCCTGCACAGCCAACAGGTGAGCTCTAATCTTCGCAGCTTTAACGACGGGCAGCAATCGAAACAGTGGCAACCATCGGCGAAGTGGTTCAATGACTGCTCATAGTAAAACCAGCCATTCGGACTACCAGCGCCGAACGGCTGCTGATGGCGCGACCGAGCCACGCACGGTGTTGGATCGACTTCGTCGCCTGAAACGCCTTGTACGGCCGGCCCGGGTGGAATGTTGCCATTCGTCTCGTCGACCGGAACGAGCAGGTAGCGCCATTAACGGACTAAGAGTAAATTCTTAACCCGCACTTGGTCGGTACAGAAATTATCGAATCGATTAGTTTCATAAGGCCGCCGCAATTGGCCGAATCCCGTCAAGGAACTGAAGCAGTTATTGCCATACGGGCCCTTAGTAGCCCCGTTCAAGGTCTACGAGATTGGTGATGTCATTGCCCAACTTGATCTGCTCGCACAGACCTGCCACCTGCGCTATGCCCGAATAGACCCAATAGCTTGCCACATGTGGTGTGATGGTCACCTTCGGATGGGCCCATAGCGGGCTCGCCTGGTCGAGCGGTTCCGAGGTAAAAACATCGAGGCAGGCGCCTGACAGTTGCCCAGCGTCAATGGCGTGCAGAAGTGCAGCCTCGTCGACGTGTGCTCCGCGTCCGACATTAACGAGGTAGGCGCCGCGCTTCATCAGACGGAAAGTCTCGGAATTAAGTATTCCTCGAGTTTCGGTGGTCAGCGGCAGCGCGCAGACGACGAAGTCTCGTTCAGCCAAGGCCTCTTTAAGCGCTGGGGCACCAGCGTAACAGGCCACATCGGCGATTTGCTTAGGGTTGCGGGACCACGCCGCCGAGCGATATCCCAGCTCGGCGAAGAGTCGCGCGGCCCATCCACCGATACGCCCAGCCCCAAGGATAACGATGCCGGTCTCGCTGATCTTCCGTGGCGCGATGGGGCGCCATCTCTTCTGGGTCTGTTGGACAGCATATTCAAATACATGGCGTTGCTGGCACAGTACTCTGAGAACAATGTACTGCACAACCTCCGAGGCAAGTTCGCGGGTCGCCAAACGTACGACGCCAACGCCCGCAGACAGCTCACCCAGTTGCAAGCCGTCTATGCCCGCGCCGAGATAGGCAACTGCACGCAATCGCGTCATACCTTCAAAAAACCCGCGCGGCGTACCCTTATCGATCAGCACCAAGTCAATGTCGCCGGGATCGCCGTGATGGGGCCATAATCGGAAGTCGAGGCCAGAAACGCGCGCCTTGAGAGATCGCGCCCACTCCCCCGCGTCGATATAGTCGGGATAATCATTCACCATCAGTAAAGTGAGCGCTTTCACCAATACCTCCCAGACACTCTGTTCGACGTACATCCGCCGGAATGGGTCGAAGCGGCTATCCGGGCACGCCAGCCATGCGCATCGCCTCTGCGAAGTGATCACGATCTTCTTGACGGCGGAACGGGTTGTTGTCGAGCAGAAGCTGGATGCATCCTTTGGCTGCTTGCTCAACGCCCCCCGGCCTTGCCTTCAGCCTCGCTACTGCTTTTTCCGCCCATAACTTTGCCTCGGCAAGCCTATCAAGCTTGGCAAGTATAGCTGCGCGGAAAAAAAGTTGAATCGATAGTAGTCAGGGACTCTGATCCGCGCGGCTAGGGCCTCGGGATACCGCCTTGCGGTAAATAGGGCAGTCGCCTGAAAGGCGATATACCAATCGGCGTATCGTGGATTGAGACGCATTGCCGCTTCGCCGCAGGCAACCGCCTTTTCCGCTTCACCATACATTGCGAGCATGTAGCTGGCATTGGTGAGGCTGTCGGCATCGTTAGGGTTGAGCATGATGGCGCGATCCACATGTTTCTTCATGCGCTCATAGTCGCCGCGATAGAGGCAAGGCCATGCCAGCGCGATGTGGGCTTGATAATCGGCTTCATCGAGCGCGAGGGCCCGTTTGGCGCAATCAAAGGCCATGTCATAAGCGCCTCTACCTTCTGCCGCAATTAGCAAATCAAGCGCTTCCATCTGGTAGGTCACCGCTAAACCGGAATAGGCGCGCGAAAAGCTTGGGTCTGTGGCAGCAGCCTTTTCGAAGTGTTGGCGCGCTTCAAGATTGTTCTGACCCACCGTCCACAAGAGACGTTTGCCGCGCAACCAATGATCATAGGCGATGAGGTTTTCAGGCTGCTTACGCTTAGCCCGCTCCAAGGAAACGTCTTCGAGGCCCACCGCCAGCATGCCCACGATCCTCTGGGTTATCTCGTCCTGAACCGCAAACATATCGGCAATTTCTCGATCATAGCGCTCCGCCCAGATGTGGCTGCCGGTCTCAGCGTCGATGAGCTGCGCGGTGATGCGCAGACGATTCCCGGCGCGACGAACGCTTCCCTCGAGTACATAGGTCACGCCCAAGTCGCGTGCCACGTCGGGGATCTTCATCGTCCGTGCCTTGTAGGTGAAAGAGGAATTCCGGGCGATGACGGACAACGACCGAAAGCGCGAAAGTTCGGTAATGATGTCCTCTGTGATGCCGTCGGAGAAGTACTCCTGCTCTGGATCGCCGCTCATATTGACAAACGGCAAGACGGCGATCCACGACTTATCGGGTAGCGACAGTGCGCGACGCACCAAGGCAGAGGTATCGGCTAGGCGCACTCGGCAAACGCGCACCAGCTGCTCGATGTTCTTCAGCGCCTGCTCGCCCATACTCCTCGAACTGCAGACCGAGCCGGTTGCCGAGGTGGTCACGCACTGTGCCCGACACCGCTATGCCACCGGCCGGGGCGACGCTCTCAAGCCTAGCCGCAATATTCACTCCGTCTCCGAAGATGTCCTCGCCTTCGACGATGACATCGCCCAGGTTGACCCCGATCCGCAGTCGGATCGCGCGGTCCTCTGGCATGTCGGCGTTGCGCGCCTCCAGCCGCCGCTGGATGTCGACCGCACAGGCAACGGCGTTAACAACGCTCGGGAACTCAGCCAGGACCCATCGCCGGTCGCCTTGAAAATCCTACCCATGTGTTCGGCGATCTTTGGATCGACCAGCTCGGCCCGCAGCGCCCTCAGCGTAGTCAGCGTGCCCATCTCGTCATGGCCCATGAGCCGGCTGTAACCGACCACATCGGCAGCGAGTATGGCCGCCAAACGGCGCTTCACGCTCGGACTCCTCCCACGTGTGACGGCTCCGCTTTGGAGCCCACTCAACTACACAATACCAGCGCCTTATGTCAGGGCAATCGGGCGCTCGGATATGATCCCTCCCATCGGCAGAGCCATTAGAAGCTACGACACGTACGGGCGAAATGACAGCTTTGGGTCATGGGCGTGAATTCAGCCGGGGGCGAACGAGCTTCCGCTTAGGGTCGAGTCGAGCCGTTTCGCGAAGGGCAGCTTTTGAGAAGAGCCATGAATGGCAGCAAATGGCGCTACCTGCTCGTTCCTGTCGACGAGACAAATGGCAACATTCCACCCGCATGGAACGTAGGAGGCGTCACGGCTATGGAGGCCAACCGAGTGCTCCGATCGGCTTGGTTGCGCCAGCTTCTCACCTTGGCGAATAGCATCTCGAACGTCGTGTTTGGACCGCACGGCGGACGTTCGCAAATGCGATCGCTGCTGCTCTCGTGATCGAGCAACGAGAGCATTGGTCTCGGAAGGGCGGCGCCGTGATGGTGTCATTGGGGATTGGCGGGGATCGCACCTTCGACCGAACTCTCAGGCCTGAGCCCAAGACGAACGGGCGTGCGTCGGCGATCATTCTTGGGGATGGTTTTCCTCAATGAGTTTTCCAAACCGCCATAAACAGCGCGGCGACCACAGGTCCCAAGACGAAGCCGCTGATGCCAAGGACACTGAGCCCGCCCAAGGTGGAGAAGAGCACCAAGTAGTCGGGCATCTTCGTCTGGCGACCCACTACCATTGGCCGCAAGACCATTGTCTGACATGCTGATCACGAAAGTCCCGAATGCCGAGAGGATCAGTCCCTTGATCCAGGCCCCGCCGACGATGAGGATCACTGCCGCCGGCACCCAGATCAGGGCTGTGCCTACAGCAGGCAGGACTGAGACCATTGCCATCACAGCGCCCCAGAACACTGCCCCGTTTATGCCGAGAACGGCGAAGATCAAACCGCCGAGCGCACCCTGAACCAGCCCGACGATGAACGTTCCCTTCAGCGTGGCAATCGACACGTCGGCGAACTTTTTGAAGAGGAGCTGCTTCTGATTAGTCGGGAGTGGCTCCGCTCTGAACACTTGCCGGTACATGTCCTCTCCGTCCCGAAGAATGAAAAACAGGAGATAGAGCATCAGGAAAAAGTTGATCAGAAAGGCGGCTGCGTTCTGGCCTGCGCTGAGGAACAACGAAAGCACGAATTCGCTACTGCGTAGTATCGCCGATTGGAGCTTTTCAGTGATTGCGCCGAGATCGATCCCGATCCCGGTCATCAATTGCCCAAGCTCAGGCTGGAACAGGTTTTCCAGTCTGAGAAGCTCCGCGCCAGGATCGACGGCGCCACTCTGGATGCGGGTGTAGAGCGACACGCCCTCGCGGATGACCATGGAGCCCAGGAGAAGCGCCGGGATCTGGACGAAGACGAAGATCGCCAGCACTGTCAACGCGGCCGCAAGGCTGGGCCGCCCGGATAGCCGCGAGTCGATCCATTTCATCAGCGGGTGGAACAGAATGCCGATCACGATGGCCCAGAATATCGGCTGCCAGACGACACCCAGGACGTTCGCAAGCGCGACGGTTGCACCTATGGCCAATAGGATCAGGATGGCGTTGGGACTCAGGGACAACGCCTTGGCTCCTCCTTAAAATGGTGCAAAGGGCCAAGCCCATGCAGTGCGGCTTTCAACCACCGAGCGCGATCGTAAGTGCAACAATGGCGCTTCCGAGGACGGCCATTGCGAGGCCGGTCAGCCAGGGGGCGATGTTCCTCGCACGGATGAAGTCCGATCATAGTTATATAGCGCCATCCTTCGCGCGAGCGGTAGGAACCGTTGTCGGGGCCAATTGCCCAATTTTCCACCATCGCGGAATAGCCGTTCAGAGAAATGTGGCTGAAGATCGTTGAGGCGTACGCGAATGGCAAGGTCGCGCCGATACCGTTGAAAAAGTCCGTGACCAAGCGCAGGATTGTTCGTCGTCTCCGCGTGGCTTGATTCGCGGCGGGGGAAAGCCGCCCAGATAGTCAACGTCAGGTCACGACGCGTTGAAGGCACTGGCAGAGGCCAGCACAAGCGAGCATTAGACACGCTGCGGGCGACGAGCATACCTCGCTACGCCGGCGCATCGACCGATCGCAACTGAACGGAGGTGAACAATGAGCACGACACGTCCAGCCGGGCCAATAGCCGGCAGAATGATGCTTCATGCGCTGGCGCGGAACTGGTGGCTGATCCTGCTGCGCGGCATCTGTGGGATTCTGTTCGGCGTGCTGACCTTCATCTGGCCGGGTATCTCGCTTGTGACGCTCGTCCTGCTCTACGGCGCCTTTGCGCTCGTCGACGGCGTGCTGGCGCTCATTGCAGCCATCAAGGGCGGGGCGCCGGCGCCGCGATGGTGGCTGGCGCTGGTCGGCGTGCTCGGCATCCTTGCGGGTCTGGTCGCGATGGCCTTGCCGGGCATGACCGCGATCGTGCTTGTCTTGTTTATAGCCGGCTGGATGATCGCCACCGGCGTCATGCAGATCATCGGCGCGATCCGGCTCAGGAAGGAGATCGACAACGAGTGGTGGCTGGTCGCGGCGGGAGCGCTATCCGTGCTGGTCGGCGCAATCATCGCGATAGCTCCGGGCGCCGGGGCGCTCGGTCTGCTCTGGGTCATCGGCGCCTATGCCATCGTCTTCGGCGTGATGCTGGTAGGGCTGGCGTTCCGGCTGCGCAGGCACAGCCATGAGGGCCACGCCCATGGGGCGGCCGCATAATGCCGGACCCGCTTCCCTCCCGGAACGAAGGCGTGGCGAAGTCGGTCGTCCGCGACTTTGTCGCGAGGGTGACGAAGGACGGCGGCCCGGACTGCGTGCCGCCGGCCGAACGCATCGCGCCAACCTTGACCGCTACCAGATCGTCAAAGGTTGGCTCGACAAGAATGGCAATCTGCACGAGAAAATCTACGATGTCGCATGGTCGGGCGACCGCAAGCCAGGCGGCGACGGCAAATTTCGTTCGGTAGGCAGCACCGTCGATGTGGAGAATGCGACCTGGACGAATACGATCAGCGCGCCCGAGCTCATCAAGGTGTGGAAAAACCCGGAGTTCGACCCGAGCTTGCCCGCCCTCTACTGCGACCGAGTGATCGAGATTCCGACGCCGCGCCGGACTGCCTACGATGCCAAGCGATATGGGGTCGACTCTCTGCCGGGGACAGCAATGACGATCACCGAGCGAGCCTACACATCGCCGATCTGGTACACGCCGCTGACCTTGCGCGGTGTCTCAATTCACCCCTTTCCAGACCTTCTTCCAACAAAACAGGAAGGCCTGGCTTGGGTCAGATCGCGTCATGCAACGCTCGCAACTGAATGACCGTAGAGAGCGAAAAGTTGCCCTTGGCTCATCTGCGCGAGCAGGTCGCGCCAGACATTGCTGGCGCCTGCTTCGGCGGAGTGACCAGATCCACCTGCTGGCACAGGGCTTTGCAGTCACCTTTCCGCTAATCTCTCGCCTTCAGGTCGAGAATTTCCACATCGAGTTCTTCGCGCTTCCGGGCCAGTTCGAAGATCCGCTGTGCGGGCGCCGGCCCGAAACGGGAATCGCGCGTGAAACCAACGATGACCGCGATTTTCAGCTTGGACATGTTGCTACCTCATGCTCCCGATCACGGAAGTCTACGAAAGGAACGTAGGGAGAAGCAGAAGTCGGCAAGATCGTTTTGTAGACAGTGATGGGCTCAAAGGCCCTATGATAGGAGCTTGGCGATTGCCCCTCGGAAGCCTATCTGTCGTTTGAATGACGCCGCGAGGAATGATGCCGGCTCAACGATCTGAATTCGCTGAAGCATCGCTGTCGACTGGTCCGGTGGGGTTGGAATATCCGCCTGATCTCCAGTTGGTCCGGCGCCGACCCATTTCGCTAGTCACGACAGAACATGGCACGGCGCTCGACTGGCTGATGTCGGGGACGGCAGCATCCGCCGGACCGGCAGAGCTGCTGGACGGCGTCATCGCCCGACTGGTCGCGGCAGGCCAGCCGATCGAGCGGGCAACGCTCAACATGTCGACGCTGCATCCGCAGCTTGTGGGCATCACGGCGCACTGGCGCGGAGATCTCGGTGTCTGTGATGAGGTGGAAGTCAACGCGCATGTCCGCGAAACAACCGACTACCTGACCAGCCCCCTCAGGCCGATCATCGAGGAGGGCCGGTCAATTCGGGTGAACCCCCAGGATTCAGTGGCGCAGTCGACATACCCGATCATGCGGACCCTCGCGGAGGCCGGATACACGGACTATTGGGGCTTCGCGCTGAAGCGGGACGACCGCCAGTTTACGCTGATGACGCTTGCCACACGGCAAGCAGGGGGCTTTTCCCGCGCCACCATCGAAGCCGTCGAGGCGTTGCGCCCGGCTCTGGCGCTCAATGTCGAGATCGTCTCGCGTGGCAAGATCGCGGAGCACGTGCTCGATGCGTATCTCGGCCGACGCATTGGCAAGCGGGTCCTCGCCGGTGACATAAGGCGCGGATTTGGCGAGACCATCGAGGCGGTCATCTGGGTATCCGACATGCGCAACTTCACCAGCCTCTCGGATCGCATCGATAGCGCCGAGATGATCTGGTTGCTGAACGCCTTTTTCGAAGGTCTCGTGGATGCGGTGCATGAACAAGGCGGTGAGGTCCTGAAATTTGTCGGTGATGGCATGCTGGCGGCCTTTCCCATTTTCGGCATGCAGTCGGCGCCGGCCGCCGCCGCTGCGGCACTCGCCGCCGCTCGGAACGGTTTGGTTGCGGTGGACAGCCTGAACGAGGTTCAGTCCGGCGAGCCGTCGCGCGACCTTTCCTGGCGGCCGCTCAGCATGGGAATTGCGCTGCATCGCGGTCCCGTATTCTTCGGCAATATCGGATCCAGGGATCGGCTCGACTTCACCGCCATTGGGCGCACTGTCAATCTGGCGGCGCGGATCGAACCGCTATCGAAAACGACCGGGCGGCGCTTGCTCCTGTCCGACAGGGTTGCTGAATTGATCGAAGAGCCCGTCGAGGAACTGGGCGACTTCCCCATCCGCGGCATCCCTGACCCTGTGAGCCTGTTCACCGTACCGGAACACGGACTCTGACGCCGCTGGTTGAAGCGACGCATTGGAGCTCCAAACCTCGCGTCAGCCGGGTTCGGCGGTCGCAAGGCGCAACATGGTCGCCAAACGCCGCGAAGCTGCAAACACAATCGGCAAAGGTGGAGCCGCAGCGGGTCCGACGGTCTTCCTGTCTTGGAAAGTCCAAGCGCACCTACCATCAGCAGCTGTGGCCTCCAGTACGAGCGGCGTCCCCCTCATTAGGCTGGGCTCCTGTCAATGCCGCTTTCCGGTTCGCGAAGACCCGTTAGTGCCCGGCGGCCACCGCTTTTGTGCTGGGCCAACCTCGCCGGACCGCGTCTATTGCGATCACCACCACAGCATCGCTACTGCCGTCGATCCTCGTCGACCCCGTTCGGGGTTCCACCTCGCCCAACGACGCGCCGCGTAAACTAGGTGGCGGGCGGCGGCCCCGAACCGGTCTCAAGGGCTTGACGCGATGGCTCCACGTCAGGTCGCACACCGCCGATCAGTGCAGTGGGAGACCGCAGACCATGCACTTCTGTTGAAGCGAGCGGTGGGTATTTGTGATCATTACCTCCCCAGCTGTCGACTGGGCCTGCCGCTGAAACCAGCCGCCTGCATATCGGGTAGGCCCCACATTCGACCCCACCCCCGCCCGAGCGCGTGCCGGCGACCGGCCGTCCCGGCAGCGGCTATCTCGCAAGCCGACGTGCAGCGTCAAAACTCCACCAGCTGGCCGCCGCCAACGCCGAAATGGATGGGAAGTTGCCATTCGGCTCAACAGCCAGAACGAGCACGTTGCGCCACTACCGGTCATTCGCAGCGCGCCTCGTTAGCTGACCTTCAGCCACCGGCAGGAGTCGACCCCCTTTTGCGGACACTGGTTGTCATCTGGATAGGAGAACACAGGATAAAGGTTCATGATGCTAACATCCCGATTATTAGCCCGCCCAAGGCCCGGCTGCTCTTGAACGTATAAGCTTCGACACGATGGCCGGGATGGCAGCCTCGAACATCGTCGGCTTGGCGATTATTCTGACCGCGGCGTCCACGCTGCACCCGGGCGGCATCACCGAGATAGAGACCTCGGCACAGGCGGCGGAAGCGCTGCGCCCTCTTGCCGGCCCCTTGCTTCGACGCTCTTCGCCCTAGGCACCGTCGGCACGGGCCTCCTTGCAGTGCCTGTTCTGGCCGGCTCGGCACAGCTTACGCGATCGGCGAAGCGCTACGCTGGCCCACCGAGCTGACGCGAAAGCCCCTGAAAGCACAAGCCTTCAACGGAACAATCATGCTCGCGACCGTGATCGGGGCGGTGCTCAACTTCACGCCGATAAATCCGATAAAGGCGCTTGTCTGGACGGCGGTGATCAACGGCATCGTCGCCGTTCCGGTCATGGGGATCATGATGTATTTCGCCACACGCCGGGATGTCCTCGGGCAGTTCGTCGTCACCGGGGTGCTCAAATCGCTTGGATGGCTGACCACCGTCGTGATGGCTGTGGCTGTTGTAACGATGGGGGTGGCCGCCTTCGCCTGACGTGCCGGGCGTAGGAGGGGCCCGATTCCCTGGCAAATCAAATTCGGTCAATCTTCGCGGCCTGCCTGCATGTCCTTCACAGTATTTGGCGATCGGGCGAGCCGTTTCGTTGGTCAGCGTTAGCCATTCCGGCATGATGCCCGATCCAACCGCTCGACTACGCCGTCAGGCGTGAGGGAGGCCTGCGGGGCAAAGATGCAGCCGATTGCGCAGCGAGCCGATGGGAAGGCGTCTACCGGCTGTGGAATTCAAATGCCGATTACGCGGGTCGATCCCACGCTGCGGAAACCGGGTTTGGACATCACCGCGTCCATCTTGCCCACCTGGACCGGGGCCTGAGCTTGGCGGCATGGCGGAGTTGCTCCCAATTGATCGCATCTTCGACTATCCGGCCATCTTGGCATTCCGTCGAACGCGTTCATCGACGCACCCATTTTCCTTCGTTCACGCGTGAGATGTGCGATCGATTTCATTTCGGAGCCGGCCATGCTTATTTTCCTTGGCTACTGGAACTTTCAGTGAGAGCGCATGTTGGTTTCCCAGCTATGGGAGAGAAACCATGAACAAGGATGAAGTGAAGCGCTCTGCGAAAAGCGGCGAAGTGAAGGCAAAGCCTGGCAAACCGGCTGGTGACAAGAAAATGAGTGCCGGCGGAACTGCCGGCAAGCTTGACGAAAGCACCAAGAAGGGCCTTGGGAAGACCGAGGACAAGATCAAGGATCGTCTCAAGGGTTGATCAGACGTCAGGGCCGCAACCGTATCGCGGCCCTGCTGCCTAGACCCTTACATTCGGATCGTTGACGGTCACCGACCGCAGCACCTACACAGCCTGTTCTCACCCGCATCAGTGACTTCAGGCTCGTCGCTTGCCAAGTTCACGGAACTCGCGACCTTGTTCGGCGGCGATGCCGGTTTCCCGCACCAAGCCTTGGATATGCATTAAGGTCGGACTTAGAGCGCTAAACAACTCTGCCGGTTGGGACGTCAACGGCCGATTCTGCACAATAACGGTTGCGGCGATCGCGCCGCCATGTTTCTGATGGACTACAGCATGGAGCAAAAAGTTGCCTACGATCCGGTCGTCACCCGGATGGTTCGCTCGCTCAAGCCAGAAGATTGCTGACGGCTGGTCCGCACAATCCTTGGAACTTCGAGGGCACGGACCCGTTTTTGCTCCATACCGACGGGAAGGAGCAAATCATGACAAACCAGGACCCCGACATTCGTGAGACCCACGATCTTATCGCCAGCGACATGGTCGTCGGCACCAACGTCTATGACATCCAGGGAAATCACATCGGGCAGGTCGAAAGGCTGATCCTCGAGAAGAGGGGCGGCAGGGTATCCTATGCCGTTCTCAGCTTTGGTGGTTTTCTTGGAATTGGCGACGACTACTATCCGCTGCCGTGGCAGAAGCTCGACTATGACGAGAGCCTTGCAGGCTTCCGCATTGACATCACGAAGGAGCAAGTTGAAGGCGCTCCGCGCTATGCTCGCGACCAGGATTTCGACTGGAATGCCGAGAGTGGCCGCCGCGTTTACGACTACTACGGCGTCCGACCGTATTGGGTGTAGCGAAGCCTCTATTGCGCGTTCGTGCCGGCAAGGCGAGTTGGACCGACGGGCCCTTCGCAGAGACCAAGGAGCATCTGGGTGGCTTACTGCTCATCGAGCGAAGAACCTTGCGGAGGCGACGGAGATCGCGGAGGGGGACTCGCTCGCTCGGATGGGGGCGATCGAGGTGCGCGAGACCGCCGGTTTTTTAGCTTCGAAATGCCCCGGCTACTTCCACCAGCCGCAAACGTCCGCTTCCGTGACGCCAATAGGCGGCCGGAATGGCCGATTCGGGTCATGCGCGCTGGTTGGGCCCGAATGTCCGGTTTCTGAAAGTAAAATCGGTCCCGGAAGGTCCGGTCAGGGTCAGGTTTTACCGTTCGAGCTGGCCACCGGAATGGGCAACTAGCGCCAGAAACGGATCTATAGGCTGGTCAAACTCAAGGTCGTGTTCGACCATTTCCGGACCTTCATGTACCATGTGCGGAGGGCCGGCAATTAGGTCGAAGCAGCATACCGCTCAGCCTTGGATGCCGTGACGACGAGAACGGGCATGTCGAGCGCTACAGCGCCGCCCGCCCGTTGCCCTCATGCAATTTATGTGAACGGAACGTCGCCACAGGCATTCACCGGGGCGGTTCCGTGCTGAACGCGAAGAACCTGCGCGCAGGCGATGCCGCTGTGCCGTGCCAATCGGCAGCTTCGCCCATTCCAAGATTGCGGGTCCCTGATATATTACTCTGACCATCTGGTTCGAAGGATCCGTTTTGCGCATATGCAGCCGGCAACTCGAGCGAGAGCGTAAGCAAGCCTTCCTTCCCGCCGACGCGCCGAACCTCGGAGGTGTTATGCTAGTACTGGTTTTCGGCCTCGTGATCTTCTTCGGAATCCATTCTGTTCGGATCGCCGCCGGCAGCTTTCGTGATGCGCAAATCGCCACAAACGAGCGGCGCTGGAAGGGACTTTATTCGCTCGTATCGATCATCGGCTTCGTGCTGATCGTCTGGGGCTGGAGTCTTTATCGGCCCAATGCGCCTGAGATCTACGAGCCGCCCTCTTGGGGCCGCCATGTCGCGTCGGTGTTGGTGCTCGCCGCATTCGTCTTTCTGGCAGCCGCTTACTTGCCCACGGGTTCAATCAAGCATCGGCTGAAGCACCCGATGCTGGTGGGCATCATCCTTTGGGCCATCGGCCACCTCCTGGCCAATGGCGACCTTGCCTCGCTCCTAGTCTTCGGAGCGTTTCTGGTTTACGCGATTGTCGATCTCATTGCTGTCATTCCACGCGGCGATCCGGCACCCGCGGTCGTGCGACCGCGTAGCGACCTGATTGCTGTGGGCATCGGCTTGGTGGCTTTCGCATTGTTCGGGCTCTGGCTGCACGGCTGGCTGTTCGGAGTCTCGCCCTTCGCTTGAACGTCCGCAGCGACGGCGCGCCTTCGAGGATGTCCTGGCGAATCCCACCAGTTGCCGCGGATCGAGCGCCTCGCAGACGCCACAGTGAACCAATGCTTGGCATAAGGTCGGCACATCAGAATTTTGATCCATAGACGGCTCCAGCCGGCAACGTTGCAGTAATTCGGCTCGGATTGCGCCTTGCTATGGCCAGTGGACGCGACCCTTGTTTGGAGAATCCTGATAAAGCGCCACAGGCTTTGGCGTTGTTCCCGCGCCTCGCGCCGTAGGCTGGCCCGTCATGCAGGAAGCAAGCCCACCTGCACCGGCAATCGCCGCGCCGGTCATCGACACCTTCAGAAATTTCCGGCGAGACAGCGTTTGGCTTGGCGCACCGTGTGCCGACCCGCCGTTTGCCTCACCACGATCGTCTTTCATGATCTTTCCTCCCTTAGCAACCCAAAGAAGCGCCGGTGCCGTCAAGTGCCGGGTCAGATCGATTTGAGGTACTCGATCAGATCACGCTTTTCCTGATCGGTCAGATCAAGGCCCAGATGGCCGTCATAGTGTTCGACAACATCGTTGAGCGTGGCGAACCGGCCGTCGTGGTAAAATCCGCCCTTGTGGATCTTTTCCACGTCCCACAAGGCCCGCAAGGACGCCGTCCTGTAGCGCTCGTCCGGAGATCGCATCGCCTGGAAATCGTCGATACCGATCTCATCGGCGGTATGCAGGTTCCAGCCGGGTTCGGTGAAGAGCGGCGGGACGTGGCAAGTGCCGCATTTGGCCTTGTCGTTGAAGAGAGCCTCTCCCTTCTCCGCGGCGGCGCTGTTGAAGGCGCCCTCCGGCGGTTTCGGGGTTGGCAGCGAGAGCTGATAGAAGTGAAGCGCCGGCAGCTTGGCGGTGATCCGATCTTCCTTGTCCTGCTTGTGGCCCTGCTTCGTTCGTGCTGCGACCGGATACTTCTCGGCGTCATCAAGGCGTGGATCGTAAAACACACCCTTGCCGTGCATCTCGAGATTGCCGACATAAGCGTTCCAGTAGCTAACCGTGCCCCAAGCTCCGGTCCAGGTGTGGTTGTTTACACCGGCCAATCCGAACGCCGCCGATTGAGCGTGGCGGCCGTCTTGCCGTCCGGCCGGAATGCTTTGCCGTCGAGGTTCAGTTCGGCATCGAACTTCCCGGGACCCCACGCCTCAACCGCCTTCTTCACCTCCGCTTCGGATATCTGCAGCATCTCGGTGAACGCCGTGAGATCAGGCGCGAGGGCAACGATCGCCCCTATGTTGAGGTCGCGGTTGGGCCAGCCATCGAGCCTGTGCCCGATGCCAGGGGCGTAGGTATCGTCGACCGTCGAATGGCACACGGCGCACTGGATGCCGACCGAGGTCAGCGTCTTTCCATCCTCGGCAAAAAAGCCGGTCACACCGACAACGGCGTTGGCCCTGAGTAGGACGAGCGTGCTGGCCGGGTCCGCGAGATCGACCTCGCCTTTGTTGAGCGCCTCGGCCACGTCCTTGGGAATGGCATTCACATCGACCTTGAGCCCGAGTTCGAGGGCTTTCTGCGGGCTCAGGCCGGGCCCTGTGCCGCCCAGCTTCTCGCCGGCAATCGCTTCATGCAGCTTAAGCTTGCCGCCCCAAAAATCCTCGCTGCCGAACGTGTCGAAGCGGAATGTCTCGCGGCCTTCTTCCAGATATCGCTTGGCCTGCTCGGCGGCCGCGTCGTCAAAATCCTTCCCGCTTATCGGTCCTTTTGCGCTCATTTGAGCGACGGCGGGGATCAGCGTTGATGATAGGAAAACAGCGAAAAATACACCGTGGAGACGCTTTTGCATGTCACGATCCTCCCGAAGAAGATTGCCACTCGGCGGACATCTCGGATTCGCGGGTTCTGGTTCCGCGAAACGGAATGCAGCCGAACGATAATAAACGCTGCACGGGACCAAAAAATTCCGTCACCCCCTGCCGCCTCGTGAGCGATGCCGACAACATGGTGCGGGGACTATCGGGCCGCCTATCTGCCCGTGCGCGAAATCGATGAAGAGAGCGAAACAGACGGGAGCGCGTAGGGCTTCAGTCCACCGCTCTCGCGTAATTAGCGGGTTCGCCAAGCTCGATACTATTCACCGCGGCCAACCCCATCCGCCCGGCCGGCGCCAATACAGGCTATCTATCCCAACTCCCCTAAGCGGCGCCGGCCTTCCCCTTGGTGTTGCCCAATCAGCAATCGTCGGTGGTTTTCTTCATTTGGCCGGGGGCGGCGGTCTTGGCGTCCGTGTCCTGCTGACCAGGGGCGGCCTCCTGCGCGCTGCCGGTCTGCTGGCCAGGTGCGCAATCCTTGGCCGGGTTCGTGCCGCTGGTGGTGGTTGTGTCAGTTCCCTGATCAGTGCTGGGCGTGGTCGTGGTCGTTGTCGTTGTCGTAGAAGTTCCGCCCGAAGTTCCGCTCGTCGTCTGGGCAAAGGAAAGCCCGGCGGAAAGCGCCAACGCGGCCGCTGCCAGAAGTATCCGTTTCATATTTCTTTCTCCTCTGTTAAGCGCACGAACGCGCTCACAAACCAACCTGCGGACAAAAGGAATGTTCCAGTGATGGTGCTCATCCCCGGAATCTTTCCGTGTGCCAAAGGATCTTGCCGTCGACCTTAATCGGCTTGTGGATCATCAATCGCTTGGGAAGGTACTTGGGATGCAATTCGAGCAGGGTAATCGTGATCTGCGGCTTGCAACGAAAAGCATCGGGAGGCAGTAGCATGAACCGCGAACCGCAGCAGCTTGAGGTTATCGTAGAGTCCCGAAACCTCGGCGGCGCCGCGGTCAACGATCCGTTAATATCGGAACTAATCCCAATGAAGCGAGCCGACGGCTTCCAGACAGCTGCTTGGCGGTGAGCTAGTGATGATTGTGGGTCTCCCGATCGAGGGCGCGACGGGCTTCGGCCAAATTCTCGATCAGAACTTCTAGCAGGGTTTCGCTTTCCGGGAGGATATGTCCGCACCGGCGCTCATGCTCTACAGCTCTGTCTTGGAATGACACCGCCCTCTCATAGTGAGTGACGAGGTTGGAATAGAGCTGGTGCATCGTGCTTCTCCCTGGTCAGGCGAAAGCACGTTGCTCGCTCTCAAGCGCTCAATTGCCGGAAGGTTTGGGCGACCGGGAAACCTTACTCTCCCTAAGGGCAAAGCGCCACCGTAAGCCCGCGGTGCCGCGAGGTGCCAACCGCCGGTTGCTAGACGCGACGCAGCCGGCGCGCGTAGGATTTCCGGGCACTGGGCACACCACCCCCGCCCACCCCTCGTGCCTGGTGAACGACTAGGACTCTCGCCCGCCGTGCCGAATGGTGCGGCGGGCTTTTTTGTTCTCTTAAAGGAACACGATCTCGCTACAGCGGTTCGGTGGGGCAAGGCTGCACCGCGTCAGATCGGTGCCAACAATCAGGGAAAGGCAAACCTTCGCCCATAAAACACGACAGACAGGAGCGCACGTCAGACGCTGCTCGGGCGTTGATAAAGGTTTAGCGCCTGGCACGAGATGCAAAGACGGCTCGGCTGCGGGAGCAACGACTAAAGGCCGAAACCACACTTCCTGCTGAATCGGCAGCGAAACCGAAGAGGAACCGAAAGGACAAGAAGGCCTAGCTGCACCCCGCGGATTTCCTTATGGAACGCAACCTTGGGCCCGCGGGTTAGATATCCGCAGCATTGATACGAGACCAATGCTGTGATCGGGGGTCCTCCGATCGGCCCGCGTCCTCTCCCTCAGGACGCGGGCTTTCTTGGCGGAACACCGGGCGCGGGTGCGCGTTTCGCCGGCATGAAGCAACTTCTCAGCGAAATGGCCGCTTTGGCAGATCCAGCTTTTGGGTGGCGTTGGCGGTTGTTCTGATTCCCTACGCCATCGGCGTCGCACTGCTTGTCTGGGTGGCTGGTTGAGGGTTGGTTGTGTTGTTCCTTCCCGGCGCCGTTGGACCGGCTCTTGGTCAAAATTTTACATTAGAAACTTGGAACATAAGTGAGGCAGAGAACATTGTTGGCGCCATGGACAAGAACGATGGCGACAATCTTCCTGAGGGGTTTCGGGGCAACCTGCCCGAGGATCCAGTGATCCTCGCCGATATCAAGAAAAGAATTTCAAGAGAGATCGACGGTAAAATTGGGCCGGACGGTTTGGCGGTCACGGAGGCCGGGCGGGATCGCAATCTGGTTGAGGAATGGGAAGAAGCTGACGCCGCCCTCGACAGCCAACCGTCCGTGGTTGCGTTTTTCCTGGTTCTGTATGTGCTCTCAATGTTGGGCTTGGTAGGGTACGCCATCGCTCGTTGGTACTTTCTATGGCGTGCTTGAGTTTCCTTCTCTCATTTAACTCACAGGCGGCAGCGCCCTGGGGGAGCTGATTTCCTTCACGGTCAACCTCGCCATGGAACAAGCCACGCTGCCTCACGGTGGCGGGCTACCTACCTTGCAGGTCGCTAGTCAGAACTCTAACGCGGCCCATCTCGTCCAACTGCCCTGCATCGTATTTTTTAGATGCCATTTCACGGACGGCATCCAAGCCGAAGTCTTCGATCGCTTCGGTCGATGTCACGACGAGGACACGCTCTGTTCCATCAAAGGCTTCAAGCAACAACTCGAACCGCTTAGTGATTCCCTCTTCGCCAGTAAAAACCAGACCCATATGCCCTCTCCCTGACCAAATAGGAGGGTCTACTGTTCTACCGGAAGCGGCTGGTGCTCCGGCTCGGCATGATGAAGCACCTGGCCAAGATCGCGCTTGTCGAAGTCCTGTCCACAAACGGGGCAATGCTCGAAATGCTCCGCCTCGGGCTTGATTGGCTGGTCGTGGTCCTTGCCTCGATATCCTGTGCCTTCGTTGTTGGTCCGATATCTCATTTCCGCTCCCGCAATACCCTCGCGGCTTCTATCAGGGCTTCACGATCGTTGCCGTTGGCTTCGATGAGTTCGCGGACCTGCTCGATCGTCACGTCATTCTCGCGAGCGAAATATTCCAATTCGTAATCTTCGTCGGCGGACACGCGATTGCGATCGCGAAAGTCTCGCTTGCTCTTATCGTCGGCCATGTCATTCTCCTGATGAGCTTCGGATCGGTGGCAACGTCGAAAACGGGATTTTGTTGCTGCAGCCCTGGGAATCACGTTCCGTTCACTCTGGCTAATGTAAGCCTGCCGCCTAGAATCGAACGGGTGCGTAAAATTGTAAGTACCGGCGTCGGCCGGCTTGAATTCATTCCGCCGATGATGCCTACCTTGGTCGCCAAGCC
>NZ_JBVVQZ010000021.1:14398-158153 GCF_055811635.1 Mesorhizobium sp. WSM4806 | reverse complement strand
GAATAGGGGAATAGGGGAATAGGGGAGGAAGAAAGTGTCAGTAGGGTTGCGAAGGCGCGCCGCTTCCTTTTCGTTACCCTACTCCCCTACTCCCCTACTCCCGCGGCCTCTGCCAGCCGAT
This sequence comes from Mesorhizobium sp. WSM4806, assembly GCF_055811635.1. Lineage (NCBI taxonomy): Bacteria > Pseudomonadati > Pseudomonadota > Alphaproteobacteria > Hyphomicrobiales > Phyllobacteriaceae > Mesorhizobium > Mesorhizobium sp. WSM4806. The sequence goes on along the minus strand of NZ_JBVVQZ010000021.1, from coordinate 158,032 downwards.
ATCGAGCAGACCCAACCGGCCGAGTTCCCGGTCCATCGCGCGCGCGACATCCTTGCGCTCGGCGCCGATGTCGCGCAATTGCCGGTCCGAAAGGTCGTCGACGTTCTCGGGCGGGAGGTTGACCGCCATTTTTGCATGGCGGAACCAATCAGACACCGCGCGCAGCCAGGCCGGGCGGACGGTTACAGGACTCAAGACGATGTGAGACATGGTGCAATCCGGCTTCTCCGGACATCAAGTCCGGTTTGATGTTTGTACGATGGTCACATCATGACGGATTGAAATTAAAACGAGAAACGAGTAGTTTTCTCTGCATCTTCAAGTTTTGTTTGAGGATTGAAAATGCTCGACCGGCCTCTCCTCGTCCTATTCTGATGGCGCGCCTGCTGCCTGGAACCCGTGCACTGAGGACGCTGGAAGCAGCCGCCCGGCACCTCAATTTCACCCGCGCCGCGGACGAACTTGGCCTGACCCCGGCCGCGGTCAGCCACCAGATCAAGGAAATCGAGGATCAGCTCGGCATCGTGCTGTTCACGCGCACCAGCCGCACCATCCGGCTGACCGAGGCGGGCGCGGTGCTGTTCGAGGCCTCGACCGACGCGCTCGACCTGCTTGGCCGCGCCGTCTCACGGGCGCACAAGCTGGCGCGTGGAACGGCGTTGCTGAAAGTGACACTCGACGCCCAGTTCGCGACAAAATGGCTGATGCGACGCGTCGACGATTTTCGCAAGCAGCGACCGGGCATCGAGCTCCGCTTCGACATTGCTTCTGAATTGCGCGATTTCGACCTGGACGACGTCGATGTCGGCATCCGTTTCGGCGCGGGAAAATATCCCGGCCTTTGCACCCACCGGCTGTTCGACAACATCATCATCCCTGTGTGCAGCCCCAGCCTGCTGGCCTCCGGCCCGCCGCTGCGCGAGCCGCGCGATCTCTTCCATCACACGCTCGCCCATATCGAGTGGGCGCGACAAGGCGTGACCTGGCCAAACTGGCGGATGTGGATGGCGGCGGCCGGCGTCGACGATTTCGACGACAGCCGGACGATCGTGTTCGGCACCTCGACCGACGCCGTTCAGGCCGCGCTCGACGGCAATGCCGTTGCTCTCGCCGATTTTGCCATGGTGGCGAACGACCTTTCCGAGGGCCGGCTGATCCGGCCCTTCGAACTTGGCATCAAGGTTCCGCCCGACTTCGCCTACTTCCTGGTCTATCCCATCGCATCCGCCAACGACCCCAGGATCGTGGCGTTCAGGGATTGGCTCCTCAACGAAGTTCACAACCCGCAGCCGGAGCCGACGCTTGGATGAGCTTCAGGTCGCTCTGAGTGATCAGCCGGCAGTCATCGACCTATTTTTTCATGGCGGCAGCGTCAGCCCGCGACATCCGCCGCGCCGAACCAGCCGATCACCGCGCCGATGATAAGCAGCACGCCGAGCCAGTGGCCGCAGACGATGATGGTCAGGTCCCAGCCGAACCCTTGGTAACGATGATTGACGGATAGCGTCGTGGCGACGAATCCGAACCAGAGAACGAAGCCGAAGACGAGCCCGGCAACGAGGTTCGGTTCGCCACCGGTCATCGCTCCGACGATCAGAGACATGACGAGCGCCATGACAATTTCCGCGACGAAGCTGATTACGAAGGGCAGCGGCGATTTACTCATGGTCGCCGGATCAAGCCTGGTGGCCTTTAGCCACGGCTTGCTCAGGCCCATGTACCAGGCAGCGCCGAACAACCACGCCACCACCGCGGCGACGATCACCGCCAGCCAGTTCACTGCTGAAAAATCCATGATTTCCTCCCCGGAAGCATGTCGCTCAAAAGCATGCCCCCGGGCCCGAGCCGGGGGTGCCCAGCGGTTTTGGGACAACGGCATGCGTATTCTCAAAATCGAAGCGTGATGGAACGCCTGTTCGGCAATGCCGTCAAGAAAACCGCCAGACGGTGGTGCGTTTGACCAGCGCGTCTTCCAGCGCCCGGGTTACCGCCACCTCGTAGATGGCGAGCGGCTCCAGTCCAGCTTTCGGCAGATAGGAGCGGCCGGGATCGCCAACGAGGATGTCGGCGCCACGCGCCTTGAGCGTCGCGAACCATGGCTTCAGCCGGTCGGCGAAGGATTTGTCGTAGAAGACGTCACCGGCCAGGACCACATCCCAGCCCGCATCGGTTCCGATGCAGTCGGTGCCAAGAAACATTATCCCGACGCCATTGGCCTCGGCGTTGAGGCGGATCGCGGTCGCACAGAACGGGTCGATGTCGGCGGCGATCACCTCTGCCGCGCCGGCCTTCACTGCCGCAATGGCGACAAGGCCGGAACCGGAGGCAAAGTCGAGCACGCGCTTGCCCTGCACATCAGACGGATTGTCGAGGATGTAGCGGGCAAGGCCCTGGCCGCCGGCCCAGGCGAAGGCCCAGAAAGGCGGCGGCAGACCGATTTCGGCCAGTTCGTCCTCTGTCCGCTGCCACAGATCATGCGCCTCGTCGGCCAGATGCAGCAGCATCTCCGGCACATGCGGCGGTGCCATCAGCGCCGTGTTGTCGAGGATGAAGTTTCTCGCGCTGTTTGGCGTCAGCGCCGTCACGGCGCCGGCGTCAGGTCGCCCATGCGGCAGACCTCTTTCCATTCGGCCGGCGTCACCGGCTGCACGGAAAGCCGTCCGAGTCGGACCAGCGCCATCTCGGCAAGCTTGGGGTTGGCCTTGACCTGCTCCAGCGTCACCGGCTTCGGCACATCCTTGACGGCGCGGATATCGACACATTCCCAGCGCGGATCGTCAGTAGTGGTGTCCTGATGGGCCAGCGCGCAGACCTCGACGATGCCGACCACGTCGAGCCCATCGTTGGAATGGTAGAAGAAGCCGAGATCGCCGATCTGCATCGCCTTCATGTTGTTGCGCGCCGCATAGTTGCGCACGCCGTCCCATTGCGTGCCGGCCTTGCCCTTCGCCTTGAGGTCCTCGAAGGAGAAGACCGAGGGTTCGGATTTGAACAGCCAGTAGTTCATTTTTTGCTCCTCCGCGGCTGGAGATCAGCTACAGCGCCGCGCGTCTTTCAGACGCGCAAAGGACGCTGTAGCACTTTGATTTTGCGCATGATCCTTTCCGAAAATCGATTCCGATTTTCGGAGTCATGCACTCACTGGCTTGTTGAAGGTCCAATTCCATTGCCGGATTTCGACGCTTTCGAACAGCCCTGCCCTGGCAAAAGGGTCTGCCGCCGATAGCGCTTCTGCCGCCTCCAGATCGGGCGCCTCAACCACGACGAGGCTGCCGTTCGGCTTGCCGTCGGCGTCGAGGAACGGACCGGCGAAGGCCAGCTTGTTCTCGCCGTTCAGTCCCTCCAAAAAGGCAACATGCTCGGGCCGCGTATCGAGCCGCACCTGCAGGCTTCCAGGCTTGTCCTTGCAAATCAGCGCAAACAGCATCTTTCCATCTCCGGATTGTTCAACATTACACGTCGGTTTCGGTCTTCAGCGGCCTTGTCATCAGCGCCGACACAGCCTGGCGGATGGTGATCGTGCCGTCCAGTATGGCGGCGACGGCGGTGATGATCGGCGCGTCGATGTTGCGCTCGGTGGCGATGCGGGCGGCGATCGCCGCCGTCGGCACCCCTTCGGCCAGTGGCAGCCCGGCAAGCGGCTTGCCTTGCCCCAGCGCCAGCCCGTAGGCGAAATTGCGCGACTGGGCGGACGAGCAGGTGAGCAACAGGTCGCCGAGGCCGGAAAGTCCCATCAGCGTTTCCGGCCTAGCGCCGAAAGCAGCGCCGATGCGGCGCAATTCGACGAAGCCGCGCGTCACCATGGCGGCCTGGGCGCTGGCGCCGAGCTCGGCGCCGGTGACCGCACCGGCGGCAATGGCGAAGACGTTCTTCAGCGCGCCGCCGATCTCGACGCCGATGAGGTCGTCACTCGAATAGCAGCGCAAATTCTGCGCCGAAAAGCGCGCGGCCAGGTCGGCCGCCAGACCCTCATTGCCGGCGGCGACCACCACGGCCGTCGGCAGCCCCCTGGCGACGTCAGTGGCGAAGCTCGGCCCGGATAGGGCGGCGACCGGATTTTCAGGCAGGATCTCTCCAGCGATCGCCGACAGCAATGCGCCGGTGTCGCGCTCGATGCCCTTGGCGCAGAGGACCAGCGGGACGTCTTTCGGCATATGGGCTTTCGCGGTGGCCAGCATGGCGCGCAGCGACTGCGCCGGCGCCACCGCCAGCACGCAGTCGGCGCCGTCGAGCGCAGCCTCGATATCACTCGTTGCCACGATGCCGGCCTGGAGCGCGATGCCAGGCAGATAGCGCGGATTTTCGCCACGGTCGATCGCGGCGACGGTCTCCAAGTCGCGCGCATAGAGGCGGACGAAATGGCCGGCGCGCAACATGGCCAGCGCCAGCGCCGTGCCCCAGGCACCGCCGCCGAGCACGGCAACGCGCCAGCCGCTTGGTACCTTGTGCCCGCTGCCGCTCATGCCTTGGCTCCGCGCCGGCCCGAGCCGACCATCGGAGCGGAGATGCTGTCCAGCGGCCAGCGCGAACGCGGCACGAAATCAGCGGTGTTTTCACCCGATATGCCGGCGCGCAGCCGCTCGATGCCGGCCCAGGCGATCATCGCCGCATTGTCGGTGCAGAGCTTGAGCGGCGGCGCGACGAAGGCAAAGCCGGCCTTCTCGCACAGGGCTTCGAGTGTGGTCTTGATCGTCCGGTTGGCGGCGACACCGCCTGCAACGACGAGCGCAGGCTTCAGCTCGCTCGGAAACTCCTTGCGGAAACGGTTCAGCGCCCTCGAAACACGGTCATCCAGCGCATCCGCAACCGCCGCCTGGAAGGAGGCGCAGATGTCGGCGACGTCCTGGTCGCTCAAAGGGGCAATGGCCGTCGCTGCCTGGCGCACGGCGGTCTTCAGCCCGGAAAAGGAAAAATCGGGCTGCGCCGAGCCCTTCATCGGTCGCGGGAAGGCGAAGCGCGCGGCGTCGCCGGTCGCCGCCGCCTTCTCGACATTCGGCCCGCCCGGATAGGGCAGGCCGAGCATCTTGGCCGTCTTGTCAAAAGCTTCGCCGAGCGCATCGTCGATGGTTGTTGCCCAGCGCTGGTAGTCGCCAACGCCACGCACCGCAACGATCTGCGTGTGGCCGCCGGACACCAGCAGCAACAGATAGGGAAAGTCGAGCCCGTCGGTCAGCCGCGCGGTCAGCGCATGGCCTTCGAGGTGGTTGATAGCAATCAGCGGCTTGTTCGCCGCGGCTGCGATCGCCTTGGCCGTCATCAGCCCGACGATCAGACCGCCGACGAGGCCGGGGCCGGCGGTCGCAGCGATCGCGTCGATATCGGCGAGATCGACGCCTGAATCGGCAAGCGCGGCCTCGATGATGCCGTCCAGCGCCTCGACATGGGCGCGCGCGGCGATTTCCGGGACGACGCCGCCGAAGGCGGCATGCTCTTCGATCTGGCTGAGCACGATATCAGACAGGATTTTCGGCGCGCCGCCGCCGTCCAGCGCTACCACGCTGGCGGCGGTCTCGTCACAACTCGTCTCAATGCCCAGAACGCGGATCAATTCGTTGCCATCCCTGGAGATTGTGCAACCAGCCTTTCCCCGTTAGGAGAAAGCCCGGAAACGGCCTCGATCTGCCGGGGGTTATCACGGACAGCGCGCCATGCAAACAACCTTGAAAATCGGAACACGCGGCAGCCCGCTGGCGCTGGCGCAGGCGCATGAAACGCAGGCGCGGCTGATGGCCGCTCACGGCATGCCGGTTGAGGCATTCGAGGTGGTCGTCATCTCGACCAGCGGCGATCGCATCCAGGACCGGCCGCTGTCGGAAGCCGGCGGCAAGGGGCTGTTCACCAAGGAAATCGAGGAGGCGCTGCTGGCGCGCCGCATCGACATCGCCGTGCATTCGTCGAAGGACATGCCGACGGTGTTGCCCGACGGACTGGAACTGTCTGCCTTCCTGCCGCGCGAGGATGCCCGCGACGCCTTCGTCGGCAAGGCGGCCAAAACGATCGCCGGATTGCCGCACGGCGCGAAGGTCGGTTCGTCGTCGCTCCGGCGTCAGGCGCTGATCCGGCGGATGCGGCCGGACCTCGAGGTGGTGATGTTCCGCGGCAATGTGCAGACGCGGCTGCGCAAGCTCGACGAGGGCGTCGCCGACGGCACCATCCTTGCCTATGCCGGGCTGAAGCGGCTCGGACTCGAAGATGTCATCACCGACCTGATGCCGCTCGACAGCTTTCCGCCGGCGCCGGGGCAAGGCGCGATCTGCATCGAAAGCCGCATCGGCGACCTCGATGTGGAAAGAATGCTGACGGCAGTCCACGACGTGCCAACCGGGCAGGCGCTGGCCTGCGAACGCGCTTTCCTGGCGGCGCTCGACGGTTCCTGCCGCACGCCGATTGCCGGCCATGCGACGATATCGGCCGAAACGGTGTTCTTCGGCGGGCTGATCATCTCGCCGGACGGCGCGCAATCGCATGAGGTCAAGGCGGAAGGCCCGGCGCAGGATGCCGCGCGCATCGGCGACGAAGCCGCCAGGACCGTGCGGGCCAAGGCCGGCGAAAAATTCTTCGACGGCTGGGCCTGACATGCGTCGCGTCCTGGTGACGAGGCCGGAGCCGGGCGCTTCGCGCACGGCACAGCGGCTCGAGGACCTGGGTTTTAAGCCGATCCTGCTGCCGCTGACCGAAACGGTGGCGCTGCCGGTTGATCCGGACAGGGTCGCAGCCAATGCCGCGGCCGTTGCCGTCACCAGCGCCAATGCCGTGCGCCATGCGCCGAAAGAAATCAGCACGGCGCTCGCCGGTTTGCCTTGCCATGCCGTCGGCAGACGGACAGCGCAGGCCGCCCATGCGGCCGGGTTTCTGTCGGTCAGCGAAGGGCCGGGCGATGCCGAGGCGCTGGCGGATGCGCTTGCCGGCGATTACGCCGGACAAACCATCGTCTATTTGTGCGGGCGGGTGCGTTATTCGGGTTTCGAGCAGCGGCTGCAGTCGGCAGGCGTTCAGGTTCGCGCCGTCGAGACCTATGACACTGTCGCGCTGGATTATTCCGATGAGGCCGTTCTTGCGCGCTTGTCCGGCCGGCCGGTCGAGGCAATGCTGCTCTATTCGGCCAAGGCCGCCACAGCGCTGCAGGCACTGGCTGGGCGGCCGGCGCTGCGTGAGCTTTTTAAAAAGTCATGTTTTTTTGCGCTGTCCGGACGTATCGCCGCAGCCTTGGACACTGTTGCCTCAGAACAGCTCCGCGTTGCGCCGGAGTCCAGCGAGGAGGCGCTGCTGGAGCTTTTGCGGACGTCGCCTTGACCCCGTGTCATCACGCCGCCCCTTTTCACCGCTTGGTGATGTGCTAGACCCTTTCTGAACCATCCCGAAGCGAAACTTGCGGAGCCCAAGCATGGTCAAGACGCCGAAGATGCGGCATTCGAAAAGCCGTCGCGAGCCGGTGACCATCGAGCTCGAGCCCGGCGCTGTCTCGCGCGTTGCCGACGAGGATGCCGCCAACGGGCGGACCGACGAGGCGAAGGCGGAGGAGGCGGCAAGCGCGTCGCAGCCGGAAGCGCCTGAAGAACCCGTCCATGCCGACCAGACCGACATCGAGCCGTGGGAACATGCCGAAGCGGCCCCGCCGGACGGCTCGGAACAGCCGGCCGAGGGCGGTGCCAAAACTCCTGAAGGGCCCAAGCCGACTTATCCGGCCGGCTCGGAGGCATCGGCGAAGCGGGCCTTCGACTACAGTTTCGACGACGCATCGGCCAAGGACGCTTCGGCCAAGGCGGGCGCCGCAGACGCGCCGAAGGAAACCCAGGCAGGGACTGAAGACATGGCAGCGCAGCCGAAGCATGGCGGCATCAACGGCATCGCTGCCGGCATTATCGGCGGCGTCATCGCGCTGGCTGCCGCCGGAGGGCTGCAGTTTGCCGGCCTGCTCGGCGCGCCAGGGGTTGGCGATTTATCCTCGGGCGGCGTGTCGCTCGATGGCGTCAACAGCGAAATCGCTGCGCTGAAGAGCGAGATTGCCGGGCTCAAGGATACAGCCGGCAACAATGACGCCTCGGCCAAGGTGGACGGGCTGTCGTCGGCGCTGGATCAGGTCAAGACGGATGTCGCGGCGCTGCAATCGGCGATCGAGCAGGGCGGAGCAGGCGACACTGCCGGGCTTGCAGCCCTCGGCGATAAGGTCAGGCAGATCGAGACGGCGGTTGCGGCGCTTGGCCAGACCGGCAACACGGCGCCGGTCGATCTCGGGCCGCTCAATGAAAAGCTGGCCGGGCTCGACGCGGCGGCGAAATCCGCCGGCGAGACGGCGAAGGCACAGGACGGCCGGCTTGCAGCGCTGGAACGGTCGGTGTCTCAGCTTTCCGGCAAGGTCGAGGCACAGGCCGGGCAGCCCAAGGTTGCGCTCGCCATCGCCGCATCGGCGCTGAAGGCAGCACTCGACCGTGGTGCGCCATTCGCCGCCGAACTCGAAACCTTTGCGGCGATTTCGCCGGATGCTCCAGAGATCGCAGCCTTGCGTCCCTACGCCGAAACGGGCGTTCCGACCCGGGCGGAGATCGCAACCGAAATGCCTGCCGCCGCCAACGCCATGGTCGCTGCCTCCGAGCCTGTCGACCAGAATGCCGGCTTCCTGCAAAACCTGCTGTCGAGCGCGCAATCGCTGGTCAAGGTCAGGCCGATCGGTGCAGTCGAAGGCGCTGGCGCTCCGGAAATCGTCGCTCGCATGGAGGTGGCGGTCAATCAGGGCGATTACGCCAAGGCGCTCAGCGAATACGATATGCTGCCCGAGGCGGTGAAGGCTGCCGGCGCCGATTTTGCCGGCAAACTGAAGGCGCGAATCGAGGTCGAGAAGCAGGTCGACGCGCTGATCGCCAGTGCGATGAAGGCGTGAGGGAAACCCGATGATTCGCATTCTGCTTTTCCTCGCCGTGGTTTTCGCGCTCGGGCTGGGTTTCGCCTGGCTGGCCGACCGGCCAGGCGAGATGGTCGTCACCTTCAGCGGCTATCAATACCAGGTCAGCCTGATGGTGGCGGCGGTGGCGGTCGTTGCCGTGGTTGCCGCGGTGATGATCGTCTGGTGGCTGCTCAAGGCGCTGTGGAACAGCCCCTACACCATCTCGCGCTATTTCCGCGTGCGCCGTCGCGATCGTGGCTATCAGGCGCTGTCGACCGGCATGATTGCCGCCGGCGCCGGTGACGGGGCGCTCGCCCGCAAGAAGACCAAGGAAGCGGCAAAGCTGATCCGCTCCGACCAGGAGCCGCTGATCCAATTGCTGGAGGCGCAAGCCTCGCTGCTCGAAGGCGACCATGAGGGTGCCCGCGAAAAGTTCGAGACTATGCTCGACGACCCCGAAATGCGGCTGCTCGGCCTGCGCGGGCTTTATCTCGAGGCCGAACGCCTCGGCGACCGCAACGCGGCGCGGCACTACGCCGGCCGCGCTGCGGCGATGGCGCCGCAACTGGCCTGGGCCGCCGAATCGACGCTGGAAGACCTGACCGGGCGTGGCGACTGGGACGGCGCGCTGAAACTGGTCGAGGCGCAGAAATCGACGCGGCAGATCGAGCGCGATGCCGCCAACCGGCGTCGCGCCGTGCTGCTCACCGCCAAGGCGCAGGGGCTGATCGACAGCGATCCCAACGCCGCCAAAACCGCTGCTCTGGAGGCCAACCGGCTGCGGCCGGATTTCGCGCCGGCGGCGGTGAACGCAGCCAAACTGCTGTTCAGACAGAATGATGTGCGCAAGGGCGCGAAGATACTCGAAGCGGCGTGGAAAGCCGAGCCGCATCCAGAGATCGCCGAGCTTTACACCCACGCCCGGCCGGGCGATGCCGTGCTCGACCGGCTGAACCGGGCGAAGAAGCTGCAGGAGATGAAGAAGAACCACGCCGAATCGTCGCTGGCGGTGGCGCGCGCCGCGCTCGACGCGCAGGACTTTTCAACCGCCCGCAAAGAGGCCGAGGCGGCTATCCGCATGGATCGCCGCGAAGGCGCCTATCTGCTTCTGGCCGACATCGAGGAGGCCGAGACCGGCGATCAGGGCAAGGTGCGGCAGCTTTTGTCCAAGGCAGTACGTGCACCGCGCGATCCGGCCTGGGTCGCCGACGGCGTCGTTTCCGAACGCTGGGCGCCGGTGTCGCCGATCACCGGCAAGCTCGACGCCTTCGAGTGGCGTGCGCCGATGGAGCGGCTCGGCCAGCTCATCGACAGTGACGAGGATGCGCCGGCCGCCGCGGTGCCAACAATTGCGGCGCCAACGAAGCCGGAAAAGGAAAATGTGATCGAGCTGAACCCCGCTGGTTCGGCCGAAAGACCGACCGCCGTGGCGGCATCGGAAACTGGCGAAGACGATGTTGCGCCGGTCACCGCCACGGCGTCTGCCGCGGTGCCGCCGGATGGCGACGCTGTCGAACCGGCGGAGGAAATGGCCCGGCTGCCCGACGATCCCGGCGTCGATCCGGACGACGAAGAGCAAAAATCACCACGCAGGTTTCGATTGTTTTGATTTGGCTAAGCTTGAAAGTTTTGGCGGATGGGAAGCAGGAATCACATGTTCGAACGCGTTCTGTCGTTTCTGAAGGACCTGCCGGGAGACGGCAGCGCCCGCAACGACGCCGATGATCCGCGCGTTGCCGCATCCGCCCTTCTCTACCATGTGATGAGTGCCGACGGCTTGCGTCAGGATGCCGAATGGGAGCGGTTCAAGGCGGTGCTGGCGGAAAGCTATTCGATCAGCGGCGACGAGCTCGACGCGCTTGCCGCTGCCGGCGAGCGGGCCGACAATGAGGCGATCGACCTCTACGCCTTCACCAGCGTTTTGAAGCGTCAGCTCGATCCGGACGCGCGAAAAGCCTTCATCGGCCTGATGTGGGAAATCGTCTATGCCGATGGCGAATTGCACGAGCTCGAGGACAATATCGTCTGGCGCGTCGCCGAGCTGATGGATGTCGAACGCCACGACCGCGTCGAGGCACGCCGCAAGGCGGCCGCCGAAGTGCCGGGCGCGGCTGGAACATCGAGCGACGAATAGACGGGATCCCCCATGCCATCCACGCCGAGGCCGAGACCAAAAATCCTGATCGTGCTGCATCAGGAGAGTTCGAGCCCCGGGCGCGTCGGCCACATGCTTATCGAAGAAGGCTTCGACCTCGATCTCCGCTGCCCGCCGCTCGGCGACGCCTTGCCGGAAACACTGGACGGCCATGCCGGAACCGTGGTGTTCGGCGGACCGATGAGCGCCAATGACGAGGACGACTTCGTCCGCCGTGAGACCGACTGGCTAAAAATTCCGCTCAGGGAGAACCGGCCGTTGCTCGGCATCTGCCTCGGCGCGCAGATGCTGGTCAACCATCTTGGCGGCAAGGTCGAGGGTCATGGCGAGGGGCTGGTCGAGATCGGCTGGTATCCGCTGACAGCGACCGAGGACGGCAAGAAGCTGATGCGCTGGCCCGAGATGGTCTATCAGTTTCACCGCGAGGGCTTTTCGCTGCCGAAGGACGCGACGCTGCTGGCGACGGCCGAAACCTATCCAAACCAGGCCTTTCGTTATGGCGACAATGCCTGGGGCATCCAATTCCATGGCGAATTGACAAGGGCGATGATGCAGCGCTGGGTCGTTCGCGGCGCGCATCGCTTCGAGTTGCCCGGCGCGCAGCCCGGTCGCGATCATCTCGGCGGCCGGCTGATCTGGGACATGCATCTCAAGCGCTGGCTCGGCGAATTCCTGCAGACGATCTTCGGCAAGCCGGCGCTGTCCTGATCTGATCTAGTTTTGCCCGGATCAGTGCGCCCTGGGATCAGTTTCGCCCGTTGAGGTGGCGAACCTTGCGCAGCTGCGGGAACAGCACCGCCCACAGCCCGGCGACAACGACTGCGCCGACGCCGCCGATCACCACCGCGGGCACGGTGCCGATCAATGCCGCCATGGTGCCGGCGCGGAATTCGCCGAGCTCGTTGGAGGCGCCGACGAAAACCTGATTGACGGCGTTGACGCGGCCGCGAACCTTGTCCGGCGTCCACAGCTGGATCAGCGTCTCTCTGATGTAGACGCTGAACATGTCGGCGGCGCCGAGCAAGGCGAGCGCTGCGATCGACAGCCAGGTGATGGTGGAAAGGCCGAACAGCACCGTGAAGGCGCCGAACAGCGCGACGAAGCCGAGCATGACCACGCCGGCATGGTTGCGGATCGGATGTCCGGCCAGCCAGATGGCAACGCAGATGGCGCCGACGCCCGGCGCCGAACGCAACAGTCCCAGGCCCCAAGGGCCGAGTTCGAGGATGTCGCGCGCATAGACCGGCAGCAGCGCCGTGGCGCCGGACAAAAGCACGGCGAACAAATCGAGCGAAATGGCGCCGAGCACGATCTTCTCGCTCCAGATATAGCCGAAGCCGGCAAACAGGGTCTGCATCGTCGGCCTGTCGGTCTCGCTGCGCTGGGCAGGCTTTGGGATGGTGAAGACCAGCACCGCGGCGACAAACATCAGAACGGCAGCGGTGCCGTATGCCGCTTGCGCCGAAAGCCCGTAGAGCAGGCCGCCGGCGACCGGTCCGACGATGGTCGCCGTCTGCCAGGCGGACGAATTCCAGGCGATCGCGTTGCCGAAATCCTCCGGCGGCACGAGGTTGGCGAACAGCGACGCCGCGGCCGGTCCGAGGAAGGCGCGCGCGATGCCGAACATGGCGAGCACGCCGAAGATCAATCCCGGTCCGCTAAGACCGCGCAACGTCAGCAGCAGCAGGGCCAGCGCGCAGATCGCCTCCAGCAGCACCATCAGCGCCATGATCAGGCGGCGGCCGAAACGGTCAGCGACCACCCCGGTGATCAGCACCAGCAGCAGCGAAGGCAGGAACTGGACAATGCCGACAAGGCCGAGATCGAACGGATCGCGGGTCAGGTCGTAGACCTGCCAGCCGACGGCGACGGACACGATCTGGGTGGCGAATGTGGCGAGGAAGCGTGCCGCCCAATAGCTCAGGAAGGGTTTGTGCCGGAAGGCGGCATAGCGCCGGTCGGGCGGTGCGTGAGGTTCGGGTGTCATGAATCAGGCCCCGTGGCAAGGAAGTCGGCCGGCGGGGCACTTCCACGAGGGCGCTGGTCCGACCACAGCGCTTTTAACGCAGTTCGGTGCGAGGCGCGCGCAAAAATCGGCTCTGGATCAAGGATTTCCGGCTACCATGCTAATTGCACAGCGAGGCGGAGGCGGAGAGTTATTTTGGCGCGCAGGTCGAGTTCCCCCCTGTCCTGCCGGACATCTCCCCCTCAAGGGGGGAGATTCGACGCCGCGACGGCTTCCGCCAATCTCGAGCGTCAAAGGCGACTTCGAGCGCGTCAGACCGTGGCCTTCGGCTTCCTGGTCTTCTTGACCGGCGCCGGCGGGGCGGCCTTGCGGCCAAGGCCGATCGCCTTCGCCAACTGCGAGCGCGAGGCCGCATAAGTGGGGGCGACCATGGGATAGTCAGCCGGCAAGCCCCATTTGGCGCGGTAGGCATCCGGCGTCAGTCCGAAATGAACGCCGATATGGCGCTTCAGGGATTTGAACTTCTTGCCGTCTTCGAGGCAGATGATGTAATCTGGAGTCACCGATTTCTTGGGATTGATCGCCGGGATCAGCGGTGCTGCGACCGGAACGGCGGGCTGGCCGAGCCCACCTATCGACGCGCTGACGCTGGCGATGAGATCGCCGAGGCCGGAAGCCGGCAAGCGGTTCTTCTCGACGTAAGCGGACACGATGTGAGCGGTCAGCTCGAGAAGGTCGATGTCCTTGCGGGCTTTGTTGCTGTCGTCGGTCAATCTATTTTCTCCGTTAGTGGGGTCGCAGAATTCCTAGTCGGCAAATCTGCATAACGCAATGACGCCGCACCACGCCACACATTATTTTGAATAACAATACTAACGGCCGGGCCAGATCAACAGGTTTGGGCCCGAACCGCTATAATATCAGACAATCAGGGATTTGTCGCGCCACAGTCGAAATCCCCCGTCGAAGGCGCGTGTGTTGTCGCCACGCCTGCAACCGGCAGGCAATTCGTCGAGTTTGTCGGCATTGCCGCCGCCGATGACCACATAGTCAGGCTGAAGGGCGGCGCGCAGCCGCTCGACGACGTCGAAGACGTGTTTGCGCCATTTCTTCTTGCCGCGCTTTTCAAGGCCGCGTTCGCCGACATAGTCCTCGAAGCTGCTGCCCTTCCTGTAGGGAAGATGCGCGAGCTCCATCGGCTGGGCGACGTTGTCGAGGACCATCGCAGCACCGAGTCCGGTTCCGAAACCCAGGAACAGCATGCGCCCGCCTTCATAGCTGCCGACGGCCTGCATCAGCGCGTCGTTGACCAGCTTCACCGGCTTGCCGAACTGCGTTGCGAAGTCAAATCCGACCCAACCCTTGCCGAGATTGGCGGGGTCGGCCAGTGGCCTGTTGTGGTGCACCGGGCCGGGATAACCGATCGAGACGACATCGTAGGGCAAGCCATTGGCGAGCGTCTGCACGGCGGCGATCATCTGCTGCGGCGTCAGGCCGGGTCCGGAATCGGCTCTGCGCTCCTGGCCGCCGGCGCTGGTGAGGATCTTGACATGGGAGCCGCCGATATCGATCACAAGCACGATCTTTTCGCTGTCCGGTGCCAGCTTTTTCGCCGCTTTGGCCATTGCGTCGCCTCCGAGTTCATTTCGCCGGGTTGATCCAGCCGTTCGGCGGTCCGAACCCGGCCATCGCATCGGCGGGACCCCATGCTCCCGGCTCATAGAGGTGTGGCGGCGTGGTATCGCCGAGCACCGGGCCGACGATCCGCCAGGCAAGCTCACTGGCATCCTGGCGAGTGAACAACTGGCCGTTGCCGTTCATGGCGTCGCCGATCAGCCGCTCATAGGGCGGCATGTCGCCCTTGCTGTCGTCGAGCGCGGTGAGTTCGACCTGCTCGCCGATCATGTCGTCACCAGCGGCCTTGCGCTGGGCGCCGATCGAGATCGCCACCTGCGGGTCGATGCGGAAACGGACGTGATTCGCATCTCCGGGCTTGATCGGGTCGAAGACGTCGAGCGGCGGCCGCTTCAGCCGCACGATGACCTCGGTGGCGTGCACCGGCATGCATTTGCCGGCGCGGATGAAGAAGGGCACGTCCCGCCAGCGCCAGGTGTCGACGAAGAAACGCACCGCCGCGAAGGTCTCGACCGGCGAATTCGGCGCGACGCCCGGCTCGCTGAGATAGCCTTTGAATTGGCCGCGCACGACATCGTCCCTGGTCAGCGTCCGGATCGCCCGCAGCACCTGCACCTTCTCATCGATCAGATCGTCGGCCGAGCGGCCAACGGGCGGCTCCATGGCAAGCAGCAGCAGGATGTTGAGCAGATGGTTCTCGATGACGTCGCGGATGCAGCCGACCTCGTCGTAGAAGCGGCCGCGGCCTTCGACGCCGAAATCCTCGGCCATGGTGATCTGCACGCTCTCGACGAAATTGCGGTTCCAGATCGGCTCGAGAAAGGAATTGGCGAAGCGGAAATAGAGCAGGTTCTGGATCGCCTCCTTGCCGAGATAATGGTCGATGCGAAAGATCGACTGCTCGTCGAACACCAGGTGAAGGACCCGGTTCAGCCAGCGCGCCGATTGCAGATCGTGACCGAACGGCTTTTCCACCATCAGGCGCGCGCCCTGGGCCGCGCCCGACTGTTCCAGGCCCTGGATGACCGTCTCGAACATGGTCGGCGGCACCGCCAGATAGTGCAGCGGGTGCCGCGCGGTCCCGAGCGCGCTTTTCAGCTTCTCGAATGTCGCGGCGCTGCGGTAGTCGCCGCTGACATAACGAAGCAGCGAGGCTAGTTTAGCGAAGATCCTTTCGTCGACCTTGCCGATGGCCTTGACGATGCCGTCGTGGGCGCGCGCCTGCAACTGCTTCAGGTCCCAGGCGTCGAAAGCGACGCCGATCACCGGCTCGGTCAGCGTTCCCTTGGCGACCATGGCGTAAAGTGCCGGGAAGATTTTTTTGTGGGCGAGGTCGCCGGTCGCCCCGAAAAGCACCAGCGTGTCGGACCGTTCCTGGTTCATGAGCGTGTCTTCGCCGTCACGAGCCGGTCTTCGGCTTTTCGACATGGCCGCCAAAGGCATAGCGCATGGCGGACAGCAGCTTGTCGGCGAATTCGGATTCGCCTTGCGAGGCGAACCGGTCGAACAGGGCCGAGGACAGAACCGGCGCCGGCACGCCGGTGTCGATCGCCGCCTTCAGCGTCCAGCGGCCTTCGCCGGAATCCGAAACCCGTCCGCCGAACTGCGTCAGCCCCGAATCGGCCTTCAATACGCCCGCCGTGAGGTCGAGCAGCCAGGAGCCGATGACGCTGCCATGCCGCCAGACCTCGGCTACCTCGGCGATATCGATGTCGAACTGGTAATATTGCGGGTTTTCCAATGGACTGGTTTCAGCGTCGGCGGTCCGTTGTCGCTTGCCGGCATTCGCCGACTTCAGGATGTTCATGCCTTCGGCATAGGCGGCCATGACGCCGTACTCGATGCCGTTGTGGACCATCTTGACGAAATGACCAGCGCCACTCGGCCCGCAGTGGAGATAGCCGAAGGGGGCGGTTCCGGCATCCTTGCCGGCGGCGGGCACCCCGGCATCGGCGCCCGGCGCCAGGGTGGCGAAGACCGGATCGAGATGCTGGACCGCGCTGTCTGGGCCGCCGATCATCAGGCAATAGCCGCGCTCGAGGCCCCAGACGCCGCCGCTGGTGCCGACATCGACATAGTTCAAACCTTTCAATGCCAGGCGCGCGGCATGGTCGACAGCCTCGTGATAATAGGAATTGCCGCCGTCGACGATGATGTCGCCCGGCTCCATCAGGTCGGCCACCTGATCGACGATCCGGCTGGTGATCGCCGCCGGCAGCATCAGCCAGGCGCTGCGCGGCTTGGTCAGCTTGCCGACGAAATCCTCCATCGAAGCGGCTCCGATCGCGCCAGCCGTCACAAGGGCTTCAACGCTGGCCGGGTTGATGTCGTAGGCCACGCATTCGTGGCCATCGCGCAGCAGGCGCCGCACCATGTTGGCGCCCATCCTGCCCAGTCCCATCATTCCGATCTGCATGTTTTTCGTCCTGCTTCTTGAGGGATAGAAGATCTACTGCTCTATCTTTGGAGCATGATCTTTTCCGAACCGAAGGTCAGCGAAGCAAAACCGGCTTCCATTTTTCGCTAACGCGGACCTTCGGTTCGGGATCATGCTCTAGTCCGGCTTGTCGATACCGACGGAAAAGTCGACATTCTCCCAACGGCCGGCATCGGGCCAGAAAAAAGTAAAGACGATCCTATTGCCCGGCGGGACATCGGCAACGGGCAGGTCCGTGAGATGGATGCCGAAGGCGTTCTCGATCGTAGTGGCGTCATGGATAGTTGCCCAATCGTCGTTGCTCCAATGGACCACTGCCCGGGCCAGCAGTTCGACGCGCAGCAGCTTGCCGGCGGGCATGGCGCGGAGCTTGTGATTGAAGCGCCATGTCCGGCGCGGCGCCACGGTCCTGTCCTCGATGTAGCGCTTCACGCCTTGCGGCGGCATGTCGAAGACGGCGCAGTCATTGAGCGAGCGCAGCAGCTTGATATGCTCCGAATGCGCCCAGACCAGCGGCATGGCGCTGCCCGACGGTCCGCCGTGCCGCAGTTCGTGTTCGGCCATGTCGGGACCATCCCAGACCTGCTCCGGCAACAGGCCGCCAGACCCGGCAGAATCCTCCAGGGTCTTCAACAGGCTCGCTGCCTTGTCCTTGCGGCCCGCCGCCAGTTCATAATGGGCGCGTTCGCCGACCAGCAGCGGCCAGGGCCGGCCATGGCCGGTCCCGTCGAAGGGCGCGCCGTCGGCGTGCTCGCCATAGCCGTCGCTGGTATAGCGATACCAGACAGGCCCCTGCGGCAGGTCGCAGCGCAGCCGCGCATCGATGACCTTGACCGTGCCGACGATGCGCGGATCGTCGGCGGCCCTGAGGCCGAAGCGGACGAGCGCCAGCGCATCCGGGCTGACGATCGCCTCGGCCGGCCGGTCGCTATCGCCGGGCGGCCGGTTCTTGATCGGCACATAGCCGTCCTTCGGCGACGCCGCGCCGGCGGTGTCGGGCGGCGCGATACGGACGTAATAGCCCTCGACGCCGACGTCTTCGCCGAGTGGAGTGCCGGTGACATAGGTCCAGCGCTCGATCTGGTCGTTCCAGACATCGGCGGTTTCCCGCAGATATTTTGCCGGCTCTGCTTTGCCGCAAGCTTCGAACATGTCGGCCGCGGCCAGCAGGGCGGCGATCTCGACGGCCAGCGTGAACGGGCTGTAGCCGGCATCCTCCTCCCAGCGGTCTTCACCGGTGACCGGACCGTTGCGCACGACGTAGGAAGCGGCGCGTTCGACCATCGGCATGAAGGAGCGCAACGCGGCGTCTGCCAGATGCCCAGCCCGGCGCAGCGCGTCTGCGAGCAGCAGCGGAAACGCGCACTCGTCCATCTGGATGCCCGGCCAATAGGCTGATCCGTCGAGCCAGGCGTTCTGCGGCCAATGCCCATCCGGCTGCTGGATCGAGCGGAGATAGGCGAGGATCTCCAGCGCTTGCGCCGGATCGCCGGCGGCCAGGAAGCCGCCCGCGGTTTCGACCAGGTCGCGCGGCCAGACCAGATGATAGCCGCCGATATCGTCGTCGCCCTTGCTGAAGCCCCACGGGATCGACAGGCTGGCGACGGCCGCGCCGGTGGATGAGCGATGTGTTGCCAGAACCGCCGTGCTGACACGATAGGTGTTGATCCCCGCACCATGCCGGTCCAACGGCAGCAAGCCAGCCTGCCATTTGCGCCATTTTTCGATAAAGGATTTGGCCGCGGGCGCAAAGCCTCGCTTCAGGCTGGCCGAGGCATTTTCCGCCGCCTCTTGCGGCGTCGTTCCGAAACCCAGCGCCAGCAACGCCGTCGGGTTCGCAGCCGAAAAGCCGATCTCGCCGGTCAGCGCGACATTGCCGTCCTCGGCCCTGCGGCAAGCCGGGTCGAGCCGGCCGTCACGACGGAGTTGCTGCCAGCCGTCGGAGACACCGACATAGCCGGCCGAGCATGCTCCCCAGGGCAGCGACGAGGCGAGCGCCAGGCAAACGCCACGTCCCGATGCAAACAGGACAGGCCTTCCCTCGTGGTCGCCGACCCAGGCGGTGTTGGCCATGCCGGCGTTGACCAGATGTGGCGCCAGCAGCGCGTAGACGCGGTGATCGGCGTGTGTGCCTCTCAGCGGCGTGAAGCTGATTTCCTGAAGCAAAACAGGATGTTCCGGGTCAGTAACGATACGCTTCTCGATCCAGTAGGTGGCGGCGGTGTTGACCAGCCTGTAGGCGGGCACGCCGTCCTCGAACGGCTCGAGGCTGTGCACGGCATCGCGCTTTTCTTCCGAGAAATAGAAGCCGGGGCCGGTGACGACCAGTCCCATGTCTCGGGTGCAGGCGCTGTCGAGGCGGGGATAATAGACCTCGTTGAGGGTGCCGTGGCTGATCGTGAACCAGACAGGACAGGCCGGCGAAAGCGCGGTTCCGATGCCGCTCTTGGCGCTCGACGTCCAGCGCGCCGGAATTCCGGGTGCACCCAGCGCATCAGTCGGCGTCGCTGCCATCTCGATTTCGATCTCCTGCCCCACCCCTAGACCAGGAGCCGAAGCCTTTTCAATCATTGCACCGCAAGTTGATCGTCAAACCTTCATCGATCGCTGTTGACAAGTGCGCCCATCTAAATTTGTCTGACAATATTGAAACGAGGGTCGTCATAACAGCCGCCAGCAGCCAACAACGACCAGCAATCCATGGGAGGATAACAGATGAAGAAGATACTCGTCCTGAGTGCCCTTGCAGCGATGCTCGCGTCAGGCGCAGCACTGGCCGACACCAGCGACAAGAAGATCGCCTTTTCCAACAATTATGCCGGCAATTCGTGGCGACAGGCGATGCTCGACAGCTATGCCATCGTCACCAAGAAGGCGGTCGCCGACGGGGTGGTCGCTGCCGCGGACATCTTCACGACGGCCGACAAGGAAGTGCCGACACAGGCGGCCCAGGTGCAGAACCTGATCCTGCAGGGCTATGACGCCATCGTCATCAACGCCGCCTCGCCGGACGCGCTCAACGGCGCCGTCAAGCAGGCCTGCGATGCCGGCATCGTCGTCGTCTCCTTCGACGGCATCGTCACCGAGCCCTGCGCCTACCGCGTCGTCGTCGACTTCAAGGACATGGGCAGGCAGGAAGTCGAGCAGATGGCCAAGTTCCATCCCGAGGGCGGCAATCTGCTGGAAATCCGCGGCCTTGCCGGCACGTCGATCGACGACGCCATCCACGCCGGGATTCTGGAGGGTGTCGCCGCCCATCCCGAGTTCAAGATCGTCGGTTCGGTGACCGGCGACTGGGACCAGACCACAGCACAGAAGGCGGTCGCGACGATCCTGCCGTCGCTGCCGGAGATCGTCGGCGTCGTCGATCAGGGCGGCGACGGCTATGGCGCGGCACAGGCCTTCGCCGCCGCCGGCAAACCGCGCCCGACCATCATCATGGGCAACCGCCAGGACGAATTGCAGTGGTGGAAGGAACAGAAGGACAAGGATGGCTACCAGACCTGGTCGGCGTCGATTGCGCCGGGCGTGTCGTCGCTGGCCTTCTGGGTGGCGCAGCAGGTGCTCGACGGCCGCACCGATGTGCCGCATGACCTGTTGGTGCCATACCTCGCCTTCACCCAAAATAATTTCGAGGCCGAGCTGCCGAACATCCCCAAGGGCGGCGTCGCCAGCCACGAATACACGCAGGAAGACGCCATCGCGGCGATCAAAGCCAACATCAAGTGAGCGTGGCACGTTGCCAGCTGCGTCGCCAACCGGATATCGCCAGGGATGCCTAGGGGTGACGCGGATATTGTCAGGCTGGACGGAGCCGAAAAACATTTCGGCGCCATTCGGGCGCTCGCCGGGGTGGATTTCCACGTCGGCGCCGGCGAATGCGTCGGTCTCGTCGGCCACAATGGCGCGGGCAAGTCGACGCTCATGCATATGGTGGCGGGCACGCTCGTGCCCGACAGCGGTCGGATCGCGGTGCGTGGCGGCATCGAGGATAACTATTCGGTGCCGCGCGCCCAACAACTTGGCATACGCTGCGTGTTCCAGGAACTGTCGCTGTGCCCGAACCTCAGCGTTGCCGAGAACACCCGAATCAACCACCCGGCGCTGCGCGGCCTCGGCTGGCGGCGCAAAGCGGCCGATCTGATCGCCGCCAAGCTCGACGAGATATTTCCGGGCCACAGCATCTCCGCCGCCGATATCGCCAGCGACCTTTCCATCGGCAGGCGGCAGATGGTCGAGGTGGCGCGCGCCTTCACGGTGACGCAGGATCCGCTCGAATTGGTCATCCTCGACGAGCCGACATCCTCGCTCGACGCGCACACGGCCGGCCAGTTGCTGGGTTTCGTCCGGCGCTTTGTCGCCGGGGGCAAGAGCTGCATTCTGATCTCGCATGTTCTGGGCGAGGTGCTCGGGAATGCCGACCGCATCGTGGTGATGCGCGACGGCAAGGTCGTCGCGTCGGATGCGGCTAAGGCTTTCGATCGCGGCAGGCTGGTGACGACCATGGGCGGAGCGGCAGCGCGTGAGAAGATCGCGGCCGAAATCGCGACCCAAAAGCCGGAGACCGGCCCGTTGCGGGTCCGGGCCCGCCCAGCGCGGCAACAGGACGGCAACGAACTTGTGGCGCATGCCGGCGAGATCATCGGCCTTGCCGGGCTTGCCGGTCATGGCCAAACCGATCTGCTGCTGGCGATTTTCGCAGCCGCGGCGCACACCAAAACCGGCATCGAGGTCACCGCGCCGGTGGCGCTGGTGGCCGGCGACCGCCAGTCTGACGGGATCTTTCCGCAATGGTCGATTGCGCAAAACATCGGCATCCGCTCGCTGGCGCGATTGCGCAACGGCCTGCTGATCTCGCCGCGGCGCGAAGCCGAACTCGCCGACTTCTGGCAAAAGAAAATCGGCATCCGCACCCCCGACATGAACAACAACATCTTCTCGCTGTCCGGCGGCAACCAGCAGAAGGCCCTGTTTGCCCGGGCGCTCGGTTCCGACGCCAGGATCGTGCTGATGGACGACCCGATGCGCGGCGTCGACATCGGCACCAAGCTCGAAGTCTACGACCTCGTGCGCGAAGAGGCTGGCCGCGGCCGCACCTTCCTCTGGTACACCACGGAAACCGAAGAGCTCGACAATTGCCACCACGTCTATGTCTTCAAGAACGGCCGGATCGTCGCCAAGCTTGGTCGCGACGAGCTGACCGAGGAAAAGATCATTCAGTCCTCGTTCGGCGACGCGGCCTGAGATGACGGCAGCACCCGTCGAGACCGGTCCCAAGAGTTCTTCCGAGCGAAGCGCGTTGGCGCGGGCGCGTCTGCTGCGCGGGCTGCTGCCAGCGATGTCGCTGATGCTGGTGCTGCTGGCGATCGCCTGGCTCAACCCGCGCGCCATCAGTTATTTCGGCTTCAGCCTGATGCTCAATTTGGCGGTCCCGATCGCCCTGGCCACGATCGCGCAGATGTTCGTCATCGCCGGCAACGAGCTGGACCTGTCGATCGGCACCTTCGTCGG
This sequence comes from Mesorhizobium sp. WSM4806, assembly GCF_055811635.1. NCBI lineage: Bacteria > Pseudomonadati > Pseudomonadota > Alphaproteobacteria > Hyphomicrobiales > Phyllobacteriaceae > Mesorhizobium > Mesorhizobium sp. WSM4806. The sequence goes on along the minus strand of NZ_JBVVQZ010000021.1, from coordinate 135,447 downwards.
TTTCGTCGGCTGCGTCACGGCGACATGGCTGAAGGAGGCGCCGCTGGTCGGTGTCTTGATCCTCCTCGGGTCGATCGGCGTCTATGCGCTGCTCGGCGCGCTGATCCATCTGCGCAACCTGCCTTCAATCGTGGTGACGCTCGGCATGAGTTTTGTCTGGCAGGGCCTCGCCATCCTCATCCTGCCGAAGCCCGGCGGCAAAGCACCGGACTGGCTGCTGTCGCTTATGGCCTTCAAACCGCCCTTCGTTCCGTTCCCGATCATTGCGGCGCTGCTGATCGCGGCGGTCGTTCATTTCGGGTTGATGCGCACCTCGTATGGCGTGATCCTGCGCGGCTCCGGCGGCAATGCCGCGGCCCTCAGCCGTGCCGGCTGGTCGCTGCTCAAGACCAAGATCGTGCTGTTCGCGTTGACCGGTCTGTTCGGCGTTTTGTCCGGCATGGCCCTGATCGGCATCACCACCTCGGCCGATGCCAATATCGGCAATGGCTACACGCTGCTTTCGATCGCCGGGGTCATCCTCGGCGGCGGCGAATTTGTCGGCGGCCGGGTATCGCCGATCGGCGCGGTAATCGGCGCGCTGACGCTGGCGCTCGCCGCCTCGCCGCTGCTGACCTTCATGCACATCCCGCCCGATTGGCAGGTGGCCGCCAACGGCGCCATCCTCATCATCGTGCTGGCGGCCCGGGTGCTGATCAGCCGCAGGGAGAGGTGAGGGGATGGCATCGATGCGATTGCTGCTCGCAAAACCCTGGATATGGTCCTTCATCGGTGCGCTGCTGGTGTGGCTGGCGACGATCACCTTCACCGGCGGATATGGCGGCGGCGGCATGATCACGGCGGCACTTTCGCTCGCCGTCTTCACCGTCATCGTCGGTGTCGGCCAGATGTTCGTGATCACGCTCGGTCCCGGCAATGTCGACCTGTCGCTGCCCGCCAATATCGGCCTCGCCAGCGCCGTCGCCATGAAGGTGATGGACGGCAATGATTCAATGATCGCGGTCGGGCTGCTGGCGGCGCTGGCCTGCGGCATGGCGATCGGCGCCGCCAATTATCTGTTGATCTGGGCGCTGCGCATTCCACCGATCATCGCCACACTGTCGGCGAGCTTCATCATCCAGTCGATCGACATCAGCTATGGCCGCGGCTTGCAGATCAAGCCGCCGCCGGGCTTTGCCAGTTTCACCAACTGGCAGATTCTTGGCATTCCGGTGCTGGCGATCCTCACCGTGCTGTTCTCCATCGGCGCTGCGATCGTGCTGCAGCGCATGATCTATGGCCGTTCGGTGCTGGCGATCGGCCAGAACATCCGCGCGGCGTGGCTGGCCGGCGTCAATGTCGGCCGCATCCGCTTTCTTACCTACACGCTGTCGGGCGCGCTCGGCGGCCTCGACGGGGCGCTGCTCGCCGGCTATTTCCGCGGCGCCAATGTCGATATCGGCAATGAGTACCTGCTGGCCTCGATCGCCGTCGTCGTCATCGGCGGCACGTCGGTAGCCGGCGGCAAGGCCAATGTGCCGGGTGTATGGGGCGCGGCCCTGTTCCTGGTGCTGCTTTTGACCATGCTCAACACGTTCGGCGTCAGCGCCGGCGTCCGTCTGTTGCTGACCGGGCTGATCATCGTCGGCGTCATCACTGCCGCCGGCGGGCAGAAAGCGCTGCGCTAGCAAGCGGGGGCCCTTGGCGGCGCTGACCTGTGTCATCTCATACGTGCTTGCGCCCGCCAGATTCGCGGAACCAGCTGTCGGGATAGGGATACCACCAGTCCTGGATCGCTGGCCTGTGGTCGATGATGACCATCTTCGAGCGGCGGAAGGCATCCAGCCCCTGGCGACCAAGTTCGCGGCCGAGGCCCGACGCCTTCCAGCCGCCGAACGGCAGTGCGTCGTTGTCGATCAGCGGATTGTTGACCCAGACCATCCCTGCCTCAAGCCGCTCCGCAGCCTCATGCGCCTCGGCAAGATCAGTGGTGAACACCGAGGCGCCGAGCCCGAACGGGCTGTCATTGGCAAGTTCTATCGCCTCGTCGAAATCCTTGACCCGGCAGATCGCGGCGACTGGCCCGAAACATTCTTCCCGCACGATCGCCATGTCGGGGGTGACGCCGGTCAGGATCGTCGGCTCGTAGAACCAGCCGACATTGTGCGCCGGCGGAATACGCCCGCCGGTGATCGCCTTGGCACCATTGCGCACGGCATCGTCGACCAGCCGCATGACTTTCGCCCGCGCCGCCTCGCTGACCAGCGGCCCGATCTCGGTCTTGTCGAGGCCGTTGCCGATGCGCAGCGCCCGTGTCTTCTGCGCAAACAGCTCGACAAAGCGGTCATGAACGGCATCGACGACGAAAAACCGTTCGGCCGAGGTGCAGACCTGGCCGGTGAGATGGAACGCGGCGGTGACGCTGCCGGCGGCCGCCACGTCGAGCGGGGCGTGTCGGCTGATGATCAGCGGATCGCTGCCGCCGGCCTCGATGACGCATGGCTTCATGCGCTCGGCGCAAGCGACGGCGACAGCCTTGCCGGCGGCGACCGAACCGGTGAAGGCAACCGCATGGGTGCGATCGGAGGCGATCAAAGCCTGCGCCGTGGCCGCCGCGCCGGGCAGGCAGGAAACCAGGCCCTCCGGCAGTGAGCGGAACACGGTCATGTAATCCAGCGTCGACAGTGTCGTCGCTTCGGCCGGCTTGATGACGCAGGCATTGCCGGCGGCAAGCGAGGCGGCAACTGTCCAGCACATCAACAGGATCGGGAAATTGTAGGGCATGATGTGCACAGACGTGCCGTAGGGCTCGTAGCGCGCATACTGGAACGAACCCGCCTGCGTCGTGCCGGCGATCTTGCCGGCATCGTCACGCGCCATCTCGGCGTAGTAGCGGAAGATCGGCGCGCAATTGGCGATCTCGCCGATTGCTTCCGGATAGGGCTTGCCCATCTCGCGCACCATAAGCTCGGCGCAGCGCGTGAAGTCGGCCGCCTCGATGGCGTTGGCGACTGCATGCAGATGCCCGGCGCGGCTCTTGGCGTCGAGCTTTTTCCAGGCAGCTTGCGCCCTGGCCGCAGCGGTGAGCACGGCGTCGATCTCGCCGTCGGTTGCAGTCGCGATGGCGCCGACGGTTTCCAGTGTCGCCGGATCGATCACCGGTTTTGCCCCGCCGGTCATCGGCCGATAATCCGGATTGACGAAGAAGGCCGGCCGGTCAGGTGAGAAGTCCATGGTCGTCCTTTCAAGCTGCTCAGCGGATCATGTAGACCTTCTTGATGGTCTCGTGGACGGTGCAGACGCCCTTCCAGTCCTGCGGAAAGAACGCCGCCGTGTCCGGTTCGATCTCGATCACCTCGCCGGATTCGTGGACATAGGTGCAGCGGCCCTCGAGGAAATGGCAGAATTCGTCGCGGGTAACGTGGCAGTGCCATTTGCCTGGGGTGCAGACCCACAGCCCGCATTCGGAGCGGCCTTCCGGCCGCTTGTGCAGCAATTTGCCGGAGGTGCGGGATTCGCCCTCGATCATGGTGGGGATGACGCCCCAGTCGACGAGGTCTGTAAGGGCGAGCGGCGATTTCATGATCGGTGTCGGCATGTCGTGAAGCTCCAGTGGCTGGCTTCAGGCCAGCATGTAAATGTTGCGGATGGTTTGGTGGACGGTACATTCGCCCGCCCAGCCGGCCGGGAACATGACCACCGTGGCGGCAGAGACTGCTATCACCTCGCCGTCGTCCGATCGGTAGGTCGCGCGGCCGGCAACGAAATGGCACAACTCGTCGCGCGGGATCGCCAGCCGCCAGCGGCCGGGCGTGCAGACCCAGATGCCGGATTCCGGCTGGTTGTTCGGCCCCTTGTGGACGAGCCTGCCGGTGGAGTGCGAAGCACCTTCCAGCGCATTGGGCTGTGCGCCCCAGTCGACGAGGTCGGTGCGGGTCGAGGCTTGGTGGAGATGTGGCACAGTGGAGGTCATGTGGGTGCTCCGCCGGCGCGATGCATGACTTCGCGATCGTCTCGCTCTACGGCGCCCCCCTCTGTCCTGCCGGACATCTCCCCCACGAGGGGGGAGATTGGCAGCTCTGGCGGCGGCACTCTTCTTGCGACATTTGTGATTGGCGAAATCAGTGATGACGGCCAATCTCCCCCCAAGTGGGGGAGATGTCCGGTAGGACAGAGGGGGGCGCGAAGGAACGCCATACCCATCCGCCCGGTCACAGCAGCTCCTCCAGCAGCCCGGCCGCCTTCTCCGGGCCGTTCTGCGATTGCATCTGGGCCGACGTCTTCGCCAGCTTGACCTTGATTGCCGGGTCGGTCAGGCAGGTTTCGATCTTGGCGATTAGCTCGGCGTCGCTCCAGTCGTAGCGCGGCATGCCGAAGCCGTGGCCGGTTTCCTCGACCCGCGTCGCGTTGTCGTGGCCATCCCAGACATAGGGCATGATGATCGCCGGCTTGCCGAAGTAGAGACACTCGGTGAACGAGTTGTTGCCGCCATGGTGGATAACCGCGTCGACCTGCGGGATCACCGAGGGCTGCGGAAACCAGCTCTCGACGATGACATTGCCGGGCACTTGCGCGTATTGGTCCTTGTAGCCGCCGAGATTGACCAGCGCCCGGTAGCGAGTCTCGGCCAGCGTCGCGATGATGCGCTTCAAGAGATCGACATCGCCGGCGCCAAGGCTGCCGAACGAGACGTAGAGCAGCGGCCCGTCATTATTCTCAGCAAAGGTCGGCACGGTGTAGGGCTTCTCCTGCCGCACGCAGCCTTCCAGATACTGGAATTTTGCCGGGTCGAGCGGATGGCGGCGCTTGAACTTTGCCGCCTCGGGATAAAGCAGCAGGTTGAGGTAAGGCGAGGCCTCGAAGAATTGGCCGATCGGATACGGCGCTTCGTTGTTGGCTTTCAAAAACGTATTGAAGTCGTCATGGATCGGCTTGATTGCCGCGTTGAAATGGTCGTGGTAGCGCTGATGGCAGGCGTGGTCGTTCTCGCCGCAGCCGGACAGATGCGGAGGGATGTCCTCGTCCTCGATCTCGTTTTCCGAGCAGGAGATGACGCGCACCCATGGCTTGCCATACTGCTTGATCGCCGGGAACAGGATGACGTTGTCTACGCAGATGACGTCGGGCTTGATCGTCGCAAGCACGCCGGGCAGGTCCTTCTCAGCCCATTTGGCGCTGTCGACGATCGCCGTCCAGCAGTCCTTCACGTAATTGTCGACCTGGTCGTAGGGCGATTTGCGGAAATTCGGGATGTGGCCGTTGATGAAGTCTTCCCAGAACTTGGCCATCTGCTCGGGCGGCATCGGCTCGGACAGGTTCACCGGATGCGCCTCGAAGCCGTAGCCCTTGTAGACGTCGACGAAGCCGGGGTCCGACAGGAACACCGCTCTGTGGCCGCGCGCCTCGACCGCCTGGGCGATACCGACGGAGTTGAGCGCCGGGCCGTAGGCCGCTTCCGGAAAAAACGCGATGGTCTTCTGCGCCATGAAAGTTCTCCTTCAATCAATCTGCGAAAATTCTGACGTCGGCGGCATCCCAGCCGAGTTCGACCGCATCGCCCGACGCGACCGGGCGGCGGTCGGCGGCGTCGGCGGTGACGCGCACCAGGAACGGTTTTTGTGACAGAGCGGTGCGGACATGCAGCTGCAGGTCCAGCCCGTGATAGGCGAGCGCCTCGACGATGCCGGCAACACGGTTGGCCGTCTCTGGCGGCGGGAACAGCCGGATGCGCTCGGGCCGCACCGAAGCGACCGCCGCAGCGCCGGGCGAAAGTATTTCGGGAACCATGCCTGATATCCGCGCACCATTGGCTGCCAGCACGCCATCGTTGGCGGCTTTGCCCGGCACGAAATTCATGACGCCAATGAAGTCGGCGACGAAACGGTCGGCCGGATGTTCGTAGACCGCATGCGGCGTGTCGCATTGCAGCAGCTTGCCGTCCCTCAGCACCGCCATGCGGTCGGCCATAACGAGCGATTCCTCCTGGTCATGGGTGACGATGACGAAGGTGATGCCGACTTCGTGCTGCAGCCGCTTCAGCTCCAGTTGCATGGCGCCGCGCAATTTCTTGTCGAGCGCACCGAGCGGCTCGTCGAGCAGCAGCAGCCGCGGCCGCTTGACCAGCGCCCGGGCAAGCGCGACGCGCTGCTTCTGGCCGCCCGACAATTGCTCCGGCTTGCGGTCGGCGAAGGCGACAAGCTCGGTCGTCGCCAGGATGGCGTCGACGCGGGAGCAGATTTCGTTTGCCGGCAAGCGCTCCATTTCAAGGCCGTAGGAAACATTGGCCCGGACGCTCATATGCGGAAACAGCGCGTAGGACTGGAACATCAGGTTGACCGGCCGCCTGTTGGGCGGGGTTTTGGCGATGTCGCGGCCGTCGAGCAGGATGCGCCCCTCATTGGGCGTCTCGAAACCGGCCAGCATGCGCAGCAGCGTGGTCTTGCCGCAGCCGGAAGGTCCGAGCAAGGCGAAGAACTCGTTCTCGCGGATATCGAGCGAGATGCCGTCGACGGCCGTCACCCGGCCGAAGTTCTTCGACACCTTGTCGATCGCCAGCAGCGTGCGGGGCTCGCTCATTGGCCGATGACTCCGCGGTTGAGCCGCTGCGACAGGGTTAGCGCGGTGATTGAGACCGCCATGACGATGGTCGCCAATGCATTGATCTCCGGCGTGATGCCGAAGCGGATCATCGAATAGATCTGCATCGGCAGCGTAGTCGAGGCGCGGCCGGCGCCGGCGGTGAAGAAGGCGATGATGAACTCGTCGACCGAAAGGGTGAAGGCGAGCAGCGCGCCGGCGACGACCGCAGGCAGGATGACCGGCAATGTCACCCGCCTGAAGGTGGTGAGCGCGGAAGCGCCGAGATCGGCGGAGGCCTCGACGATCGACCAGTCGAAGCTTTTTAGCCGCGCGCGCACCACCGAGCAGACGAAGGCGAGGTTGAAGACGACATGGGCGAGGATGATGGTGTGCAGGCCGAGCGTGAAATCGAGCATAGAAAAGAAGCTGAGCAGCGCCACCGCCAGCACGATGTCGGGAATGATCATCGGCGCAAAGATCAGCGCCTCGAGGCCGCTTCCGTACTGCCGGCGCATTTCGACGCCGATGGCCAGCAAGGTGCCGAGCAGCGTGGCGATGGCTGTCGAGACCAGCGCCACGATCAGCGTGTTGAGGGCGGCGGAAAGGATCGCGGCGTTTCCGGCGAGCGAGGCATACCATTTCAGCGAAAAGCCCGACCAGACGGTCGGCAGCCCGCCTTGGTTGAACGACAGCGCCACCAGTACGGCGATCGGAACGTAGAGGAAGGCGAAGACGAGCGTCAGCACGAGCCAGAGCGTACGCCGTGTGGCGGGCGAGCGCTCAGTCATCGGCGCCTCCTTTCGCTTCGGCGATACGGCCCGCGGCGCGATCGGCAGCCAGGGCCTGCGCCGTCAGCACCAAAAGCATGATGGCGATCAGCGCCATCGCCAGCGCTGCGCCGAACGGCCAGTCATTGGCGGTCAGGAACTGGTCGTAGACAAGATTGCCGATCATCTGGAAGCGGCCGCCGCCGAGCAGTGCCGGCGTGACGAAATTGCCGATCGACAGCACGAAGACGAAAACCGCCCCGGCGGCGATGCCCGGCACCGTCAGCGGCAGTATAACCCGGCGAAATGTGGTCATGGCCGAAGCGCCGAGATCGCGCGAGGCCTCGGCCAGCTCCGGATTGAGCCGAGACAGCGGCGCGTAGCAGGCGAGGATGACGAAAGGCAGGTAATTGTAGACCAGACCGGCGATGACGGCGCCTTCGGTATAGAGCATCGACGGCGGCTCGCCGGTATAGCCGAACCAGCGCAAGAGCTGGGTGATCAGGCCTTCGCGGTTGAGCAGCACGATCCATGCATAGGTGCGGATCAGGTAATTGGACCAGAAAGGCAAGACGGCGAAGAACAGGAACACCGGCTGCCACCGGCGCGGTGCTGCCGCGATCGCATAGGCGGCGGCATAGCCGATCACCACCGCGATCAGCGTTGCCGTGCCGGCGATGCGCGCCGAATTGAGGAAGATGCCGGCATAGAGCGGGTCGAGCACCAGCCCGAAATTCTCCAGCGTGAAGCTGTATTCGATGCCGCCATAAATGCCGCGCCGGAAGAAGGCGAGCGCCAGCACCAGCGCGCATGGCACCACCATCAAGGCGGTGAGCCAGGCCAGCGCCGGCGCCATCAGCAAGGAGGAGCGAGAAGGTGTGAACGATCTCATGTCGCACCCTCCTCTGGCCTTGAGGCCATCTCAAAAGCATCGAAATTGTGTTTGGACAAGCGCCCCCTCACCCGGATTGCCAACCGAATTGCGAAGGGCAATTCGGGGCAATCCGACCTCTCTCCGAGGGGAGAGGAGGTCGCCGACCTTGGCGTCAGCCTCTTCTCCCCAGCGGGGAGAAGGTGGCCGCGAAGCGGCCGGATGAGGGGGTGCTGCGCCGGAGATTGGCGAGCGGCTGCAATCCAGCCGATCTCCCCCCTTGAGGGGGAGATGGCCGGCAGGCCAGAGGGGGGCGTGAAGGAACGCAAGCCTGATTCCAGATGCCGAAACTACTGCGCCGCCTTGATCTCGCTGACGATCTTCGAATAGTCGCGCTGGGCGTCGCCGACGTCGCGCAACTGCTCGAACTTGACCAGTTCGGCCACAGGCATGTTCATATTTGGGAATTTGGCGAGGAAATCCGCCGGCAGGCTTTCCATAGCCGGCTTGTTCGGCACCTTGTAATCGATGTTCTGAGCCGCCCAGGCGTGGTTCTTGGCGTCCAGCATGAAGTTGATGAACTGGAAGGCGGCGTCCTTGTTGGCCGATGCCTTCATCACCACCATCGTATCGACCCACAGGTCCGAGCCTTCCTTGGGTATGGTGTATTTAATCTGCGGATTCTCGGCGATGCCATAGTTGCACCAGCCATCCCATGCCTGCACCATCAGCGCCTCGCCCGAAACCAGCTTCGAATAGAAGGTGGTGTCGTCATAGGCGAGCAAGGTCTTCTTGGCCGAGATCAGCAGGTCCTTGACCTCGGCGAGCTTGGCCGGATCGGTTTCGTTGACCGAATAGCCCTTGGCGAGCTGCCCGGCGGCAAGCAGCCAGCGGTCGGTCGCCAGCATCGTGGTCTTGCCCTTGAGCGCCTCGGACGGGGCGAGAAGATCGTTCCAGCTGGCCGGCTCGGTCTTCACCAGATCCGAGCGGTAGCAGAGGCCGGTTGTGCCCCAGGTGTAAGGCACGGAAAAATTGTTGCCGACATCGTGCGGCAGCTTGGCCGCCTCAGGATAGAGATTGGCGAGATTGGGGATCTTGGCGTGGTCGATCGTCTCGATCAGGCCGAGATTGTTCAGCACTTCTGCGAACGGCGAGGAAACGAAGACCACGTCATAGCCCTTGCCGCCCGAAGCAACGAGCTTGCCCATGATCTCCTCATTGGTGGCGTGAACGACGACCTCGCCGGAAACGCCGGTCGCTGCTTTGAAGGCGGCCATGGCGTCCGGCGCCATGTAGCCGTCCCAGTTGGAAATGACGAGATCGGCGGGGGCCGCCGGCGCCGACAGCGCCATAGCGAGGCCAAGCGCGATCGCGGAAGTTTTTAACGAACGGTGCCGCAGGGTGGTGGCGGTCATGACAGACTCCCATTCTGGTTGATCGTCGAATTCAATCAATCGTCGGACCAGCGCTTGCGACCATGCCGCCGCTTCGATCCTGTTCCCCGGTCTTTTTATTGCCGATTGAACCCACAGTACTATTGCAGAAAAAAGTACGTCAATCCATAATTTGGAAAATCGCCGCGAAGTCCAGCCGATCGCGCCCGCAAGGGCAGTTGGTAAAACCGTAGCGGTCGAGCCCGTTCACGAGAAACGCCATGCAAGCCGTTGCCAGACGCCCGCGCACCAATCATCTTGATCTCGCGCAGCGCATTCTCGATGTAGCCCGGCAGCGCGGCTTCGAGGCCGGCGCCCATCTCCCGGAACAGCAGATCGCCTCGCTCTGCAACGTCTCGCGGACCCCGGTGCGGGCCGCGCTGCGCCTGCTCACCGAAAAAGGCGTCGTGCGATGGGAAGCCGAATCCGGCTATCGGCTGGCCGTTGACCTCACCAAGCAGGCGACGCTTGCCACTGACCTGCCAAGCGCCGAGGAGGACGAACTCGCGGAGATGATCCTGCGCGATCGGTCGGCACGTCGGTTGGATCAGACTGTGACCATCGGCGCGTTGATGCGGCGCTACAGTGCCGAACGAAGGACAGTACTAAAAGCGCTAAAGAAACTGACAGACGAAAATCTTCTGGATCGCGCACCGGGACAGTCCTGGCTGTTCAGGCGAGCGCCAGACGATCCGGAGGCACAAGGGGAAAGCTATGAGTTCCGCCTGATGCTGGAACCCGCCGCCATTCTGGCGCCTGGCTTTCGGCTGGACGGGACCCGCGCGGCAGCGTTGCGCCAGGGCATGGAGGCGCTGCTGGCGCTGCCCGACGCCACATTCGATATCAGAGAGTTCCAGCGGCTGGACATCGACTTTCACGGCCTAATCGCCGGCGGCTCCAGCAACCGGTTCGTCGCCGACGCGCTGTCGGACCATCTCAGGCTGCGCCGGCTGCCGGGGACCTATGCCGGCGTCAACGTCTTCCGGCTGAAGCAATCGCTGCGCGAGCACCTGACCATACTCGACCAACTGGAAAGCCGGCAGTATGAGGTTGCAGCCGATCTGCTTCGCGTCCATCTGCGATTGTCCCGCAGCCAGCGACCGCAGGCGGCCAGTCGCGGCGCCCCCGCGTTGTTCGGCATGATCAGCCGGCCGGATTGACGAGGACCACGAGAACAGTGACGCGCAAAACCGGCCCGACTATCGCGTTGTTTCCCGAAGCGAGCTTCGGTGCCGCGCTCAATTGCGTCGGCATCGCGCAGGCCTTGCGCGCAAGGGGTGCGCGGCCGGTGTTTATCTGTCACGCCGGCTTTTCCGGCGTGTTCGCCGACTACGGGTTTCAGGAATACCAGTTGCCGACCGACGATCCGCTGACCGACAGCGAACGCCAGAGCTATTGGCAGGCCTTCGTGCGCCGGCATCTGCCGCATTTCAGGCTGAGCCCGATCGACCAGCTCGAAACCTACGTCGCCCCGACCTGGCAAGCGATCGTCGACACCGCGGTCAATGCCGAGGCGCCGCTGCGCAAATTGCTGACCCGGTTGAAGCCGGACGCCGTGGTGCTCGACAACGTCGTCATGTTTCCAGCACTTGCTGCCGCCGGTTGCCCATGGGTGCGCGTCGTCTCCTGCGCCGAGACCGAGCTGCCCGACGCCGATGTACCGCCCTATCTGTCCGGTCTCGCCGCCGACGACCCCGGTCGCGCGGCCTTCGAGGCGCGCTACCTGGCAGCCGTCGCTCCGGCACATGACCGGTTCAACCGGCTTCGGACCGACGCCGGCCTTGCGCCCTTGCCGGAGGGGCTTTTTCTCGAAGCTTCGCCCGATCTCAATCTGCTGCTGACCCCAACCATCGTGCGCAGGCAGCGCGCCGAGCCGCTCGACCCGGCCCGCTTCGTCTATCTCGAAGGCTGCGTCCGTTCGGAAGGGCCGTTCGACGTGCCGGTCTTTCCACGCAATGACGGGCCGCTGGTCTATCTCAGCTTCGGCAGCCTGGGCGCGATGGATGTCGGGCTGATCGAGCGCATGCTCGCCGTGTTCGACCGGCTTCCGGCCCGCTTCATCGTCAATGTCGGCGGTCTGCGCGACAGCTATCGCGCGGTTCCGGACAATGTCTATCTCGACGCCTGGTTTCCGCAACCGTCGGTTGTCGCCAAGTCCGATCTCTTCATCCATCACGGCGGCAACAACAGCTTTTGCGAAGCGCTGCGTTTCGGCGTGCCGTCGCTGATCATGCCCTATTGCTGGGACGGGCACGACAATGCGCAACGCGCCGAGGAAACCGGCGTCGGCCGCTACCTCAGCCGCGATGGCTGGAGCGACGACGAACTGGAACAGGCTATCCTTGGCCTAATGGCCGACGGCGAGATGCGCTTTCGCCTCAAGGAGAATGCGGCCACCATGGCGCGGGCGCCGGGAACTGACGCCGCCGCCGAAGCCATTCTCGCCCTCGCAAGGACGTGACCTGATGCTCAACACCACGACAACGGATGCACCGCAAATGACCCCGACGGACGATCCGAAGCGATGGCTGGAGCAGCAGGGGATCAGGGAAGTCGAGTGCCTGGTGCCGGACGTGAACGGCGTGTTGCGCGGCAAGGCGTTGCCAACGGCCAAGTTCCTGAAGTCGCTCGAAGACCGCGCGCTCTACCTGCCGAGCAGCGCCTTCCTGGTCTGCATAGACGGCCGCTATTCCGGTTCCAACGACGAGGGCTTCGCCTATCAGGATCCCGACATGCGGATGGTGCCGGATGTCGCGACGCTCTGCCTTGCGCCCGGCGCTGGAGCTGAAAAGGCCTATGTCTTCACCGATGCGTTTCACATGGACGACCGGCCGTGGATGGCCTCGCCACGTCATGTGTTGAGGGCCGTGCTCGATCTCTATCACCAGCGCGGCTGGCGGGCAGTGGTGGCGCCGGAGCTCGAATTCTACCTGACCGCGCCCAATCCCGATCCCGATCGGCCGTTGATCGCGCCGGTCGGGCGCAATGGCCGCTCCGAAACCGTGCAGCACCCCTATGACATGGCGGCGCTGGAGGAATTCGAGCCGGTGATCCAGCGGCTCTACGACTATGCCGCAAAGGCCGGGCTGCCGCTCGATACGCTGATCCACGAGTCAGGCACGGCGCAGCTGGAGATCAATTTCCTGCATGGCGACGCGCTGCCGCTGGCCGACAAGGTGCTGCTGTTCAAGCGGATGACGCGCCGGGCCGCGCAGGATAATGGCATGCATGCGACCTTCATGGCCAAGCCGATCGCCGCACAAGCCGGCAGCTCCATGCATCTCCACATGTCGGTCATCGACGAGGCCGGGAATACGCTGTTCGCCGGGCGTGACGATGCCGACACCGAGATGTTCGGGCATTTCATCGGCGGCCTGCAGAAATACATTCCGGAGGTGATGCCGCTGTTTGCGCCGAACGTGAATTCGTTCCGCCGCATCCGGCCGAACCACAGCGCCCCCGCCAACATCGAGTGGTCGCATGACAATCGCTCCTGCGGCCTGCGCGTGCCGGCCGGTGGGCGGGCCGCGCGGCGGGTGGAAAACCGGCTGCCCGGCGCCGATGCCAACCCCTATCTGGCGATGGCCGGCTCGCTGCTCTGCGGCTATCTCGGCGTCGAGGAAAAGCTCTCGCGTTCGCCCGAGGCATCGGGCAACGCCTATCGCAGCAAGAGCACGCTGCCGAAAACCATGGAGGAGGCGCTCGACCGTTTCGCCGCCTGCAGTCCGGTTCGGGACCTGCTCGGCGAGGATTTCGTCCAGACCTATTTGCGCGTCAAAAGCGTCGAGCTCGACCTGTTCCAGAGCGTCGTCACCAGTTGGGAACGCGACCACCTGCTGCTCAAGGTCTGATGATGGGCTTCAATTCCGGACTGGACATCGGCAAATCCTACTATGTCGCGACCGCCAATCCGGCGCATGATCATCCGGCGCTGCAGGGCGACGTCGACGTCGATCTGGTGGTGGTCGGCGGCGGCTGCACCGGACTGTCCGCAGCCCTTCATGCGGCCGAGCGCGGGCTGAAGGTGGTTCTCCTCGAAGGCGGCAAGATCGGCTGGGGGGCGTCGGGGCGCAATGGCGGCCAGATCATCCCCGGCCTGCGCAAGGGCGCCAAGGGCCTGGTTAAATTTTATGGGCCCGAACGGGCGCGGGCGCTTTTCGCTCTCGCCCTCGAGGCGCGCGGGCTGGTGCTCGACCTGATCGAGCGCCATGCCATCGATTGCGACCTCCGGCTCACCGGCCATCTGGCCGGTGCGGTCAACGGCTCCGACCTGCGCGACCTCGAGGAAGAGGCCGAGTGCCTTGCCAGCGTGATGAACTTTCATGACGTCGAGATGCTGTCGGCGGCGCAGGCGCGTGAAATGGTGAACACACCCTATCACGGCGCCATGTACGAGAAGCTCGGCGGCCATATGCATCCGCTGAACTACACGCTGGGTCTTGCCCGCGCCACGGCAGCGGCAGGCGTCACCATCCACGAGAATTCGGTAGCGCTGCGGCTGGAGCGGAAACCTTCCATCCGGGTTTCCACGGCCAAGGGCTCGGTCCGGGCCAGACATGTTGTGTTGGCCGGCGACGCCCTGCTTCAGGGGCTCGAACCGCGCGTCAACAGCCGCATCATGCCGGTCGGCAATTACATCATCGCCACCGAGCCGCTGGACGACACCAGCGACGTCATCCCAAGCAACGCCGCCGTTTCCGACACACGCTTCGTCGTCAACTACTACCGGCTGTCGGCGGACGGCCGCCTGCTGTTCGGCGGTGGCGAGCGCTACACGCCGTCGCCGCCCGCCGACATTGCCGGCTTCGTGCGGCCGCATATGGAAAAGACCTTTCCGCAATTGCGCGGCCGCCGCATCGATCATGCCTGGGGCGGGCTGGTCTCGGTGACGACGTCGCGCCTGCCGGATGTCGGCCACTATGGCGAAGTCTATTTTGCGCATGGCTATTCCGGCAAGGGCGTGATCCTGTCGACGCTGTCGGGAAAGCTGCTTGCCGAGGCGATCACCGGCGATGCGTCGCGGCTCGATCTGTTCTCGACGCTGAAGCCAATGCCGTTTCCCGGCGGTACCGCCCTGCGCGGCCCGCTCTATGTGCTCGGCATGCTCTGGTACGCCATGCGCGATCGCATCAAGCATTGAGCAAGCAATCCACTGCCGCCGTGGTCTTGCGAGGAGGGCAGCCGGCTGCAGCTTCCCGACAAATTTGACCATGTGGACAAAGGTCGGATGCCGTTCCATAGTTCCCTCGCCTGATATCCAAAGAAACAGCCGGCTCGACACGGCGCCAATCAGAGGGGCATGCAATGGAAAACGGGAAGAGCAAAATCCAATCGAAACGCGGAGGGCTTTCGCGACGCGATTTGCTGGAACTCGGCGCGCTCGGCCTGGCGGCAACCATGCTGCCGGGCCAGGTCTTGGCGCAGGACAAGAAGCTGAAGGTGGCGGCGATCTTCGCCACGCCGACCGAGGAGCCATGGGTCCACCAGATCCATGTCGCCCTGCAGAGGGCCGAGAAGGAACTCGGCATCGAATACAAATGGTCGGAGAAGGTGCAGACGGCCGATTTCAGCCGTGTGATGCGCGAATATGCGCAAGGCGGCTATGAGCTAGTGCTGGGCGATGCGTTCGCTGCCGAACGCGAATCCCGCCGCACCGCCAAGCAGTTTCCGAAGGTCGCCTTCCTGTTCGGCTCCGGCGCCGGGCCGGCCGAGCCGAATTTCGCTGTCTTCGACAATTGGATCCACGAGCCCGCCTATCTCTCCGGCCTGATCGCCGGAAAGATGTCGAAATCAGGCACGATCGGCGCCGTTGCGGCGATGGGCATTCCGGAAGTGAACCGGCTGGTCAATGCCTTCTTTGCCGGCGCCCGCGAGGTCAATCCTGACATCAAGAGGAAGGTCGCATTCATCGGCTCTTTCTTCGACCCGCCAAAGGCCAAGGAAGCGGCTATCGCCCAGATCGACGCCGGCGTCGACGTGATCTATGCCGAACGTTTCGGCGTCATCGAAGCGGCAGTCGAGAGGAAGATCCTCGCCATCTCCAACATGTCCGACCAGTCCAACCTCGGCCCGGACACGGTGATCACCGGCCCGGTCTGGGACATGTATCCGACGGTCGAGCATGCGATCAAACTGGTCAAGGCCGGCGTCTTCACCGCGCAGGACTATGGCGATTTCTCGCGCATGGCCAAGGGCGGCTCCTTTCTGGCGCCCTACCACAAATTCGACAAGACGCTGCCCGCCGACGTCAAGGAGCTGGTCGAGAAGAAGAAGGCCGAAATCCTCGACGGCAATTTCCGTGTCGTCGTCGACGAGAACACGCCGGTTTCGGATTGAGCGGCGCAGCCCTCCCCTTGAGGGGAGGGTGCCGAGCGAAGCGAGGCGGGTGGGGTCACCTCAGCTGCCTCGAGCTTTAGACCGATAAGGATGGAGCGCGTCACAGCGGACCCCACCCGGCCCTTCGGGCCACCCTCCCCTCGAGGGGGAGGGATATCAGCGCCATCTCCCACCAGGAGCACCCTCGCCTTTGCCCGCCCCTCTCATCGAAATGCGCGGCATCTCCAAGAGCTTCGGCGCCGTCATGGCGAACGAGGCCGTCGATCTTAGCGTCGCACCCGGCGAAATTCTCGGGCTGCTGGGTGAAAACGGCGCCGGCAAGACGACGCTGATGAACGTGCTGTTCGGCGCCTATGCCCCCGACGCCGGCGAGATCCTGGTTCAGGGCCGGCCGGTGACGATCAACAACTCGGCCGATGCGCTCGCCGCCGGCATCGGCATGGTGCACCAGCATTTTCATCTGGCGCCGCGGCTTTCGGTGCTGGAAAACCTGCTGATAGGCATTCCCGGCAAATCGGGCCGGATCGACCGCGCCGGCGGGCTGGCGCGACTGGCGGAGATCGGCCGCCAGCATGGCCTCACGCTCGATCCGGACCTTCCCGTCTCGGCGCTGTCGATCGGCGAGCAGCAGCGGCTCGAAATCGTCAAGGCGCTGTTTCGCGGCGCAAGGCTGCTGATCCTCGACGAGCCGACGGCGGTGCTGGCGCCAACCGAGATCGATGGACTGTTTTCGGCGCTGCGATCGATGGTGGCCCAGGGCCTCGGCATCATCTTCATCTCGCACAAGCTCAACGAGGTCAGGGCGCTGACCCATCGCTGCGTGGTGCTGCGGCATGGCCGCGTGACCGGGCGCGTCGACGCACCTGCCAGCACGACATCCCAGGACATGGCGCGGCTGATGTGCGGCCACGAGATCGTACCGCCGGCCAGGGGACCGTCGACGCCGGGTGCTGCGGTGCTGACCCTGGATGGCATCTCGACATCGCGTCGTTCAGGCATGGCGCTCGCCGATGTCTCGCTCTTTGTCCGCGCCGGCGAGATCCTCGGCATTGCCGGTGTCTCGGGCAACGGCCAGCGGGCGCTTGCCGAGGTGATCTCCGGCGTTCGCGCGCCCGATGCCGGCCGGATGACGATAGCCGGCAAAGCTGTCTCGCGGTTCTCGCCGCGCGAGGTGCAGGCGCTCGGTCTCGGGCGCATCCCGGAAGACCGGATGACGACAGGACTGGTCACCAACCTGCCGCTTGCCGATTCGATGGTGCTGCCGCGCATCGGCACCGGGGCGTTCAGCCGCAACGGTCTCCTCAGGCCCGATGCGATCCGCGCCTTCGCCGAAGAACAGATCAAGGCCTATGACATACGCTGCCCCGGGCCGATGACGCGGGCCGGAGCGCTGTCCGGCGGCAATCTGCAAAAGGCGCTGCTGGCGCGTGAGCTCGCCTTCGACCCCAAGGTGCTGATCGTGTCGCAGCCGACGCGCGGCCTCGACATTGGTGCGGCGCGCTTCATCCACGAAAAGTTCCTCGACATGCGTGCCAGGGGCTGCGGCATCGTCGTCATCGGCGAAGACCTCGAAGAGCTGCTGATGCTCTGCGACCGCATCGCGGTGATGTATGAGGGGCGCATTGCCGGCACGTTGGACAGCGCCGACGCCACGATCGCGCGGCTCGGACTGATGATGACCGGAGCGGAGGGCCATAGTTGATGTTCCGCCTCGAAGCCCGCACCTCAACGCCCGCCTGGTTCAACCTGGCTCTGCCGTTGCTGGCCATCGGCGCGACATTGGTGCTGTGCAGCGGCCTCATTGCGCTGGCCGGTGCCGGGGTGATCGAGGCCTATGGCGTGATGTTCTCGGCGTCGCTGGGCGACAGCTACGCGATCACCGAAACGCTCGTGCGTGCAACACCGATGATCTTCACCGGGCTTGCCGTGGCGGTCGCCTTCCGCGCCAAATTCTGGAATATCGGCGCCGAGGGGCAGTTGCTTGCCGGTGCGGTGGCGAGCTGTGCGGTCGGCGCCATTCCGATGCCGGGGCCGCTTGCCATGCTGCTGATGGCGCTCGCCGGCGCCGCCGCCGGTGCTGCGGTCGCCCTGATCCCGGCAACGCTGCGGGTGAAATTCAAAGTCGATGATGTCGTTAGTTCACTGCTGCTCAACTCGGTCATCTTCTACGCGTTGATGGCGCTGATCGAAGGCCCTTGGAAAGACAGTTTCAGCGGGTACCCGATCTCGCCGCCGATCGAGGATTCAGCGAATTTCCCGGTGCTGCTCGAAGGCACGCGGCTGCATCTCGGCGTCGTGGCGGCTTTCGTGGCCGCACCGGTCATCTGGTTCCTGATTGCGCGCACGACGCTCGGCTTCAGGATCAGGGTGATCGGCGAAAATCCCGAGGCCGCGCGCTATGGCGGCATCCATGTCGAGCGGGTGCTGATCTCGACGGCGCTGCTGTCCGGGGCGCTCGCCGGCCTTGCCGGCGTCAGCGAAGTCGGCGGCGTGCATTTCCAGGTGATGAGCGACATCTCGCCGGGCTATGGCTATTCCGGCATCGTCGTCGCCATGCTGGCGAGGCTCAACCCGCTTGGCGTGATGCCGGCGGCGCTGTTCCTCGCCGCCGTCATGACCGGCGCCGAGGCGATGTCGCGGGCCACCGGCGTTCCGGCCTTCCTCAGCGACGTCATCCAGGGCACCGCGCTGCTCGCCATGCTGGTGGCGCTGCTGTTCACGGCCTATCGCATCCGCCGCGTCGGAGCCGCATGATGAGCGTCGTGCTCGAACAGATTTTTCAGGTCGGCTTCCTCGCCGCGATCATCCGCATCGCCACGCCTTTGGCTTTCGCGACGCTGGGCGAGATGTTTTCGGAGCGGGCCGGCGTGCTCAATCTCGGCATCGAAGGCATCATGCTGTTGTCGGCGATGACCGGCTTCACCGCGACCAGCCTCAGCGGCAGCCTGTGGCTCGGCGTGCTTGCGGCGGTGCTGACCGGTGCGCTGATGGGTGCCGTGCATGCGCTGTTCACGGTGGCTCTCGGCCTCAGCCAGCATGTCTGCGGCATCGGCGTGACGCTGTTCTCGTCGGGCCTCGCCTATTTCCTTTACCGGCTGATCTTCGGCCAGCAATCGGTGCCGCCCAGCATCAAGAGTTTCGAAACGCTGCCGATCCCTGTTCTCTCCGACATCCCGGTGCTCGGACCAGCCGTGTTCAACCAGTTTTCGCTGGTCTACATGGCGATGGCAGCCGTTCCCCTTGCCGCTTTCGTGCTCTATCGGACTCCGTGGGGCCTGTCGGTGCGCATGGTCGGCGAAAATCCGCGCGCCGCCGATTCGGCCGGCGTCGGCGTCATCGCCGCTCGCTTCCAGGCGGTGATCCTTGGCGGTGCCCTGATGGGGCTGGCCGGGGCTTTCCTGTCGATGGTGCAGTTCAACGCCTTCACCTTCGGCCTCGTCTCCGGGCGTGGCTGGGTGGCGATCGCGCTCGTCGTCTTCGGCCGCTGGGATCCCTGGCGTTCGGCGGGGGCGGCACTGCTGTTCGCCTTCGTCGATGCCCTGCAACTGCGCATGCAGGCGAGCGGGCTCGGCCATATCCCCTATGAGGCGTTCCTGATGCTGCCCTTCATCTTCACCATCGTCGCCATGGCGGTGATGTCACGCAACGCCGTCGCGCCTTCGGCGCTCCTCAAGCCGTTCCGCCGCGAAGAACGCTGACAGGGCGGGGAAGGGAATTCTCAGCCACCGCTTAGCGCCCGCATCACATTCGGCAGCGCCGGCAGCGTCAGCAAAACCGTGCCCGCAAGCCAGATCGACGCGACGACGATGCTCCTGGGGCGCGCCGACCAGCGCTCATAGAGAGCGGCCGGCACGCCGGCGAGCATGATGGTCATCGTCGACAGGATCAGCGCACTTGCCATGTAGACGATCTGGCTCAGGGGAGGCGCCCAGCCCGGATACCAGATCGGATAGAACAGGAACACCATCAGCACCCACGGCGAAAAGATGCCGTTGACGATGGCGACCGCCATGACCGGGACAAGACCGTTTCTGTCCATTGCCTCAACCCCCCTGCGAAGCCATCGGCGCAATGCCGAAATTGATCAGAAAGACGAGGTAGAACACGCGCAAGGCCATAAGCCAGAGCACGCTGAAGACGATCACCACCGGCTGGGTCAGGATCGACGGCGTAATGCTCCGCACGGCCCGCAGGAACGGGTCCGTGACACTCTTGAAGAAGCGCCAGATGTAGTTGTCCCAGCTTTCGGGCACGAAGAGGCGGAGCAGGAGACGCCCCATCAGAGTGTACATCACCGCGGCAAGGATGAAATTCGGGATGTGGAAATACCAATAGGACCAGAAATCGTTCATGTGGGACTTTCCAAGCAGCGGCGGCGCCGCGTTATGCCAGCGACGCCTCCAAAATGAAAGCGGGGTCCGTCACCGGACCCCGCCTTGAGCGCCGATCGCTATGCGCGATCAGGCAGTCTTTTCTTCCATCATCTGCTTGCCGCGCGGCACACGGATTTCTTCGATGAAATCCTGCATATCCCGGGACGGCGCCCTGGTGAGAAGGCTGATAATGATCATCACGGCGAAGCCAACCGGCAGTCCGAAGGCCGCCGACGAAATGTTCTTCACGCCCCACCACAGTTCCATATTCGGCGTCGCCTTGTCGAAGTCGGCGCCGTACTGGGTCATGACAAGGTAGAAGATGGTGATGCCGAAGCCCGCGATCATGCCGGCGACCGCACCGGCCGAGTTGGCGCGCTTCCACCAGACGCCGAGCACCAGCGCCGGGAACAGCCCGCCGGCGGCAAGAGAGAAGGCCCACGACACCATCGACAGGATGTCCGACGGCTTGGTCGATGCGACGTAGGCGGCCAGCACGGCGACCATAACCAGCAGGATGCGGGACACGATCAGGCGCCGCGACGTCGGCGCATTCTGGTCGATCATCTTGTAGTAGATGTCGTGGCTGAGCGCGTTGGCGATGGCCAGCAGCAGGCCGTCCGCCGTCGACAGCGCGGCGGCAAGACCGCCGGCGGCGACGAGGCCCGAGATGACGTAAGGCATGCCGGCCATTTCCGGCGTCGCCAGCACGATCATGTCGGCGTTGAGGTTGATGTCGGCAAACGAAAGTGCCGTCACCCCCTTTTCGGCGCAGGCCGCGACGATCGCCGCGGTGTCGGTCGCCGCCTTGCCGCAGATCTGCACGAGCGTATTGTCGGCAGCGGCCCAGCGCATCATCCATCCGGCTTTCTCGGCGATGTTTTCAGGCGTCAGGCCCGACGCCACCAGGTCGAGCATCGTCCACTTGGCGAACGCCGCATAGGCGGGCGCAGTGAAGTAGAGGATGAAGATGAACAGCAGCGACCAGGCGACCGAAACACGCGCTTCACGCACCGACGGGGTGGTGAAGTAGCGCATCAGGACATGCGGCAATGACGCCGTTCCGACCATCAGGCAAAGGATGAGCAGGAAGTAGTTCTTGGCATCGTAGCCGCCATGCACGAATGGGGTGATGTGATGCACGGTGATGCCCTGCGCCGTCTCAAGCGCGGTGATGTTCGCCAGCGCCTGGCCTTGCATCAATTGTGGGATCGGCACGCCGGTTTTCACCGTCGACATCCAGATGACAGGGATGAGATAGGCGATGATCAGCACGATGTACTGGGCGACCTGCGTCCAGGTGACGGCGCGCATGCCGCCCAACATGGAGCACACCAGGATGCCAGCCAGTCCGACATAGACCGCGACGTTGAAGTCGATGCCAAGGAAGCGGGCCGAGATCAGCCCGGTGCCGAAAATCTGCGCGACCACATAGGTAAATGAACAGGAGAACAGAACGATTACGCCGATGAAGCGGGCAAGATTGCCGCCGTAGCGCGCCGACAGGAAGTCGGGAACGGTGTAAGCGCCGAACTTGCGCAGATAGGGCGCAACGAGGATGGCCACGAGCACGTAGCCGCCGGTCCAGCCGAGCACGAAGCCGAGACCGTCATAGCCGAGCAGATAGAGCGAACCGGCCATGCCGATGAAGGAGGCCGCCGACATCCAGTCGGCGCCGGTCGCCATGCCGTTGTAGAGCGCCGGTACGCGACGCCCGGCGACGTAATATTCACCGACGTGCATGGTGCGGCTCAGGACGCCGATCACGGCGTAGATGACGATGGTGAAGCCCATGAACAGGTAGCCGATGACAACATTCTCGACGCCCATGGCGCTCAAGACAGCCATCAGGATGATGAAGGCTATGAAGCCGCCGGTGTAGATGCCGTAGATGCGGCCGAGATTGGAGGTGAAGTCGCCTCCGCCTGCGGTGGTGGATGTCGTGTTAGCCATTGAAGTTCCCCCGATCAATCTTCATGGACGCCATGCTCTTCGTCGATCGCGTTCTGGCGCCGTGCGAACCAGAACAGCATGACGACGAAGGCGATGAGCGAACCCTGAGCGGCCATGTAGAAGCCGAGCGGAAAGCCAAAAATGACGATGGTGTTGAGTTGCTCCACGAACATGTGGATGACGTAACCGAAGAACACCCATAGGCCGAGCATGACGAACATGAGGCTCTTGGTCTTGTTCCAATAACTTATGCGGTCTGGCGTCGCCATAGCGTTGAACCCTCCCTAGGTTGGCAGCTTGCGAACCGTCTCGACCGCAAGGCGCCGTTTAAAGCTTGCCTCTTCCGCTGACGCGGAAGCCCTCCGGCATATGTCGCGGCCAAGCATAGAATCAGCCGACCGTAACTGTGGAGGAGTATCACTTTTTGTCGCGGCTGTTCATACGACTTTAGAATCGGTGAAAGGACTGGAGAATCGGTGAGAGGACTTGAATTGGCAAGAGGGCTGGCGGTGCGGCATCGCGGAGGCTAAACGGTCAACATCGGTTGGAACCGAAGGGAGAGCGCCATGGGCCTGCTGAACGACCTGTTGCCCGCGTTCCTGCGCAAGCCGCAGCCGATCGGCAGCGTCGGCGAACTGGCTGACTTCATGGATTCGCGCGCCGCCTTCCTGGCGCAGAAAAGCATCGTCGAGTTCTGCCGCGTCAGGGCAGGGGTATACTGGCAGAAGCTGTTCAGCGAGAAGGAATTCCAGGCGGCGCTCAGCCATTCGCGCTGGCGCGCCTACCCTGCGTGTTACGCCATGATGGCGGAAATGGTGGAGGGTGCGCTGCGCGAACCTGCCGGCTTGCGCCAGCGAGGCCTGCCGGCGGCGCTGGAACAAGTCGCCTTGGCAAGCTTCTCCAAATATGCCGTTCCAGAGGGCTCACCCGCCACTTTCTGGGAAGACGCCACCGAACTCACCCGTCAGCGCCTCGCCGCCACCCAGATCGGTCCGCCGCGGCCGGTGCGCGAGATCCCCGAGCCGCTGGCACGAACGGTTTTCGAGATGGTCCCGATCCACCCCAATCTGCTGACCAACGATTACGACTATATCTTCAACTTCCTGAGAATGAATCTGCTGCGCGCGCATGAGGATTTCCTGGTGCAGGCCGACCGCAGCGCCCTCGTCGACCAACTGCTTGGCGCCGCGCGCAGCTGAGTTTGTTTACTGTCCGAGCGTCGCCGGCGATGCGAACATCAGGTCCCGCACCAGGTCGGGTGCCGACTGAAGGCGCTTGATGAGGCTCTTGAGCTGTGCCTGCTGATCGCGCGCCAGCGCATTGATCTCGACGCGGTTGGATACCGGTATACCGGCGTAGATGTCACGCGTCTGCTGAGCGAGCAGCAAGCCGACCAGCATGGCGTGACCGGCCAGCATCGCCTTCATGTCGGGCTCGCCGCCAATATCCAGGGCGATCAGTTGCTCGAGCCGGGCACGGGTGCTCCGCTCGCGGATGCCGTGGCGAATTGCAAGCGTGCGTGCCGTCGCGACGATTGGAAAAAGGCCATGCTTCTTGATGTCCAGCCGGCCATTTTCAAGCTGAAAGCCGCCAAAGACAGTGAAGGGACTGCCGGTCGTCATCTGCTCGCCGAGCAGCTTCGCGAACACCGGCTCGGCGTGGGCACGGTCATAGGCATATTCGATGAACTGCGCGGCCAGCGTGGTGTCGCCATGCACCGGCCGCAGGTCGTAGACGATATCGACGTTGAGCAGGTCCTGAGGCCGCAGGCGGCGAACCCAATCCTCGACGCGCCGCTTCCAGGTGGAGAGGCTACCGCGGAATGCGGCATTCGAGGCCATTACCCCGCCTTTGCAATACGGCACGCCTGAGACGTCGAGCATGTCGGCGAGCCTGGCGCCGAGTTTCTTGAACCAGCGGTCTTCGGGCCCATCCGGCTCGCCATCTGCGAAGACGATTGCGTTGTCCTGGTCGGGGGCCATCAGGCTTTCGCCACGGCCGCCTGAGCCGAGCACGAGCACGGCATAGGCGCAGGGCGGCGGGCCGTGACCTTCGATCTGCATCTGCTGTTCGGCAAGCACGGCGGCGCGGCGGGTAAGCGAGCAAAGTTCGTCGCTGATGATTTCCGCCACCACGCGCGGGTCGATCGCTTCGCCGATGAGCGATCGTACCACGCCCGGCAGCATCGACCAGCTGGCCGCCAGTTCGGCGGCGTCCCTGGCATGTTCGATCGTGTCGTCGAGATCGATGGCAGCGGCGGCGCGAAGCCTCAGCAGGTCGCGCGCCGAAAGCACGCCGACCAGCATGCCGCCGTCGTCGCGGACGGCGAGGTGGCGGACTTTCAGCCGATCCATGCGGCCGATCGCCCGATAAGCGAAGGCGGCGGCGCGGATGCTTATCAGCGGTCGCGCTGCGATGTTTCCGACCGGCATGTCAAAAGCCCGCTCGGCGTCGGACGATATGCGGCGCAGCAGGTCACGCTCGGTAACGATGCCATAATCCTCGATCGCTTGATCCGGCGTTCCACGCTCGGACACGAGGACAGAGCTGATCTTGCGCTTGACCATGAGGTCGATGACCTGCCTTGTCGGCTTGGTCGACTTCACCACCACTGGCGGGCTGCTCATCAGGCTGCCGACGCGATGGCGATAGGCATAGGGATCAACCGGCTGAAACGCGGGAGCCTGGGGTCGCGACACCGGTTCGGCCCAGCCGGCGCGATGGCCGGCTTCGAGAGCGTCCGAAAGGGCAAGGCAGGCAACCTCGGCCTCTCCAAGTGTTCGGATGTTGCGCTTGCGCAACTCCGGAATCAGCGCGGCAAAGATGTCTCCGGCCGCAATCGCATCGCCCAGAGCCGAATGCCGGCCGGTTATCTCCAGGCGAAGCCACCCGGCGATCGTTTCCAGCGAATGGTCTGCCAGATTGGGATTTGCTATGGTCGCAAGAAGCCGGACGCACAGCGCCCGAGGCTTTTTCCAGGGCAACCGGGCGCGTCGGCATTCGCGCTCCAATACCGCCAGGTCGAAGCCGATCGAATGGCCGACGAGGATGCGGTCGCCGACGAACTCCTGGAATTGTGCCCATGCATCCGGGAAGCTGCCGGCTCCGTCAACATCGGCATCGGTGATGCCGTGGACGAGCGAAGCCTCGGACGGGATTGCTTCACCGGGATCGATGAGCAGATCGAGCTGAGCTTGCCGTACGACCTTGCCATGCGCGATGCCGATCGCGCCAATCTGGACCACGCGCGCCTTGGTGGCGTCGGGCCCGGTTGTTTCGGTGTCGACGGCGGCAGCCGCAATTGCTATCAGCGGTGTCGCGCCGCTCGCCGGCTTCAATTCCGTCTCCTTCGGCATAGCCGATAGCCTTCCTCTGCCGGATGTCTTGCCCAGACAACGCCTGTCCTAGACAGCGCCTGTCGATGCCGGAAAGGTTCGATTCTGCTTTGCCATGCAACATAGAGCGCGCCGGCGGGCCGCGTCGATGGCCGAAGTCAGGCTATGGCGTTCGCAATGTTGCGCGGGGAGTTGCGCGCCTGCACGTCCAGGCGGCACATTCGCCTTAAAGTGATTTGATACGGTCGCAGCGCTCGCACATTGTCGGCGAGCTTGCTGCCGAGGGCGCCGATGGATGAGATCAGGCGGGTTGCTGTGGGGTGCATCGGGCGCGCCGTCATGTTCGGCTCGCTTGCCATTGGCTGTGTCATGGTCGGATTCTCCTTCAACCCGGTGTCTGCATTTCGCTCCGGCGCGTTCCTCACGCTGACCATGGTTCTGGCGCTGATGGGGAAAGCCACGACCGCAGCCTTCAAAAATCCCAAGCACACCGAAGTCTGGCTCTATCTCGATGAGAAATCGCGCCCAGCAGATGCCTCGGCACGACGGGTGTTCGGCACCATCATGGGCGACGTTTATAGACTCTACGCCCGGATCGCGCTCGGCGTCGCGGTCGGGTTCTTCCTTGTGTCGCTCGTGCTGATGCTGTTCGGCCTGGAAGCTTACAGGCCGCCCGCCAACTAGGCGGCCGCTCCGCCCATCCCTGCCCGCCCGCACGACCGGGCGTTTTGCCATCGGGCCGATCGGCCTCGGAAAGTGCCGCGCTAAGCAGCAAACAAACCAAATTGTCCTCAGGTTGGAGAAAAACATTCTAAGGATCGCTGGAAAATGGCACTCGACAAAATCTACTGATTTAATAGATTAACTGCCGAGACGGAGGTCGATATGTCCTATTTCCAGAACGCCCACACTGCCCGCAAAGGCCAAAGGCTCGGTTCCGAGCAGACTTGGCGGCCGGCCTATGCGGGCGCCTTTGCGTATCTCGTCTTTGCCCTTGCGTTCGTGTTCACCGGGGCGGTCGTTCTGGGTTTTGTTCCCTGACTATGGAGCCCGCGAGTCATCGGGCCTGACTAAAGGGATAGCTGTCTGCCGTTTCGCGATATCGGAGTTGAATGAACCGAGTCCCGGTGCGCTTTCGCGCGCTTGACCCCAACGTGATGGAGGAGATGGCAATGCCGTTCGAGTTCACGCATGTTCCCGGTAAAACTCACCCGGCCGACCCAACCGCGCCGTTTTTCTACGATTTCGCGGAAACCGCGACAAAGCTGTCGCTGATCGAGGACATCGGTTTCCAGAAAATCGTCGTCGACGATCCGGCCGGGCTGCTGACCAATATGGATATTGCCGCCCGGGCGCTGGACCGCACTTCTTCGCTCGAGATCGTTCTCACGCATTGGGCTGGTGTGATCGACCCGACGGTGGCGGCACGGCAATTGGCGGCCCTCGACGCGAAAAGCGGCGGTCGGCTGTCGCTCAGGATGCTCAGCGAGCCGCTGAACGACGACGATGCCGAAACACGCCCGGTCGGTCACACGGTCGTCTGGCAGCGCATCGATGAATATCTGGTGCTGCTGAAACGGTTGTGGTCGAACGACAGGCCGTTCGACCATGAAGGCGCCTTCTACAGCGTCAGCGGCGGCTATGTGCCGCGCAAGGGGCCGCGTAGCGCCGGCGTGAGCATCCGCATGGGCGGACGGTCCGGAACGGCGCTCAGGGTCGCCGGGCGGCATGCCGATGTCTTCGAGCTGACGCCGGGTTCGCTCGACGAGATCCGGCAACTGATGGAGCGGGTTCGCAATGCCGCCGCCGAACACGGTCGGGCCGGCAAGCTGCGTTTCGCGCTCCCCGTCCGGATCCGTTCGGAGGGCAACGCTTCCTGCCAGAAGGCGGTCGAATTTGTCGGACCACCGGCACAAGTCGCGCTTTCCCTGCTTCCTTATGCTGCCCTGGGAATCGAGGAGTTCATGATCGTCGGTGTCGACAGGCCGGGCGGCATCGCGGCGGCGGGCCGCGAGGTGATCGCGCTGCTGCGCAATTCGCTGACGCGGCGCGAGGCCGATGTCCCTCAGCCCGGCGCGTTTGCGCCTCGCGTGATCCGCGAAGCACGCGCCGGCTGAGCGCGTGCTATGCGCTTTGTGGTCGCCAACCCGAAGCGCGTGGCGGGGCCGCTCATTGCCGGCCTTTCCACATCAGCACCATGAAGTAAGGCCCGCCAACCAGGGCAGCAAGCAAACCCGCCGGAATCTGCCACGGGAAAATCAGCATCCGGCCGGCCCAGTCGGCCGAGACAAGCATCATCCCGCCAAGCATCGCGGAAGCGAAAAGCTGCGGCAAGGCGCGTTGAAGACCGAGCATGCGGGCCAGGTGCGGCGCCATCAATCCGACGAAGCTCAGCGGCCCGATGACCAGCGTGGCTATTGTCGTCGGCACCGAGATAAGCACCAGGAGGACGACCCGCACGCGAAACAGGCCAAGCCCGAGCCCGCGCGAGGCGGCTTCTCCAAGCGGCAGGATTTCCAGCCAGCGGCTGGTGAGGGGCACGATGGCGAGCAGAGCAGTCGCCGTCACGGCAGCGATTGAGGCATCGGCGGCGGTGGCTCGGTAGGTGGAGCCGGACAGCCAGCCGATCAGCGTATCGAGCCGAGGATCGCCGCTGGCGAGCATCACCGCCGAGAATGCCGACGCCATCGTCGCCACGGCGACCCCGGAAAGCAGCAACCGATCAGGCGCGAGGGGCTGCCGGCGGGCGGTCGGCGAAACCATCGCCAGGCTGACCAGCGCCCCGACGAGACCGGCCGCGATCATCGCCGGACGGTTGACATCAGAAGTCGCGACGAAGAGCAGCAGTATGCCTAGCGAGGCGCCGCCTGAGATACCCAGCACCTCGGGCGCCGCCATCGGATTGCCGGTCATCCGCTGCATCAGCGTGCCGACCACGCCAAGCATCATGCCAGCGCAAACCGCGACGACGATGCGAGGCGCTCTGAGCGGCAGCAGGTCGGCAATTTCGGCGGCCGAGGCCACGTGCCAGCCGGTCGCGCCTCGCCCGATGACAAGCGCGGCGCAGAGAAGAAGCGCCATCGCGACGAGCCCGAGCAGCAGACAGGGCCACCCGCTGCGCCTGCGCACGGAAGCCAGCATGGTGCCGTCCCGATCCGGGCTGGTGCGCAATTTCGGCAGGAGAAGAAACAGCAGCGGCGCACCGAGGAAAGCAGTCGCCACGCCTGCCGGGATTTCGGAGGTAAACGGCAGGACCTGCACCAGCCAGTCGGTCAGCCACAACAGCGCGGCGCCCGCAAGCGGCGCCCAGATCATGCGCTGGCGCAGGGTCCGTGCGCCGGCGAGCCTGACCAGCGCCGGCGCTGCAAGCGCCACGAAGCTGATGACGCCGACGGCTGCGACCACCATGCTGCTCAGCGCGACGGCGACAGTCATCCCGGCCAGCCGCGTCACCACGGGATTCGTTCCGAGGCTTTCGGCTCCCTCGTCGCTGAGGTCGAGAAGCCGCAGTGGCCGGAGCAGAAGGAAGGCGGCAATGCCGGCCATCGCCAGCCATGGCGCGAACCCGAGCACAACGGCATCGCCGTTCTGGATCAGCGAACCGCTCTGCCAGATGAAGAGTTCCTCGGAATATTCGCGGTTGGCCGCCATCAGCAGGGCGCTCGCCGAACTGCATGTGAGGCTGACCACCAGGCCGGAAATGATGATCGCGACCGGCGAGAAACTCCGGCCCCGGGCCAGAGCCAAAACCGCCAGCGTCGACAGGGCGCCGCCGGCGAGCGCCATCCATTCGCGACCTTGCTCCAGCAGCCACGGCGCGTAGAGCGTGGCGATCGTCAGGGCGACGGTGGCGCCTGCATTGGTGCCGATGGTCGTCGGCTCGGCGAGCGGATTGCGCAGCACCTGCTGGAGCAGCGTGCCGGTCAGGCCGAGCGCCGCGCCGGCCAGCAGGCTGATCGCCAGACGCGGCAGAAAGGCATGCCGGTAAAGCAGCTGCCGCGGATTGGCAAAGTCGGTCGCCCCGAGCGACTGCCACCACATGTCGGCGGGCAACAGGCGCAAAAGCCCGGTAGCGGTGAGATAGGCGGCGAGCACCGCCGGCACGCCGACGAGGGCGACGAGCATCCCTGCCTTGAAACGAGCACGATGGCCGGCCGTGGACTGCATGATGGTCATGCCCGGGCCAAAAACGTCGCAAAACGGGTAGCGGCGGCTAGCCCGCCGAACGGCCATACCGGCGGGATTGTCCTGACGTTGCCGGCTTTGACGCAGGGAAGGTTCGCCCAGAGGCTGCTCTGGTCGATCCTGATCTTCACATGCGGCGGGATCGGATCGAGCGAAATCACGCGGGCCTCGCCGATCGCAACCAGTTCTTCGATGCCCAGCATGGAAAAGCCCCAGCTATCGGTCGGCGCCGTCCAGGCGTTGGTGAGGCTCAACCGGTCGAGCACGTCCTGGAACAGACTGCCCTTGCCGTAGACGCGGACGTGACGATCGTCGAACATGCTGACCACCGCGAGCGGCTGGTCTGCCCGCCCTGAAAACTGTGCCCTGATCTGGGCGATTGCCGCCGCCGTTTCCTGGACAAGGCGCAGAGCCTCAGCCTCGCGGCCGAGCTTTGAGCCAAGTTTCAGCGTCTCATTCTCGGCCTGGCGATAAGGCGCTTCGGTGCCATCGTAGAAGGGCACCGTATGCAGCGGCGCGATCCGCCTGAACGGAGCTTCGTCCAGCCCATAGCCATAGGCGCCGGTGATAAGATCGGGCTTGAGTTCCAGGAGCAGTTCGAGATTGGGCTCGCCGCGCGAGCCGAGATCGAGGCAGCCGGCAGGAAGAGCCGGTCCCGCGACCCAGTCGCGGTAACCTTTTGAGTCGGCGACCGCCACCGGGCCGATCCCGAGCGAGACGACCATCTCGGCCGAGGTCCATTCGAGGCAGGCGATGCGCGGCGGCGGAGCGGCATGCGCCGGGTCGCCGCGCAGGCCTAGGCTCGTCGCGGCCAGGCCGGCCAGGCACCGGCGCCGCGTCAGTGGCGCCAATTGGGTCCGGGCCTGCACGCGCGGGTCACCATGTGTATTTCACCGAGCCGTTGATCCGGCGACCCTCGCCATAAAAGCAGCCGAAGCTTTCCGCGTAGCAGGAGGCGACATAGCGCTTGTCGAACAGATTGCTGACATTGAGGTTCAGCTCGGCGTTCCTCCATTCGTAGTGGAGTGCGGCATCGACAAGCGTGACTGCCGGCACTTTGAAAGTGTTGGCGTCGTCGCCGAAGGTCGAGCCGACATAGCGGATGCCGGCGCCGAGCCCGAAGCCTTCCAATTTGCCGCTGCCGACGGTGTAATTCGCCCACAGCGAGGCCGCATGCTCCGGCACGCCGAATGGGATGTTGCCCTCATCGCTGATTGTCTCGCCACTATCGTCATCGACGGTGATCGAGGTGGCCTTGGTGATCTCGGTGTCGAGATATGTATAGGCCGCCCGGAAATCGAAGCCTGAATCGAGGCTCGCAACAGCTTCCAGCTCGATGCCGCGCGACCTGATCTCGCCGGTCTGGAAGATGTCGTTGGGCGCGCCAACACCGCCATAGCGTACGACATTCTGCCGGGCCAGGTCGAACGCCGAAACGGTGACGAAGGCGTTCCAGCCGACCGGCTGGTATTTCAGCCCGACCTCGTACTGCTTGCCGGTTTCGGGCACGAGCGGATTGCCGTTGCTGTCGGGGCCGGACACCGGCTGGAACGATTCGGAATAGCTGACATAAGGGGCAAGGCCATTGTCGGCGAGATAAAGCAGACCGGCGCGGCTGGTGAAGGCGTCGTCCTTCTGGCGGGGACCGAAAGCGCCGGCCAGATTGTCGTGGACTTTCGCGTCGGCCCAGTCCTGGCGGCCGCCCAGCGTCAGTCGCCAGTTGCCCAGCTTGATCTGGTCCTGTGCGTAGAGGCCGACCTGCGATTGGGTGGTGTCGGTGTCGGTATAGGGCGTCATTTCGCCGACCGGGTAGCCATAGGCCGGGTCGAATATGTTGAAATCATCGTCGGTCATATCGTTGCTGGCGGCATAGTCGCGGTAGGTGTAGCGCTTGTAGTCGAGGCCGAGAAGCAGCGTGTGGGCGAGCGGCCCGGTGTCGAAATCGGCCTGCGCCTGGTTGTCGATGGTCACGCCGCTGAGCCTGCTGCCGCCGGCATCGGCATAGCGGGAATAATCGCCCTCATCATTCAGAAGCCCGCCGCCGAAGACGCCTTCCTCATAGTGCTTCAGATAGACGTAGCGGGCATGCTGGCGAACCTGCCACGTCTCGTTGAGGCGGTGATCCAACTCGTAACCGATCGACGCCTGGTCGTTGTCGTAGGTGTCGAAGCCCGGTTCGCCGACGAACATGCTGTTCGGCAGGTATTTTCCGTCCCTGCCCGGCCTGATCGTGCCGTATGCCGGCAGATACTGCATCGCCCAGCCGGACCGGTCGCGCTGATAGTTGGCGAGGATGGTCAGGCTGGTATCGGCATCGGGCTGCCAGGTCAGCGCCGGCGCGATGAAGATGCGGTCGTCCTCGACGAAGTCTGTCTGCGTATCGCCGGTGTGGGCGGCGCCGGTGAGGCGGAACAGCAGCGACTTGTCGGCGTTGACAGCCCCGCTGAAGTCGAACTTTCCTTCATAGCGGTCGAAGCTTCCGGCGCCGAGCTCAACCTCGCGGAGGTTCTCCTCGGTCGGACGCTTGCTGACATAGTTGATGATGCCGCCAGGACTTGCCTGGCCGTAAAGAACCGATGCCGGCCCGCGCAGGATTTCGTAGCGTTCGGCACCGTAGGAATCGAGCGCCGTGAACAGCGTGAAATTGCTTTCCTTGAGCTGCAGCCCGTCCTTGTAGAAGACGCCGCTGGAATTCGAAATGCCGCGTATCTGCAAGCCGTGGCCACGATTGTCGGTGCCGTAGAGATTGCCGGTTGCGCCTGGCGTATACCGCAGCGCGCTGTTCAGGCTGTCCACCGCCTGCGCTTCCATCTGGTCTTTGGTGATGACCGATATCGACTGCGGCGTCTCGATCAGCGGTGTTTCGGTCTTGGTAGCGGTGGAGCCCTGGGTGGCGACATAGCCGTCGACCGTCCCAAAGGCGCTTTCGACGCGTTCCTGAATATTGATCGGGTCGAGAGTGGTGGTCGCCTCCTGCGCGACGGCGTGACCGCCGCCAAGCAGCACCGGCAGCGACATCGCCGCGACCAGCAGGTTTCGGCGCGCAGTCACTTCGCTTTGAGTTCTTCCGCGACCTGAACCAACGACCATCTCGGCGCGCTCCACATTTCGTGTTTCGACGCAAATCCGGCGCGTCACGACATTTTGTTGACTCAAAAGTCATCTTCATTGTTGACTAGTAAACTCATGTTTCATAGTCACCGGACATGGGCGCCCGCAAACCGGATTGCCGAAAACCGGATTTGGAAATGCGCGCAAAGCTGGAGTGAGGCCGAGACCGTGGCAGGAATTCATGCCCAGACTGCCTTCCATGTCGAAGCGGTGCGGTTCGCCGTCGGCGAGCGGACGCTGCTCGGTCCGGTTACACTCGAGTTGCAACGCTCGCGCGTCTATGGGCTGATCGGGCACAACGGCTCGGGCAAGTCGACGCTGATCAAGCTCCTGGCGCGCCAGCAGCCGGCAAGCTCGGGCGGCATAACCTTCGCGCAGCGGCCGCTGGTGCAGTGGGGCGCGCGCGAACTGGCGCGCGCGCTCGCCTATCTGCCGCAGACGACGCCGGCGGCGACCGGCCTGACGGTGCGCGAACTGGCGACGCTCGGCCGCTATCCCTGGCATGGCGCGCTCGGTCGTTTCGGGCATGAGGACAGGCGCCATGTCGAGGAGGCGCTTGTCCTGACCGATATGGCTGACTTCACCGACCGGCTGGTCGACGAATTATCCGGCGGCGAGCGCCAGCGCGCATGGCTGGCCATGCTGGTGGCGCAGAATGCCGGCGTCATGCTGCTCGACGAGCCGATCTCGGCGCTCGACATCGCCCATCAGGTCGAGGTGCTGGGGCTGGTCAGGGACCTCAGCCGCAAGCGCGACCTGTGCGTCGTCGTCGTGCTGCACGATCCCAACATGGCGGCGCGCTACTGCGACGAATTGATCGCGCTGAAGGACGGCAGGCTGCTGACGCGCGGCACGCCGGACCAGATCATGCAGGGCGACGTGCTCAAAGGAATTTTCGGTGTCGAGATGGGCGTGTTTGCGCACCCCGTCACCGGCCAGCCCATCGGCTATGTGCAATGAGGCCACCGTGAGAATAAGGAAGAAGCCCTTGTCCAGACATGGTTTGTTCGCGGCGTTGCTCGCATCCGCCATCCTGTCGGCCGGCGGCGCAGCCGCCCAGGAGCAACCGGAGGCAGCCGCCCAGGAGCAACCGGGCGCGGCCCCGGCGATCGAGGCGCCGGCTCCAGTGCCTGGGCAGGCTGCGCCAGACGCCGCCGCGCCACCGGCGACGCAGCCCGGCGTGACAACACCTATCGAGACAACGCCTACCGAGACTGGCCCTTCGACGGCAACGTCCCTGACCCTGCCGCGTGACCTGTCGCCATGGGGCATGTTCATGGCGGCCGACATCGTCGTGAAAGCGGTGATGATCGGGTTGGCTTTTGCGTCCTTCGTCACCTGGACGATATGGCTGGCCAAATCGCTGGAGATCCTAGGCGGCAAGCTGCGCGCCCGCCGCGCGGCACAAGCGATCGGCAATGCCGCGACGTTGAACCGGGCCGGGCGCGCGCTTGGCCATAATAACGGTCCTGGCGCCCTGCTGGTGCGGGCAGCCGAGGAAGAGACCGCGCTTTCGGCCGGCTCGCTCGACCATGTGTCCGGCGACGGGCTGAAGGAACGGGTCACCTCGCGCCTGTCGCGCATCGAGGCGGCGGCGGCGCGGCGCATGTCGCGCGGCACCGGCGTGCTGGCGACAATCGGCTCGACCGCGCCCTTCGTCGGCCTGTTCGGCACCGTCTGGGGCATCATGAACGCCTTCATCGGCATCTCGCAGGCGCAGACCACCAACCTCGCCGTCGTTGCCCCGGGCATTGCGGAAGCCTTGCTGGCCACGGCGATGGGCCTTGTCGCGGCGATCCCGGCGGTGATCATCTACAACGTCTTCGCGCGATCGATAGCCGGCTACAGGCAGATCCTTGCCGATGCGTCGGCAGGGGTCGAGCGGCTGGTCAGCCGGGATCTGGATTTCCGCACGGTCGCGCCGGCAAAGCAGATGGCCGCGGAATGAACACGGAGCGACGCCATGGCGGCTAGAATTCGAGAGAACATCGACGGCGATCTCGAGGAAAATCACGAGATCAACGTCACGCCGTTCATCGACGTGATCCTGGTTCTGCTGATCATCTTCATGGTCGCGGCGCCGCTGGCGACCGTGGATGTCAATGTCGACCTGCCGGGCTCGACCGCAACGCCTGCGCCTCGACCGGAGACGCCGCTGTTCCTGACGCTGAAGAACGATCTCAGCCTGGCGATCGGCAACGACAGCGTGCCGCGCGCAGCCTTCGCCGCCGCGCTGGTCGGCAGGACAAAAGGCGACAGGCAGACGCGCATCTTCCTGCGCGCCGACAAGGCGGTCGGCTACGGCGAGCTGATGGAGGTGATGAACCTTTTGCGCGGCGCCGGCTATCTGAAGATCGCGCTGGTTGGCCTCGAGACAGCGCCCGGCGATGCCGCGGCGCCGCAAGTCGGAACCGGCCAATAATGTCGCCGGCGGCCGCCCTGCCGATGGCCGATCAGCGGCGTTTCGGCGCGCGCGAGATCGCCTGGTGGGCGGGCGCGGCTGCGCTGGTCCTGATGGCGCATGCCGCGGTCGGCTATGCGATGCAGAGCTGGCGCCCGGCCGAGCCCGATGGCGGGCCGCCGCAGGCGCAGGTGATCGAGCTGTCGCCAATGGCGCTCACGCCGGCCGAGCCGGCGCCGATATCGGATGAGATAGCGCCCGATCAGCCGGGCCCGGCCGAGGAGCCCGAGATAACCGAAACGGAGCCTCCGCCCGAACCACCCGTCGAGCAGGCCGAGCCGGTCACCGAGCCATCGGAGGCCGCTCCGGCCGACACGGTCGAGCCGACCCCGCCGACAGTGGCCGAACGGGTCGACCAGCCGCCGCTCGAGGAGGTCGTGCCCGAAATTGCCGAAGCCGTCACGCCGGAAGTGGTCGTTCCGCTGCCGCAGCCGAAACCGGTCGACAAACCCGTCGAGGCCAAGCCAAAGAAACAGGCAAAGACTGAGGTAAAGGAGCCGGCTGAGGTCAAGGCGAAGAAGCCTGTCAAAGAAGCCAAAAAGCGTCCGAAAAAGGAAAAGGCCGCACCGCCGCGGACGACGGCCAGTGTCGCTGCGACATCCGCAGCCAGGGCGGCCGCCCCGAAATCGACCAAAGCAGCGGCTGCGAGATCCGGCGTGAGTCCGGACAGGTGGAATTCGCGGTTGCGTGCATGGATAAGACGGCACACAAACTATCCAAGGGCGGCGAAGGCCCGGCGCGCTGAAGGCAGTCCGAGCGTGACCTTCACGATCGACGGATCCGGCCGGGTCCTGTCCGCCCGGCTGGCTCGTTCCTCTGGCGATCCAGACCTCGATAGCGCGGCGCTCAGCGCATTACAGGGCGCGTCGGTGCCGGAGCCGCCGCCGGAACTCGGCTCCCGCATAACCCGCACCGCGCCATTCTCGTTCGCCCTGCGCAACTAAGTTCCTCGGCACAGTGATTTTGACAGGTCTGGGCCGGCAGCGAACGTCGACAATTCGGTCCAGTGGCAAACCGCCAACCTCTAGGATTAGCCGAATCATCCTCCACTTCGTCATCCCAGGGCGGAGCAAGGAGCGAAGCGACGCGGCGCAGACCCTGGGATCCATTCCGTGATATCAGCCGAAGAATGCAGCGGCTCAGAAGTGGCCGGCCTCTTGCCTATGTCATCTGTCTGTCACATACCGGCCATATACATCGATAGTTCCGGATTTTAGGATATATGGATAAGAACGCCGCTCTTCTCGCATTGGCAGCGCTTGGTCAGGACACCAGGCTCGAAGTGTTTCGCCTGCTGGTGCGGGCGGGCGCGGACGGTGTGCCAGCCGGCGAGATCGCCGCGCGCCTCGGTGCGGTGCAGAACACCATGTCGGCGCATCTGAAGGTCCTTGACCATGCCGGCCTGGTCCGCGCCGAGCGCGACGGCCGGACGATCCGCTACGTTGCCGACATGACCGGCTTTCGCGATCTGCTTGCCTATCTCATGGAGGATTGCTGTAACGGCGCGCCGGAGCTCTGCCAGCCGGTCATTCAGGCCGTGACTTGCAACTGCTAGAAGGGAGGACCACCCCATGAATGACCCATACAACGTGCTTTTCCTGTGCACCGGCAATTCGGCACGGTCGATCCTCGCCGAAGCGATCCTCAACCGTTTCGGCGCCGGCAGGTTCAGGGCCTATTCGGCCGGATCGCACCCGAAGGGAGAGGTCCATCCCTACGCGCTCCAGCTGTTGAAAACCCTCAACCACGACACGTCCTTCGCCCGCTCGAAAGACTGGCAGGAATTCGCGGCTCCTGGCGCCCCCGAGATGAATTCCGTTTTCACCGTCTGCGACAACGCGGCCAATGAAGCCTGCCCGGTCTGGCCGGGACAGCCGATGACCGCGCATTGGGGCGTGCCCGACCCGGCCGCCGTGAACGGCACCGACGCCGAAAAGCATCTGGCCTTTGCCGAAGCCTATCGCATGCTCAACAACCGGATCTCGATCTTCGTCAGCCTGCCGATGAACACCATCGACAAGCTCGCCCTGCAGAAACGGCTCGATGAAATCGGCCGCGATCTGCCGAAGGCCGGCTGACATCATGGTGGCTGACCTGTCCCGTCGCATCGTCGCGGAAGCGCTCGGCACGGCAATGCTCGTCGCGACGGTCGTCGGGTCCGGGATCATGGCCGACAGGCTGACGGATGATTTGGGTCTCTCCTTGCTCGGCAACACGCTGCCGACTGGAGCGATTTTGGTGGTGCTGATCACCATACTCGGACCGATTTCCGGGGCGCATTTCAATCCGGCGGTGACGCTGGTTTTTGCGCTGCGGCGCGAAATCGAAGCCAACGCTGCACTGGCCTATGTCGTCGCCCAGATTGTCGGCGGCGTCGCCGGAACGCTGCTGGCGCATGCCATGTTCGAGCTGCCGATTCTGCAGATCTCGCAAACCGTGCGGACCGGAAACGGACAATGGATTGCGGAGTTGGTGGCCGCTTTCGGGCTGGTCTTCACCATTCTGGCCGGCTTTCGCTTCCGTTCGGATGCCATCCCCTGGCTGGTCGGCCTCTACATCACCGCGGCCTATTGGTTCACGGCCTCGACCTCGTTTGCCAATCCGGCAGTCGCCATCGCGCGGGCGGTTTCCAACACCTTCGCGGGCATCCGGCCGATCGACCTGCCGGCGTTCATCGTCGCCGAGCTGCTGGGCGCGCTGCTTGCCATGGCCTTGGCAGGATGGCTGCTCGCTGAGCCCAAGCGAATCAGACAGATGAGAGCCGCGAAATGACCATCACCATCTACCACAACCCCGACTGCGGCACCTCGCGCAACACGTTGGCGATCATTCGGCAGTCCGGCGAAGAGCCTGATGTGATCGAATATCTGAAAAACCCGCCGTCGCGCGAGCGGCTGGTCGAGCTGATCAAGGCGATGGGGATGACGCCGCGCCAATTGCTGCGCGAGAAGGGCACGCCGTACGCCGAGCTCAATCTCGGCGACCCCAAATGGACCGACGACGAGATCGTCGATTTCATGCTGGCGCATCCGATCCTGATCAACCGGCCGATCGTGGTGACGCCCCTTGGCACCATGCTTGCTCGGCCGTCCGAAGCGGTTCTCGACATCCTGCCCAGTCCTGAGATCGGGCCGTTCACCAAGGAAGACGGCGAAATCGTCATCGACGCGCAGGGCAAGCGAGTTGCCTGACCTGGTGCCTGAAGACTCATTGCCGAACGTCGACGAAGACCTGTTCCGGCCGATCGACCTGCAGGCGCTGCTCGACGTGCCGCGGTCGATCCAAAAACCTCGCGTGCTGATGCTCTACGGCTTGCTGCGCGAGCGGTCCTATTCCCGGCTCGCGACGGAGGAGGCGGCTCGCATTTTGCGCCGCCTGGGCGCCGAGGTGCGCATCTACAATCCCGCCGGCCTGCCGCTGCCGGATTCGACCTCGGCCGACCACGCCAAAGTCCAGGAGCTGCGAGACCTGTCGATCTGGTCGGAAGCGCAGGTCTGGTGCTCGCCGGAGCGGCATGGCTCGATGACCGGAGTGATGAAGGCGCAGATCGACTGGCTGCCGCTCTCGGCCGGCGGCGTCAGGACGACGCAGGGCCGCACGCTCGCGGTGATGCAGGTGTCTGGCGGCTCGCAGAGTTTCAACGCCGTCAACCAGCTTCGTATCCTCGGCCGCTGGATGCGGATGGTCACCATCCCCAACCAGTCGTCGGTAGCCAAGGCTTTCAACGAGTTCGACGAGGCCGGCCGCATGAAGCCGTCGTCGTACTATAACAGGATCGTCGACGTGATGGAGGAGCTGATGAAGTTCACGCTGGTCTTGCGTGATCGGTCCGCCTATCTCACGGACCGTTATTCCGAGCGCGTCGAAAGCGCCGAAGCGGTCGCCAAGCGGGTCAACCAGCGGTCGATTTGAGGCGTCTGCTAATTCGATAATTTTCGAAATAGTATTGACGCGGCGCTGTTTCGGCGCTAGCTTATTTCTATGAAACTCGAACAAGCAGCCAAACAGCTCGAGGCGCTCGGCAACCCGACGCGGCTCAATCTTTATCGCACGCTGGTGCGGGCAGGCGAAACCGGGAGACCGGTCGGTTATCTCCAGGAAGCCCTCGGCATCGCTGCGTCGACGCTGTCGCATCATCTCCACCGGCTCATCCTGACCGGCCTGGTCACCCAGGAACGCCAGGCAACGACGCTGATTTGCCGTGCCAATTACCCTGTGATGAACGATCTCCTTGGCTTTCTTGCCGATGAATGTTGTGCCGATGCCGCATGCGGCCCGGCTGTCGGCGAGGCGGCTGCATAACTCTTTTTTGACTGGTATTTCTATAATCCTAGAAACATAGAAGGTGTGTCATGGTTTCTGAAATCGATCTCCCGATCGCTATCATTGGCGGCGGACCTGTTGGCCTGGCGGCGGCCGCCCAACTGGTCAGCCGTGGCCTTCCGGTTAGGGTTTACGAGGCTGGTTCTTCTGTCGGCTCGAACCTTCGGGATTGGGGCCATGTGCGGGTTTTCACGCCATGGCGCTATTGCGTCGATGCGGTCGCCCGAAAACTTCTCGAGAGCCACGGCTGGCAAATGCCGGAGCCGGAGGCGTTCCCCACCGCCGATGAAATTGTCGACCAGTACCTCGCGCCGCTGGCAAAGCTTTCCGAACTGGCGCCGTCGATCGAGACCAGTGCCCGTGTTGTCGCCATTTCCCGCTGGGGAGCCGACAAGGTTCTGAGCAAGTCGCGGGAGACGCGGCCGTTCATGCTTGTGGTCGAAACGGCGGAAGGCACGCGCCGGGACAGCGCCCGTGCCGTGATCGATGCATCCGGCACCTGGCAGACGCCGAACCCGCTCGGTGCGGGTGGCTTGCCGGCCGAAGGTGAGACGGAATTTGGC
The DNA here is from genome assembly GCF_055811635.1 of Mesorhizobium sp. WSM4806. Lineage (NCBI taxonomy): Bacteria > Pseudomonadati > Pseudomonadota > Alphaproteobacteria > Hyphomicrobiales > Phyllobacteriaceae > Mesorhizobium > Mesorhizobium sp. WSM4806. The sequence goes on along the minus strand of NZ_JBVVQZ010000021.1, from coordinate 95,178 downwards.
GACCGCATCGCCTACGGCATCCCAAATGTTCTCGGCCGCGACCGTCATCTCTATGCAGGTCGCACGACATTGGTGGTCGGCGCCGGCCATTCCGCTGCCAATGCCTTGCTGGAACTGGACAGGCTTGCGCAAACCGGGCCGGGCACCTCGGCACTATGGGTGACGCGCAGCACCGACCTTGTCCGCATCTACGGCGGCGGCGATGCCGACGCCCTGCCGGCGCGCGGCGAACTTGGCTCCGATGTACGGCAACTCGCTGAGAGCGGCCGCGTGCGGCTGGTGACCGGCTTTGCCATTGTTGCCATCCGTGAGGTCGACGGCCGTCTCGCTGTCGAAGGCCGGACAAAGGATGGGTTGCGCACGCTCGGACCCGTCGACCGGATCATCGCCGCGACGGGGCAGCGCCCCGATCTCGTCTTGACCCGCGAGCTCCGGCTGGACCTCGATCCGTGGCTCGAAGGCGTCAAGGCGCTGGGACCGCTCATCGATCCCAATGAGCATTCCTGCGGCGACGTCCCGCCGCATGGCCATCGCGAGCTCAGCCACCCCGAGCCCGATTTCTACACGGTCGGCGTCAAAAGCTATGGCCGGGCGCCGACGTTCCTGCTGCTGACCGGCTATGAGCAGGTCCGCTCGGTCGCCGCGGCGCTCGCCGGCGACATGGCTGCCGCCGATGCCGTGCAGCTGGTGTTGCCCAAAACCGGCGTCTGCACGGTGCCGGTGTCACTTTCAGGCGCGTCGTCCCAGGGTTGCTGCGGCGGACCCGTGCCGGCTGCTGTCGATGCCTGTTGCGTCGACGATGCCAAGGCAAAGGCGAGCGGCAAGTCTGGGTACGGCTGTGGCAGCACGCAAGCGATCGCAGCAGTGCGCAGCGGCGATCTTGAGATCGCCGCTCCATGAGCGACCGGAAAATCCCGGCTGCCGCACTCTGGGCGTTGGGGCTGACGCAGATCATCGGCTACGGCACGCTCTATTACAGTTTTAGTATCCTGGTGCCGTCGATCGCGCTCGAGTTCGCCTGGCCGGAACAATGGGTTTTCGGCGCCCTGTCGGCGTCGCTGCTGGCGGGTGGCCTGTTTGCGCCGACAGCCGGGCGCTGGGCCGATCGTTTCGGCGCCGGCCGGGTGATGACCTTTGGTTCGCTTGCGGCCGCAGCAGCGCTTGTCGCTTGCGCGATAGCACCCGGCCGGGTGAGCTTCGTGCTGGCCTTGATGGTCATCGAACTGGCGTCCGCTTTCGTGCTCTACAGCGCCGCTTTCGTCGCCATCGTCCAGATCGGCGGCGCCAGGGCGCAGCGCAGCATCACCCATCTGACGCTGATCGCCGGCTTCGCCTCCACCCTGTTCTGGCCGCTGACGGCCGCACTTCACGAATACCTGAGCTGGCGCGAGGTCTATCTGGTCTTTGCCGGCATCAACGTCGCCATCTGCTTGCCCATCCATGCCTGGCTGGCACGACTGTCGCGTCGAGTGAACAAAAACGCTTCGGCGACACCTGCGGCCATTGGGCCGGCGGGCGGGCCGGTTGCCTTCACCGCGCGCGACCGCAGCAGAGTGTTTCTGCTCATGCTTGGCGGCTTCGCGATCGAGGGTTTTGTGCTGTCCTCGATCCTCGTTCACATGGTGCCGCTGACGGCGGCGCTCGGGCTTGGCTCCGCCGGGCTTGTCGTCACCACGCTTTTCGGCCCGTCCCAGGTGGCAAGCCGGCTGATCAACATGCTGTTCGGCGGCCGGCTGGCGCAGACCTGGCTCGCGGTGATCGGCGCGACATTGTTGCCGCTCGGCCTTGTCGTCCTGCTGGCGACGACACCATCGGTGGCCGGCGCCATCGCCTTCGTCATCCTGTTTGGATTGGGCTCGGGCCTTGCCAGCATCGTCGGTGGCACGCTGCCGCTGGAACTGTTCGGACGGGAGCGCTACGGCGCCCGGCTCGGCTGGGTGACGGCCGCGCGTCAGTTCTCTTCAGCACTTGCGCCATTTGCCCTTGCCATGGCGATGGCAGGCTTGGGCGTCCAGCCATCGCTCTGGTTCACCGCTGCAGCAGGCATGCTCGGCATACTGGCTTTCTCGGCAATCATCCTGATCAGACGGCAGCCCCTCGCGCCTGTGATGCTTACCTCAACGAACTGACGCCGCGCGCAGCGTCGACCTGTGCGCAACACCGAGCCGCCGGCCATCGGCGCTCGACGGGCTGTGATGCGGTTGATAAGCCCTCTCCCTAAGGAGAGTCGAGACATGACCGTTGCGATCGAGATGGGCCACACGACCGCAGGCGCCCCGGCGGCGCTGGATCTTGAGGAGCTGCTGGCGACGCGACTTTTGGTGCAGGGCAATTCGGGCTCCGGCAAATCCCATCTGCTGCGCCGGCTGCTGGAGCAGAGTGCCCCTTGGGTGCAGCAGACCATCATCGACCCCGAAGGCGACTTCGTCTCGCTGGGCGACCGGTTCGGCCATTTGGTGATCGATGCCGAGGAGCATACCGAGCGCGGCCTGCAGAGCGCCGGCGAGCGGGCGCGCATCCACCGCGTCTCCACGGTGCTCAATCTCGAGGGGCTCGACGCCGAGAACCAGATGCGCCGCGCCGCCGCCTTCCTTGGCGGGCTTTTTGAGGTCGCCCGCGACCACTGGTACCCGATGCTGGTAGTGGTGGACGAGGCGCAGCTGTTCGCGCCGGCTGTGGCCGGCGAGGTTTCCGACGAGGCGCGCAAGCTCTCGCTTGGCGCCATGACGAACCTGATGTGCCGAGGCCGCAAACGCGGGCTTGCCGGCATCATCGCCACTCAGCGGCTGGCCAAGCTCGCCAAGAATGTCGCCGCCGAGGCTTCCAATTTCCTCATGGGCCGGACTTTTCTCGATATCGACATGGCGCGCGCCGCCGACCTTTTGGGCATGGAGCGGCGCCAGGCGGAGGCTTTTCGCGACCTGGAGCGCGGGCAATTCATGGCGCTCGGCCCGGCGCTGTCGCGACGGCCGCTCGGCTTGCGCATCGGCCCGACCGACACAAGTCCGCGCAATGGCACGCCGCGGCTGATGCCGCTGCCGGAAGCAGCCCTTGAGGACGCACGCGCCATCATCCTGGCAGCACCGCCGCCGGAAACTGTCCGGCCGCAGCGCCGGTCGTCGCCGGACCTTCTCGATCAGCTGATGGCGGCGAAGTCCGCGGCGCTGGAAATCCGCCCCGAACCGTCGGAGCCGCCGATCAGCGCCGAGGATTTGGCGGAGCGGCGTGAGCGCGTCGACCGTGTCCTGCGCGCCGTTCTGGCGCAGCCCGACGCGGGCTTCCGGGTCATCGGCGTGCTTTATCAGGAGTTCGTGGTCCGCTGCCGGATAGAAGGCCTCGCCTCGGTGGTGCCGGACCTGCCCGCCTTTCGCCGCATGCTGACGCGCGCCCGCGCCGGCCTCGGCTCCGACATGGCCGGCGATGACGCCTGGCAGGACGTCTCGGCTCGCGCCGCGCTGCTGCCCGAGGATATGCAGGGCGTGTTCATGATGATCGCCCGCGCCGCGAAGGAGGGCTGGCCGTGCCCGAGCGACGCAGCGATCGCCCGCGCCTATGGCTCACACTCGCTGCGCCGCGCCCGGCGCCTGCTGACCTATATCGAGGAGCAGGGGCTGATCGTCTGTCAGCTTGACGGTCTCGGCCGGCGGGTCGTGACGCTCGTCGAATTGGCCTGGGCGACGGCGCCGGGGGATCCTAATGCGGAGGACGCGGAGCAGGGGCGTTTGGCAGTGTGAGGCGGCGGCCGAGCGCGCAAGAGAAATGCCACGCATCAAGGCGATGTATGGCCAAGCGGCAGGTACAGCGGCGAGTCTTTTTTGCGCAGATAGGGCCTTGGCCCGCCACAGCTCTTCTGCCCGGTCTTCATCATACGACGACGATTGGCGCGACGCAGATCCGCCTATTGTAAGTTGTTCGACGCTACAGCACTCACTCCTGCCGACGGCGCTTCACATATCTTCTAAATTACCCGCGGGTCGGTTTGCCAATGAAGAGATCAGCCCCGATCAACTGACGAAGGACAAGAAATACGGCAGGACTGTAGCGCAAATAGCCGCCGAAACTACGCTACCGCCGCCGATTACCCCCTTCGGTTCATTCTATTGACATCTCCTGCTTCTGGAGAGATGGTAAGATACTATGCGGCGGCCCTTTTTCCGAAGATTTTATTCTGCAGCTTCATCAAAGGATTTCGGCAATGCGTTTGTCTCGATCGCGCCGACTTATGGCCATCGCTTTGACGGCAATCGCAGCCGTCACCCTTCCCTCTTATGGACATGCCGAGGACAAGCTGCTGACGGAAGCGGTGCAGTTCAACGGTACGATCCTGTATCTCTCCACCGAAGTGCCTGGCCTGATCTTCGGCGCCGTGCGCAACGGCGAGACGGCCTTGGCCGGTTTCGGCAAGATTGCCGACGGGAGTGAAAAAGTGCCCGACGGCGACACAATGTTCCGCATCGCATCCGTGAGCAAGGTGTTCTGCGGCAGTGTGCTTTCCTCGCTGGCGATCGACGGCAAGGTACAGCTCACCGACCGGCTGCAGGATCGCCTTGGCTGGGACGTCACGCTCCCTGAGAAGGATGGCCGCGCCCTCCGCCTGATCGATCTCGTCGCGCAAGCTTCCGGCCTTCCGCGGGAGGTGCCAGTGGCCGAGGCGCCCCCCTCCGACCCCTTCTCTACGAATACCAAAGAGGCGCAGATTGCCGCCCTCAAGGACAATCCGCTGCTGTTCGCGCCGGGCACGGCCGTTCTCTATTCGAACTTCGGATACGACCTCCTTGGAGCGGCGCTCGCGAATGTCTCTGGAAAGCCTTATGCCGAGCTCCTTCGGGAGCGTGTCCTCGATCCTCTCGGCATGAAAGACACTGTTTTCAACGCAAGACCGGAGGACGAGCCGCGCCTGATGCAGGGCCATAACTTCGACGGCAGTGCCATGCCCATCGTGCCGACGAGCACAGCCATGGAGTGCGCCGGTGGATTGTACTCGACCGCGGACGACCTGCTGCGCTGGATGAACTGGCATGTCGAGAACAAGCCTTCTGCGGCCGATGCCGAGTTGCGGCTTTTGAACCACGCGGCTTTTTTGTACCGGGACGGGCTCGCGTCGGTGGTGGGGCTGGATGACGGCGGCCCGATGGACGCCATGGGTCTCGGCTGGGTCATCATGCTCCCCACCGAGCATAGCCCGCTCATCCTCCAGAAGAGCGGCGGCCTGCAAGGGATGTTTCTCTATGTTGCGATTGCACCGACACGCGGCGTCGGCGCTTTCTTCGTCATGAACGAATTCAATGCCGCCGGCTTCATGGCGGGGGTCAAGACGACGAACGATCTCGTCGCAGAGATCGCTCCACGCTGATTTTCGCGCTGATCAGGGGGAACGTGCGCGATGATTAACGCTGTGGAGGGGGCCTGACGGACCGCATGTTTGGTGGCAAGGCAAGCTCGACATCGGCTATTTCCGGCCGACGGCTTAGTTATTCCCTCCTGAGGACGACCACCGCATGGATAGGTCGCCGCGTGCAAGGTCAGGCCCAAGCGGCGCTTTTGATCTCAAATGTGGAGCTCTCTGGCTCGACTGTTCTGAGCTTGAAAGGGTCGATTGACCAAGCTCAGATTGAGCCGTAGCTTCAGATAGCGTGCGGCCTGGTTGTTTCAGCAGAGGCTCGCCTTGAGGGTACCGATGGCTGGCAGTGACGATGCGCGTCTGCCCAAGCAGGTAGGTCAGCCGGCGGCGCATCATTCTGCGTCGGCAACAGTGCGGCGACGCGAGCTTCTCATTGCCGTCTCGACGCTCGCAGCATTCTTCGGATTGCCCGCCGCGGCCCGTAGCCAGGTCGCCTTGAGCAGCGCGATCGAGCCCGGCGCGTTTCGCGAATTGACAGGCATACTGACGGGCATGTCGCCGAGCGACGCCACGCTGCCGGAATTGTTCCTGCAGGCATTCTCCGCTGACGCCGCCGATCTCGGAAAACTGCATGCGATCGTGACGGAACAGCCCGAGACAGAATGGGACAGCGCGATTGCGTCGGCGGGGCTGAAACCGCTGTCGGAATCGCTCATCCAAGCCTGGTATACGGGTAGCATCATGCACGGCTCGGAAGAACGCGTCCTTACCTATCTCGATGCGTTCGTCTGGCATGCCTGCGGTTACACCAAGCCGCCGACGCGATGCGACACGAATTTTGGCGCGTGGGCGAACGCACCGCCGCCCGGACGGTTTTCCGAATGACCGCGCCGGCGTCCGCCGATGTCGTGTTTGTCGGTTCAGGCGTAGCCGCGGCGCTTGCCGGCGCGGCTATCGCGAAAGCAGGGTTCAGCGTGCTGTTCCTCGAGGCGGGACCGCGCGTCGATCGCGGCACCGCTGTGACACGATTCCAGTACTCGTCCGCGAAGGGCCAGAACTCGCCTTACCCCGACCAGCCCTATGCGCCGCAGCCGGAAGAATCCGACTTCTCCGCCTACTATGTCGAGGCTGGGCCGGACACCTTTAGGGGACAGCAGGCGAGGATCGTCGGCGGCACCACGTGGCACTGGGGCGGGCTCGCCGCGCGGTTCCGGCCAAACGATTTCAAGATGCGCTCGAAGTTCGGCGTCGGCGTCGATTGGCCTATCGCCTATGGCGACATGGAGCCGTGGTATCAGGCCGCCGAGGAAGAGATCGGCGTCGCGGGCGACGACACCGCCGATTTCGGCGCGCCGCGCTCAAAGTCGTTTCCGATGCCACCGATCCCCATGACCTATGCCGACAAGCAGGTCGGCATCGCTGCCAAGGCGCTCGGCTACTCGGTGTTGCCATTTCCACAGGCGCGCAATTCGGTGTGGCGGGATGGCCGCCCGCAATGCTGCGGCAATGCGAGTTGCGTGCCGATCTGCCCCATCCAGGCGAAGTACGACGCGACGCATCATCTCGCCATCGCGGAGCGCGCCAGCGCGCATGTCGAGCCGCAGGCCGTGGTGCACGAGCTAGTCGTCGGTCCGGACAAACGCATTGCCGAAGTGCGTTACCGTCGCCCGGATCGCAGCGAGGGCAGCGCGACCGGAAAAATTGTGGTCATCGCGGCGCATACCATTGAGACGCCAAAGCTGCTACTGCTTTCGACGGGAGACAATGCGCCGACGGGCGTGGCGAACAGTTCCGACCAGGTCGGCCGCAATCTGCTGTCGCAGATCGATGTCGGCATTCAGGGACTGACCAGGGATCCCGTGTTCACCTATCGCGGACCGGTCTCGACCGGTGGCATTGCCGAGCTTCGGGACGGCGATTTCCGCAACGAGCGTGCGGCCATCGGCATCTCGCCTTCCAACGAGGGCTGGGCGCGGGCGGTCGGTCCGTTCCAGGCTGCGACGACCTTCATCAAACAGGGCCTGCGCGGCGATGCGCTGAAGGCGGCAGTCCGTTCGCACGTCGCGCGGGAGCTGATCATTGGCAGCTCTGCCGAAATGCTTCCCAATCCGGACAATCGCGTGACGCTGAGCAATCAGATGGACGGGATCGGCATTCCGCGGCCGAACATCGCCTTCAAGTCTGACGACTACACGGCGCGCGGGCTGGCGGTCGCGCGCGATGTGCAGAACAAGCTCATGGCTGCACTCGGCGCCACGCAGATCAAGCAGCTCGGCCCGATCGCTGACAGCGCGATCATGGGCGGCACGACACGCATGGGAGATGACCCGCTCACCTCGGTCGTCGACAGGGACCTGAAGAGCCACGACCATCCAAACCTCTACATCGTTGGCTCGTCCGTCTTCCCGTCCATCACGGCGAATGCGCCCACGCTCACCATTGCGGCGCTCAGTGCGCGCCTCGGCGCGCATCTCATCTCCCTGCTGAAGGCGTAGATGTCATGCGCGGGCGGGGCACTGTTTTCCTCGGTTTTGTCTCCGCAATGATGCTCGACGCACGGCACGGCTTGGCGCAGGCGCCGGCGAACTGGCAGACAAGTTTCGGCGTCTCAGCCTCGGAGACGAAGGAGCGGATCGTTGCGCTGCACGACCACATATTGCTGATCGGCGTCTGCATCGTCGCGCTCGTCGCCATGCTGATCGGTTTCGCGCTCTTGCGCTTCCGGGCGAGCCGGCACCCCACGGCGTCAAAAGTCACGCGCATGCCCTGGCTGGAATTCGGCTGGACTATCGCGCCGGTGCTGGTGCTGGGCGCGATCGCCGCGCCGTCGCTCCAGCTGCTCGCCTATGAGAGCGATATTCCCGACGCACAGTTGACGATAAAGGCCAGCGGCCATCAGTGGTTCTGGCGTTATTCCTATCCCGACAATGGCGGCTTCGCATACGATTCCATCATGTTGCCGCCGGCCTCCGTTCCGGCCGGTGAACCGCGTCTGCTAGCGGTCGACAATCGGATGGTTGTCCCGGTCGGCGCTGTCGTGCGCATACAGGTGACATCGTCGGACGTCGTGCACTCCTTCTTCATGCCGGCACTGGGCCTACAGATTTACGCCATGCCCGGGCGCCTCAACGAAACCTGGACACGCGTCGAGAAGCCGGGCGTCTATTACGGGCAGTGCAACCAGATCTGCGGTCTGAATCACTCCTTCATGCCGATCGCGATCGAGGCCATGGCGCAGCCTGATTTCGACGCCTGGGTGCGGGACGCTGCAACGCGATATCCGGTCGTCAGCGCCGCCGCTATATCAGCGCAGGTGGCGAAATGAGCGCCACCGAACATAGGCCCGAGTGCCGGTCGATTGCGGCCTGGCTGTTCACCACCGACCATAAGGCGATCGGCACGCTTTATCTCGGATTCGCGATCATGGCGGGGACCCTGGGCGGCGCGATCTCGGGCTACATGCGGCTCGAACTGGCGCAGCCGGGCATGGACTATGTCGTCAACGGCCAGTCCTGGAACGCGCTGATCACCGCGCATGGCCTAATCATGATCTTCTACATGGTGATGCCGGCGTTGATCGGCGGCTTCGGCAACTGGTTCGTCCCGCTGATGATCGGTGCGCGCGACATGGCCTTTCCGGGACTGAACAGTCTCGGCTTCTGGTTGCTGCCGCTGTCCTTGATCATGCTGATCGGGTCGCTGCTGGTCGGCGACGGAACGGGTACCGGCTGGAGCCTCTATCCGCCGCTGTCGGGAATAGACGGCCAGCCCGGACCGTCGGTCGACATGACGATCCTCGCGCTGCACTTGGCCGGCATTTCTTCCGTGATCAGCGCGATCAATTTCGTCACTACCATCCTTAACATGCGCGAGGATCGCTTGCCGCTGTTCGGCATGCCGCTGTTCGTGTGGTCGATCCTGATTTCGTCGCTCATGCTGCTTCTCGCCATGCCGGTGCTGGCGGCCGCGCTGGCGATGCTGCTTGCCGACCGCAATTTCGGCGGCGCCTTTTTCGATCCAGCCGGCGGCGGAGACCCGATGCTGTTCATGAACCTCTTCTGGTTCTTCGGCCATCCGGAGGTCTACATCATGATCCTGCCGGCCTTCGGCATCATCAGCCAGATCGTCTCGCGGTTCTCAGGTCGCCAGATTTTCGGTTATCCCGGCATGGTGCTGGCGATGGCATCAATTGCGGCGCTGGGTTTCATCGTCTGGGCGCACCATATGTTCACCGTAGGTGTAGGCTTCGCGCCGCGTGCCTTCTTCACGCTGGCCTCGATGGTAATAGCGGTGCCAACCGGCATCAAGGTGTTCGCCTGGATTGCCACGATGTGGGGTGGGTCGATCCGCCTCACCGTGCCGATGCTGTGGGCGCTGGGCTTCATCATCATGTTCACGGTCGGCGGCACGACGGGGATCGTGCTTGCCAATGCCGGCGCGGATCAAGTGCTGCACAACACCTACTACGTCGTCGCGCATTTCCACTATGTGCTGAGCCTCGGCGCGACCTATGCGATCTTCGCGGGCTTCTATTACTGGTTCCCGCGCATGACCGGACGCATGTTCCCGGAGTGGGTTGGACGGTTGCATTTCTGGTGCTTCTTCATCGGTACCAACTTTCTGTTTTTCCCGATGCATTTCCTCGGACTGGCAGGAATGCCACGGCGCATCGCGGATTATCCGGACGGTTTCTTGGGCTGGAATATGATTGCGTCGCTCGGCGCTGTGCTCGCGCTCGCCTCCACGCTGCTGTTCCTGGTGATGCTTGCGGTCTCGCTGCGGCGTGGCGCGCCGGCCCCCCGCGATGTGTGGGGCCCGGCTTTCACGCATGAATGGGATGACGATCCCGAGATGGCGCGTCCGCGTGGCACGGCGGGCGCGGAGGCAGGCGCGTGAGCAAGACTGTCACCGAGGTCGGCGGCACGGATGGCCGATGGCCTGTCGCGATTGCTGTCTCGCTGTTCCTGCTAGCGTGCGCCGGTCTCGCGCTCTTCCACCCGTCGCTGTTCGGCACGCTGGCCGGCAGCATCGCGGTACTCGGTCCGCTCGTGATCGCGGTGGGGCTTCTGCCATTGTTCATCGCTCTGACAGCGTGGTCGCGGGCGACGAGTGGTGAGCGTGCGAATGGTCCGCAAAACACCTTTGGCCCGAGGATCGCGATCATCGCCTTAATCGCGTCCGAGGTAGCGTTCTTCGCCGCCTTGTTCGCCGTCTACCTACGATACGCGATCTATCCGGAGATCGCGGGGTTCAACTCATGGCCACCTACGCCGATGCGCCCCGACGACCCTTGGGGCGGCCCGCTTCTCAACACAGTGATCCTCCTCGCGTCGGGGGTCTGCGTCGCAGCGGCGCATGACTGGCTTCTGAAAGAGCGATGGCAGCTTTCGGCTATCGGGCTTACCGTGGCGATCGCGCTCGGCGGCGTGTTCGTCGGCCTTCAGCTTCGGGAATTCAGCCTCGCCTCGGTGGGATTCCGCGACGGTGTCTATCCCTCGATCTTCTTCCTTACGACTGGCTTCCACGGCCTGCACGTCGTTATCGGCATCTTGTTGCTGTCGATCGCCGCATATCGGGTGATCCGCGCGCGCTCAGCCGGCGGCGGCGGCTTCATCACGACGGCGGCATCCTGGTACTGGCATTTTGTCGATGCGGTGTGGCTTCTGCTGTTCGCCGTCTTCTACGCTTGGGCCAGCTAGGAGCGTACCGACGCGACGTCGACTAGCATCGGCATTGCTGAAACATATCTGGGAGCCGGCTGAGGGCGGCCTTCGCGGTTCAAAGTTGCATATTAAAAGCACCCAGAAGAGCTGCCTCTGGCGGAAGTGACCTTACTCCATGATCGATCAGTTTCCTGCAGGATCAAGTAGTGTAGTAGCTCCCGTCCTCGATCATCAATGACCAAGCATATCTCAAGCTGTAGTTGCAAAAGAATTGCGGCCGTGGTTTTGCCTAAAGGCAAGTTGCGTTTCAGGATGAGGGCCGCAATGGCAGAGGGTCATTCAATTGATCACGAACTTGCCGTAAAGGCGGTGGCGTCTTCCGTGCACGATGCCATAGCGACTCGCCATGGCTTGCGCGGAGGGAACACGAGCCAGGTGACCGGCGACGGCGCCGGGGGATCCTAATGCGGGGGAGGCGGAGCAGGGGAGCTTGGCTGTTGAAGGTTGATGCGCTTGGGCGAAAGCTGACGTCGCTCAACATCAGCAAACGCCAAAAACCGCGGGGTGGGTGGCCGATCAGAGTCTTCGCAATCTCTGTCGCCACGACATGCTCGAAAATGCGCGCCCCAGATCCTTGGCGAACAGATCCCAGTCGGCCTCCGCGACTTGTCTTTACGCAGGTGGCTGAATTGGCATTCTGGGTTTACATCGGCAGCCAAGCCCCTAGTTTTAGAGTTTCGCGCCGCGCACCTTAGTGCGTGGATGATCGAAAACGGGACCGTGAACTCTGGCCGGTCCCTCAAAAATCCCAAAGGATGACTGCCATGACACAGGCCAAGAATGGCGACACCGTGCGCATCAATTATACTGGACGTCTAGCCGACGGCACTCAATTCGATTCTTCCGGCAGCGAACCGCTGCAATTCAAGCTCGGTGAAGGGCAAGTGATCCCCGGCCTTGAGACCCATGTCGAGGGCATGGAGGTCGGCGCGAAAAGCACCGTCACCGTTCCCGCCGATGCCGCCTATGGCCCCCACCGTCCCGAAGCGGTCATGACCGTCGACCGCGCGAGGGTGCCGGACAACATCAACATCGATATCGGTACTCGACTGCAGGCCAGAACCCCCGAAGGGCGCCCCATGCAGGTGACGGTCGTCGGCGTCGACGACGCCAGCGTCAAGCTCGACGGCAATCATCCGTTGGCCGGAAAGGATCTGGTGTTCGACGTTGAACTGGTCGAGATCGTTCAGGCGGCGTAGGGTATCCATGCGGCCAGGGCCGTGGTGGCTATGATTTTGGGTGACGGACTTCCGCCGGAGGTTTCGGCGGTTTGTGCCGCCTGCCGCCCTGCTTTCCGCGCTTAGGCCATCGCCAAAACCGTGCCGACATTCGTAAGGTTCGACACTGCATCTAATCTAATGCGACAGCGCGCAAAGCTGTCATGCACGGCTGCGTTTGCGAGAGTCTGCTTCGGTCAAAAGCAGCCCCCCGGCTCCAGCCTCCACCCCTACCGATCCTCAATAATCCGCAAATACGCCGCCGTCACGAACAGCACGATCAGCCCGAACAGTATCCGCCGCGCGCCTTCCGGCATTTGCAGGATGGTCAGCAGGGTCGTCAGCACGGTGAGGATCAGCGCCCCGATGATCGTGCCGGTGTAGCCGCCGCGGCCGCCGAAGATCGAGGTTCCGCCGATCACCGCGGCCGCTACCGAAGGCAGCACCAGCGGCTCGGCCAGCGACAGCGACGGCGCCTTGATCAGGCCTATATAGAGCAGCCCGGTGATGCCGGCGAGCACGCTGGAGATGACGTAGAGCGCTGTGATGACCTGCCAGTAGCGGACGCCGGACAGGCGTGCCGCCCCTTCATTGTCGCCGACTGCGTAAAGCAGGCGGCCAAAGCCGGTGCGGTTCAAGGTGAAGACGATGAGGACGGCGATGGGCACGAACAGCAGCAGCGCGTTGGGCACGCCATAGGTGAGGCCAGTGCCCAACCAGGCCAGGAAGGGCGGAATCTTGGCGCCCGAAGCGATGACGGTGCGCTGATAGACCTGCAGGCAGCCGGTGCCGATCAGGCTGGTGCCAAGCGTCATGATCAGTGGGTGCACGCGAAACACGCCGACGCCGATGCCGTTGACCAGCCCAATCAGCACCGCCGGCACCAAGGCGATCAGGATCGCCACCGCCGGGTCATGGTTGACGACCTGCGTCGCCATGATGAAGGCGCTCATCGTCGCCACGGTTCCGACCGACAGATCGATGCCGCCGGTCAACATGGTCATGGTCTGGCATCCGGCCAGAATTGCCAGCGGAATGGCGAATTTGACGGTGTTGGCGAGCCAGCGCTCGTTGACGATGCCGGGGCGCAGGATCTGCAGGACCACCACCAGGATGACCAGCAGGATGATCAGCGGGATCAGCGGCCGGTCGGCCATGAAGCGCTTGAGGCGGCGGCCGAAGGGGACGGGTTGGATCGCGGTTGTGCTCATGAGGTTGCTCGCGATTGGGGTGGCGCGATGCCGGGAGAGGATGGCGTTCTACGGCGCCCCCCTCTGTCCTGCCGGACATCTCCCCCACGGGTGGGGAGATTGGCAGCTTCGGCGCCTCGCTCATTCTTGCAACGTCGACAATTGGCGAAAGCCGTCGCGCCGTCCAATCTCCCCCCAAGTGGGGGAGATGTCCGGCAGGACAGAGGGGGGCGCCGTGGATCGCCGACTCCGTAAACCAGCCTTGCGCCATTGCTCATCATTGCCGCCCCCTCATCGTAATAAAGGCGCCGAACATGACGACGGCGACCATGATCGCGCCCTCGATGATTGCGGTGACGTTGGGATCGATGGCCAAGAGCGTCAGGTCGGTGCGCACCAGCCGCAGCACGAAGACGGCGACGATCGGGCCGAGCAGGCCGCCCTTGCCGCCGCCAAGCGCGACGCCGCCGAGCACCACCGCCGCCACGCTGGCGAGAAGATAGGGGCCGGGAATAGGGGCGCCGATGCCTGTGCTCATGGTCAGCGCCAGCCCGCCCATGGCAGCGAAAAGCCCCGACAGGGCATAGGCGATGATTTTGGTGCGCGCGACCGGCACGCCGCTGCGAAATGCGGCGAGTTCGCTGCTGCCGATGGCGTAGATCGACAGGCCGAGTTTTGATCGCTTGAGCGGTATCCAGATGATGCACAGGCAGACGACAAGAAGCACCAGCGCCTTCGGTATCCAGGCAGAGATTTCTGGCAAGCCCGGGATCGAGACGGTGCCGACGATGGTCGCCCTTAGCCATTCGGCCACCGCGCCGCCGGGCGCGCCGAGGACCAACAGCGCCGCGCCCTGCAGGACGAACAGGGTGGCCAGCGTGACGACGATATCGGGCACGCGAGTGACGACGATCAGCATGCCGTTGACGGCGCCCAGCACCAGCCCCATCGCCAGCACGAACGGAACGACAAAAAGCGCGTATTCCTCGCTGGCGCCGTCCATCATCGAGGCGGCGGTGACGCTGGTCAGCGCCATCATCGCGCCGACGGAAAGATCGATGCCGCCGGCGATGACGACAATCGTCTGGGCGGCCACGGCAAAGGCGTAAGGCAGCACCGCGCGCACCAGCGAGCCGAAATCGCCGCTGCCATAGCCCGGCTGGATGAGCCTGGTGATCACCAGCAGGACCGCGAACAGGACAAGCAGACCGGCGACCCAGCCCTGACGGCGGACGAGGCGGGTCAAGGTTTCGCCACCGGGCTCGAGTGGATGTCGGCAAGGATGCCGACGTCCACCTTGGCGCCGCGCGGCAAGCCGTAAGCGGCGCGCATCAGTGCCGGTTCGTCGGCGAGTTCGACGGGGAAGACATCGACGACACGCCCGCCAAAGATGACGATGACGCGATCGCAGACACGCTGCACCTCCTCGAGCTCGGATGTATAGAACAGCACCGACTTGCCCTGGTCGGCGAGTTCGCGCAGCAGCTTATAAATCTCCTGCTTGGTGCCGACATCGATGCCGCGCGTCGGGTCGAAGCAGAGGATGGTCTGTGCCTCGGCGGCGATCCAGCGGGCGATCGTCACCTTCTGCTGGTTGCCGCCGGACAGCCGCTGCACCTCGCGCTGGGCGCGGGTGTCGATCTGCAGACGCTCGATCGCGCTGACGACCCTGGAGCGTTCCTGCGCCATGTTGATCGGCCCCCAGTTGCGCAAGGCGGCGCTGAACGGGAGTGCGATGTTTTCGCGCACCGAGCGCTGCATGGTCAGGGCTTCGGTGCGGTCGCCGGGCACATAGGCGATGCCGGCGCGGATCGCATCCGCCGGATGCGCGAATTTCACCGGCTGCCCGTCCACCTCGATCGTGCCGCCGGATGGGCGGATCGAGCCGGCGAGCGCGGCGAACAGCTCGTCCTGGCCTTGCCCCTCGAGCGCGACGACGCCCGCGACTTCGCCGTTCACCAGATCGAACGAGACGTCGTTGAGCTTGGTGCCGACACGAAGGTTCGCCACACCGAGGCGTGGACGGCTATCCCCAGGCGAAGCGGCCTGGCCCGCCTGGCGCGCCGTCACGCGCGTCTTTTCGATCCTGGCGCCGAGCATCATCTCGACGATGCGCTCCTCGACGCCCGGCTCGATGTCGACGACGCCGACGGTCTCGCCGTCGCGAAGCACGGTGGCGCGGTCGCAAAGCGCCGATATCTCGACGAAACGGTGGGAAATGAAGATCACCGAACGGCCGCTGTCGCCTTGGCGGCGAACGACCTCAAGCACCTTTTCGGCAAGGTTCGCCGGCAGTGCCGCGGTCATCTCGTCGAGCAGCAAAACGTCGGGCTCGACCGCCAGCGCGCGCGCCAGATCGAGCACGCGCAGCACGGCCAGCGGGATGTCGCGCGCGATGTCGCGGATGTCGAGGTCGGGAATGCCGAGTTCGCGCACCCAAGCGCGGAACGGCTCGACCGGCGTGTCGGTCAGGCGAAGGTTGGAGGCGACGTCGAGATCGGGGATGAGCGACGGTTCCTGGTAGACGGGAAGCAGGCCGGCGCGGCGCGCATCGGCGGGCGAGCGCACGTCGCGCGTCTCGCCGCGGATCAGGATACGTCCGGCATCGGCGCGGATGGCGCCGGTGAGGATTTTGACCAGCGTCGATTTGCCGGCGCCGTTGGCGCCCATCAGCGCGTGAACCTCACCCGGCAGAACTGACAGCGACGCGTTGCGCAGCGCCACCACTGCGCCGTAAGTCTTGACGACGCCGGTGGCGTCCAGGAGAGGGTTGGTGGTCAAAATCGCGTTGCTCTCGTTGCAAGTTGTCTAAAATGGCGATCCTGCCTTCTCCCCTTGTGGGAGAAGGTGGCCTCGCGAAGCGAGGTCGGATGAGAGGTGTTCCAGGGAACACCAACTTCTCATTCCTTCCAGCACCCCTCATCCGTCTCGGCGCTGCGCGCCGATCCACCTTCTCCCACAAGGGGAGAAGGCAGAAGCGCGGCAGCGATTACTCGCCAGGGCCCTTGCAGGCGATGATCTGCTCCTTGGTGTAGGTGGTCCATTCCGGAATGGAGATCGAGACCGGCCATTCCGGGCTCAGCGACGGATCGGCGACGCTCTTCAGTTTGGCTTTGCCCTCTTCGGTGGCGTTCTCCCACAGCTGCGGCTCGACGAGAACGGTCTGCTCCGCCGGCTTCTTGCCGTTCAGGATCTGCAGGGCCAGGGTCACGCCAGCGCCGCCGATCGAACCAGGATTGGTCACCGCCGCGCCGACAAGGCCTTCGACCGAGTTCAGCTGGCCGACGAAGCCGGCATTGTCGGCGCCCACCACCGGCACCAGCGGCGTCTGCGACTCGACCAGCGCATCGACGATCACATTGTCGATGCCCGAGGTCCAGATGCCGTTGAACGGCGATCCGGTGGCGATGAAGTCGAGGATCTGCTGCTTGCCCTGGTCCTGCTGCCAGCCGGTGAAGACCTCATGCACGACCTTGACGTCGGGGAATTCGGCAAGCGCCTTCTTAAAACCCTTGTCGCGGTCGCTGTCGGCCGAGGCGCCGGCGGCGCCACGCATATAGACGACGTCGCCCTTGCCGCCGATCTGCTGGAACAGCCATTTGGCGCCGAGATAGGCATACTGTTCCTGGTTGTTGGAGATGATGTAGGCCGAAGGCTCGGTGACCGCCTGGTCGACGGCGACGACGACGATGCCGGCCTTGGTGGCTTCCTCAAGCGCTGACTTGATGCCGGCGGGATCGGCCGGGTTGACGACGATGGCGTTGACCTTGGCGCTGATCAGGTTGCGGATATCCTCGAGCTGGCCGGCGGCGTCGGTGTTGCGATGGGCGATGTTGAGCTTGGTGACCTCGCCGGAGGCAAGCGCCTGCGCCTTGATGGCGCAGATCATCTCCTCGCGCCAGCCATTGCCCTGCACCGTGTTGGAGACGCCGATCGTGTATTTGGCTTCCGCGGACGAGATGCCCACCGAAGCCAGAAACGCCGCGCCGGCAAGCAGCGGGACCATTGCCAGATATTTTTTCATTTCAGTCTTCCTCCACCTTGTTTTCAGTTCAGTTCGAAAAGGGGCCTCATTTCACGAAGGGGCGCAGCACGTCGCGGGCGAGCAGAAAGCCGCGCTTGACGTCGTCGTCGCTTCCCTCAAAGCGCCGGTCCTCGTGTTCGATGATGATGGCTCCGTCGTAGCCGGCGCGGTAGAGGCCGGAGAAGATCACATTCCAGTCGACATCGCCAAGCCCCGGCATGCGCGGCACCTGCCAGCCCATGCCGGCCGAGAGGATACCGCGCTCGTAAAGGCCATCATGATCGATCATCAGGTCCTTGGCATGGACATGCAGCATGTACGGGCCGAATTCCCTGATGAAGCGGGCCTGGTCGATCATCTGCCAGACCAGATGCGACGGGTCGAAGTTCATGCCGACGTCGCCGCCCCATGCCTCGAGGATGCGGCGCCAGATATAGGGCGAATAGGCGATGTTGTGGCCGCCCGGCCATTCGTCGTAGCTGAAGATCATCGGACAGTTCTCAAAAGCCAGCTTGACGCCGTTGTCGCGCGCATGGGCGATGATATCGGGCCACAGTTTGAGTGCCTCTTGCCAGTTGGCGTCGATGGTTTTTGAGGCGTCGCCGCCGCAGAAGGTGTTGACGACAGGCACGCCCATATGGCTCGCCAGCACGATCACCTTCTTCAAATGATCGACGACGGCCTTGCGGTGGGCGGCATCGGGATGCAGCGGATTGGGATAAAAGCCGAGGCCGGAGATCGACAGGTTCTCTTCCGCCAGTGCGGCGGCGATTTCCTTGGCCTGCGAGGTCGAGGTCGAGGCGGCGTCGACATGGCTGGTGCCGGCATAGCGCCGGGCTGCGCCTGAGGATTTCGGCCAGCAGGCGATCTCCAGCGCCTCGAAGCCGGCAGAACTTGCCCAGTCGGCGACCTCGCCAAGCGGGGTGTCGGCAAACGGTGCGGTGAGCAATCCGAGCTTCATGTGGCCCTCCCGTGGTTCACGACCGGCCTACTATGCCGATTGTGCAGGCCGCTTCAACCGTGTCGCCGCCGGCAATGCGCAAACCTGTCTGACGAATGCCATCGGATCGTCGCAGAGCAGGCCATCGTGAGCGGCTGTGACAGCCGTGCAGAACGGCTGGATTTAGTTAGGCGTC
Source organism: Mesorhizobium sp. WSM4806 (assembly GCF_055811635.1). Taxonomy (NCBI): domain Bacteria; kingdom Pseudomonadati; phylum Pseudomonadota; class Alphaproteobacteria; order Hyphomicrobiales; family Phyllobacteriaceae; genus Mesorhizobium; species Mesorhizobium sp. WSM4806. Next base: position 76,547 of record NZ_JBVVQZ010000021.1, on the reverse strand, counting down.
TGACAACAGCAGGACTTCCCTTGGCTGGGCACCAGCCCACTTCCGCAACGACCTGATTTTGCTCTTGTGGGGCGATTTCGGTCGAGCTAATGATGTGTCGGGCTTAGGGGTTTGAAGTGACTGACATCATCACATTCGTGGTTGCTGGCGCGTGGGCGGCAGTTGGATTTGGCGTGATCTGGTACGTCAGAACGAGACCGCCTATCCCTGAAGGTCACGAGGACCCCGATCTGAGGGAATGGCTTGATGGCCAGGTTTAAGCCCCAAGCTCAAAGCCCGCCAGAGCGCGTTCGGGGTGCCGGTACAGCTATCTTCTTGATTTTACTGAGGTGAAAATCCGCTGGTGGAGCTGAGGAGGATCGAACTCCTGACCTCGTCATTGCGAACGACGCGCTCTCCCAGCTGAGCTACAGCCCCGTCCAGCGGAATGGGCGCATTTATCGGGCGCGGCGGTTTCCTGTCAAGACGGCGTTTTGCCCAAAAGCCGGGCGGCCAGCCACCGGCCTGCCGTGCCGCGAAGCTGGCTCTTGCCGCCTCCGCCTGCAATGGCTACATGTCGGCAACAATCGGAGACCGGCATGATAGCCCTCATTCAGACCATTGTCCTGGCGCTTGACATTTATTGGTGGATCATCATCGCTTCGGCGATTTTCTCCTGGCTCTACGCCTTCAACGTCGTCAACTCGCGCAACCAGTTCGTCGATAGCGTCAGCAACATGCTGTTCCGGCTGACCGAGCCGGCGCTGCGGCCGATCCGCCGCTTCCTGCCCGACCTCGGCGGCATCGATATTTCGCCGATCATCCTGCTTCTGATCCTGTTCTTCCTGCGGCAGTTCCTGCTCACCACGGTGGCGCCGCTGGTCATCTGACGGCGGTTCCATGACCGGGCCGTTTCGCTCGCGTAACGACGGCGTCGACCTGTTCGTCCGGCTGACGCCGAAAGCGGCGATGGACAGGCTCGAAGGCATCGAGATCTCGGCAGACGGGCGAAGCCATCTGAAGGCCCGCGTCCGTGCCGTGCCGGAAAACGGTGCCGCCAACCAGGCGCTCGAACGGCTGGTCGCCAAGGCGCTGGAAGTGCCGCGATCGGCCGTCTCTGTCGTTGCCGGCGGCACCGCCCGGCTGAAGACGCTGCGCATTTCAGGCGATCCGGCTGCGCTGGCGAAAGCCGTCGAGGCGTTGGGTGGCGGCCCAAGCGCCCCGCGTTAAGGTGGCCTGCTGCGAGGTGCTTGTGATCAGACATCGTCGGTCCGCCGAGATTAGCAATTGGTCCGTTGGCCCTTGCTCTACACCAGCCCGCGCTTGATCATCATCGCTTCGGGCGACGGCATCTTGCCGCGGAAGGCGGTATAGAGCTCTTCCGGGTCTTTCGAACCGCCGGCGGCATAGATGTTTTTCCTGAGCCGCTCGGCCAGCGCCGGATTGAACAGGTCGCCCGTCTCCTCGAAGGCGGCGAAGGCGTCGGCGTCGAGGACCTCCGACCACATGTAGGAATAGTAGCCGGCCGAATAGCCGTCACCGGCAAAGATGTGGCCGAAATGCGGGGTGCGGTGGCGCATGGCGATGGTGTCGGGCATGTTGAGCTTCTCGAGCGTTTCGGCTTCGAAACGAAGCGGCTCCTCCGGGGCATCCGGCCGCGCGTGGTAGGCCATGTCGACCAAGGCCGAGGCGGTGAACTCGACCGTGGCGAAGCCGGCGCCGAAGGTGCGCGCCGCCAGCATCTTGTCGACCAGCGCCTTCGGCATCGGTTTGCCGGTCGTCACGTGAAGCGCATGCTTTTCCAGCACCGCCGGCACGGTCAGCCAGTGCTCGTAGAGTTGCGAGGGCAGCTCGACGAAATCGCGGCTGACCGAGGTGCCCGCGACCGACGGCCAGGTGACCTCGGTCAGCATGCCATGCAGCGCATGACCGAATTCGTGGAACAGGGTTTTGGCCTCATCGACCGACAAAAGCGCTGCCTCGCCCTCCGGCGGCTTGGCGAAATTCATGGTGTTGTAGATCACCGGCCTGGAGCCATCGCCAAGCTTGTAGCCGGACTTCAGCGCGCTCATCCAGGCGCCGGAGCGCTTTGAGGGCCGCGCGAAATAGTCGGCCAGGAACAGCCCGCGCTCGCTGCCGTCGGCATTCCTGACGATGAAAACGCGCGCGTCCGGATGCCAGGTGGCGATGCCTTGCTTCTCCTCGAAGCTGATGCCGAACAATTTTGTCGCCACGTCGAAACAGGCGTCGATGATGCGGTCGAGCTGCAGATAGGGCTTCAGCTCGGACTCGTCGAAGGCAAACTTCTCGGCGCGCAGCTTCTCCTGATAGAAGCGCCAGTCCCAGGCGGCGAATTCTTCGTTGCTGCCGGCCTCGGCCGCCAGCCGGTGCAATTCGATCTGATCGCTTGCGGCCTTTTCCAGCGCCTTTTCCCAGACCGGGTCGAGCAGCTTATGCACCGCCTCCGGCGTCTTTGCCATGGTGTCGTCGAGCTTCAGCGCGGCATAGGAAGCATAGCCGAGCAGCTTCGCCTTTTCGGCGCGCAGACGCAGCATGTCGCGCACCACGGCGGTGTTGTCGGTGGCGCCGCCGTTCTGGCCGCGCATGGTGAAGGCGCGAAAGGCGATTTCGCGCAGGTCGCGGCGCTCGGAGAAGGTCGAGAACGGCTCGTAGATCGAGCGCGACAGGGTGACGGCATAGCGGCCCTTCTGGCCGCGCATCTCGGCGGCCTCGGCCATCGCGCTTTTCAGGAATTCCGGCAGGCCGGCAGTGTCGGCCTCGTCAAGAAACAGCGCCCAGTCGCGCTCGTCGGCAAGCAGGTTCTGGCCGAAATTCGTGCCGAGCGACGATAGTTCCTCATTGATCGCCGCCAGCCGCTTCTTGCCCGCGGCGTCGAGCCTGGCGCCGGAACGGACGAAATTTTTCCAGGTCTTTTCCAGCACCCGCAGCGTTTCGGCATCGAGCTCCAGGGCGTCGCGGCGCTGGTAGAGCTCGTCGATGCGGGCAAACAGCCTCTCGTTCATCGAGATCGCCGAGAAATGCCGCGACATCTTTGGCGAGATGTCGCGCTCAAGCGCCTGGATCGCCTCGTTGGTGTGGGCGCCGGCCCGGCACCAGAAGATCGACGAGACATGGTCGAGCGCCTCGCCGCCAAGCTCGAGCGCTGCAAGCGTGTTCTCGATGGTCGGGGTCTCGGCATTGCCTGATATCGCCTCGATCTCGGCCTCATGCGCCGCCAATGCCGCATCGAAAACCCCGGAAAAATCGCCGTCGCCGATGCGGGTGAAATCGGGCAAGCCGAGCGGTCCTTGCCAGGTGGTCAGCGGATGGGCGGCGAGGTCGACGGCGGACGGCATGGGCATTCTTCCGTTAAGTGAGGGGCTTTCGCTGCGTGGCGGGATGAGGCGGATCGTCACCGATGTAAGGCGCCGGCTTGCCGCACGCAATATCGCGGCTGGTCAGTAGCTATCGCAGTTTTCTGCGATCGCCGCCTGCGAGCTGGCTGTGATGCGGTTGTCGGCGATCGCGAAGGTTTCCTGCATCAGCACGTCGTTGTTGGGGAAATCATAACAGGCGATCACCGTGGTGACGCCGCTTTCGGTCTTCTCGATGCGATGCCGGATTTCAGCCCCGGCGACTGCGCCCTCCCAGTCGTCGATGGAGGCGATGAATTCCTGCTTGCTCTGGAGGACGCCGAGATCGTCGAGTTTTATCCGGACGTCGTCGGCAAGCAGGTCCGACAGTTCCGTGCGATCGGCGACCAGCAGCGCCGCATACCAGCGGCCGATGAGCGCGCCGTCGTCGGCGCCGGCGGATATGACTGAAAACAGAAGCGCCGCTGCGGCCAAAGCGATCGAACGGCATGCCATGCAACCCTCCTACGTCATCTCCGGCCGCTCGAAGTCGCCGGTGTCCTTGTTCATCACCCAGAGTTCGCCGGTCGAGATGTCGAACCAGGCGCCGTGCAGCGACAGCCGTCCCTTGCCTTCCAGGATAGAGACGCAGGGAAAGGTCCTGAGATTGGCGATCGAATAGCGGATCGAAATGCGCTCGAGCGCGGTCTGCCGCTCGGTCGCCGTCATGAAGGTGCTGGACGACACGGTCTCGGCCGCCGGCGCAATCAGGCTCATCCACTTGCCGATGAAGTCGCCGGGCGACAACGGCGCGGCCGTACTGTCGAGTGCTGCGCGGATGCCGCCGCAGCGGCCATGGCCCATCACCACGATGTTCTTCACCTTGAGGCTCTGCACGGCGAACTCGAGCGCCGCCGAGGTCGAGTGGAACTGGTCGTCGGGCGCATAGGGCGGCACCAGATTGCCGACATTGCGCAGCACGAAGAGTTCGCCGGGGCCAGCGTCGAAGATCGCCTCGGGTGCCGCGCGGGAGTCGCAGCAAGCAATGATCATCGTTTCGGGGGCCTGGCCCTCGCGAGCAAGCGAGCGATAGCGTCCGCTTTCGGCGAGATAGCGGCCACTCATGAAATTGCGGTAGCCGGTGAGCAGATGGTCAGGGAGATGAGGCATTGGCGGCGTCTGGAGCCTTTCGGGGTTAGGCGGCAGCTCTTTAGGTCAGGAAGGCTCTAGCGGCAAAAGCCGGTCGCGAGCAATGCCGAATCGCGAAGGACGTGGTTGCCATTCGCCAATGCGATTGGCTCGCCGATAGACGGGGCGAAGAAATTCATGCCCAGATCGCCACAGGGATGCCAAAACGGTCGGTGAGCGGCGGATCCGGAAACGGCCTTGCCTCGCCGCTGGCGATGCGGCCGGCGATCAGCATCATCGCTGCGGCGTCGAGAAAGTCGTCGGCAGCAGCGCCTGGCGGCGGCGTCCGGTCGAGAAAGCCCCTGACATAACCGTGCCGGCAAAGCAGCGCCTTGCGTTCCGCCATGCCGGCCGGGTTGACGGCGCCCTTGATCTTCTTCGGCAAGCGCATCGCCTGATCCTCGTTCAGCCGGCAGAAGGCGACTTCCGGATGCGATTCGAAGACGCGGCGGCGCAGTTCGGGACGTGCGATCAGCACGGCATCGATCTCGCGGATCTTGGCAAAGATGCCAAAAGCCTGGATCGAGACGCCGCGCGGCGGATCGGAGGTCGCCTTGGCGACTTCGCTTGCCTGGCGATGCGCGGCATGCCACGCGTCGATCGTGGTGAAGCCGTCCGTATGCGCGTAAAGCGCCGCACGCGAGGGGATGGCGAAGACACTCGATTGCCTGTTGCCAAGCAGCGGCCGCACCAGAGCTTCCGGCCCGCGGCCGCCCTTTTGCGAAACATCGGGCAGGCCGATCGGCATGTCGACGGCGACTGTCGCATCGGCCGGCAATGCGTCGAGCAGTGCTGCGAAGCTTGGAGAAACGGCTGCCGAGGGAGCTGCGCCCGGATCGCGGCGAACGGCGATCCAGCCGGCCCTGCAGCCGTCGACGCCGACAACGGTCACGCTCTTTTGTCCCGCCCCGGATGCAGGAGATGGCGAAGCTGCACCATCGCCATCGGGTGCGACAGGCTCTGTGCATCGGTTTCGAGCTGCAATTCGTCGCCGCCGCGCTTGGCGGTGCGCGCCAGGATCTCGTAGACCGCCGCCGTGGTCGACTGCAGTGCCTTGATCGCCGGTTGGCCGGACAGGATGCGCGCCAGATAGACGGCCGCCGTCAGGTCGCCGAGCCCGTTGGGCGGCTTGTCGATGAGGCGATGCTCGGCGAGCAGCGCCTGGTTGCCGTTGAGCAGCAGATTGCCGGTGCCGCCGGCCATCATCGCCGGCGCCGAAGTGACCAGCATGGTCGACGGCCCGGCCTGAAGGGCGGCCGCCATCACCGCTTTGAGGTCGGGCAGCGGCGCTCCCGCCATCCATTCCAGCTCGTAGCGGTTGGGCGTGGCGATGTCGGCGATCGACATCAGCCGGTCGCGCATCGCAGTGGCGGTCGTCTCCGGCACATAGAGCCCGCCCGAATCGCCCATCACCGGGTCGCAGATATAGACGGCGTCCGGCGTCTTCGCCTTGACCGCGCCGACCAGCGAGGCGACGGCGTCGGCCTGACCGCCTTCGCCGAGATAGCCGGACAGCACCGCGCCGACCTCGCCCAGCCATGGCGCGCGCTCAAGATCGGCCATCAGCGCCCTGAATTGATCGAGCGGCGGCACGATGCGCGTCGCCCGTCCATGGCCCGGATGCCAGGGCAGGATGACGGTCGGCACCGCCCACACCGGAAAGCCCAGCGTCTCGAGCGCAAAGACCGCGGCGCGGTTGCCGACCGAGCCGCGTGCGACATGGCTGGAAATGACGATGACCGCGCGCGGCGCGTCGTGTTCTTCGGTGCTCACGAGGTTCCTAACCCTGGATGATGAAAAGCACGAGCCAGATCAACAGGCCAATGCCGACAATGAGCCCCAGCGCCCGGCCGATGCGCGTGCCCCAATATTCGATCGGGTCGGCCCGGTCGGCGTCTGCAGCAGTGACGTCATCGCGCGCACCCTTCGCGGTCCGCGCAACGGACGAGGCCGGGTCGGTTTCACTTGCCACGCGCTCGATGATGCGGCGCGATTCGTCGTCGCTGTCCTGGCGTCCCGCCATGGCTATGCCCTGTTTTCGCAGCGACTTTAACCTGTTCGCCCGGTCAATCACAGGGCCTGAGAGTGAATGCCAAAGCACCAGCAGCGCCCCAGGTTGAGGTCATGTTCTTGCGCGCGGATTGTGGTAATGCTTCGCCCGTCAGTCTTGTTGAGGGATTTTCCATGCCTGCCCTTTCCTCCCCTTTCGTCTTCCGCAACCTGCCGGCCTTGCTGATGATGGCGATCGTGCTGCCGCTGCTGGCCGGCTGCGGCTACAACACAATTCCGACGGCGGAGGAAAACGCCAAGGCCGCATGGAGCCAGGTGCTGAACCAGTACCAGCGCCGCGCCGATCTCATTCCCAACCTGGTCGAGACGGTCAAGGGCTATGCGGCGCATGAGAAGGATACGCTCGATGCCGTGGTCGAGGCGCGCGCCAAGGCGACGCAGGTGACGGTGACGCCCGACACGCTGAGCGATCCGGAAGCGGTCAAAAGATTCCAGGACAGTCAAGCCGGCCTGACCAGCGCGCTGTCGCGGTTGCTGGCAGTGGTGGAGAATTATCCCGACCTCAAGGCCAACCAGAATTTCCTGGCGCTGCAGGCGCAGCTCGAAGGCACCGAGAACCGCATCTCGGTCGCCCGCCGCGACTATATCGAGGCGGTGCGGGAGTATAATCTGACGCTGCGGACCTTCCCGTCGGTGATTTGGGCGACCCTGTGGTTCCGCGGCAATCAGCCGTTCGCCAACTTCACCATCGAGGAAGACAAGATGCAGACGCCGAAGGTCGATTTCGGTACGCAGCAGGGCGGGTGATCGGCGCTTAGCGAGCGCAGTTCCATTGACCTTGTACTCCGTCCCACCCCCCTCTGTCCTGCCGGACATCTCCCCCTCAAGAGGGGTGGGACGGAACGCAAGCCCTGCATTCCTGCCGGTTGCTCTAGCCCTTCTCTACTTAGCCCTCTTCCTCCCCCTCGCCACCCTTGCCGCCGAATTGCCTGCCCTGACCGGGCGGGTCGTCGACAATGCCGGCATCATCGACGCCGCAACCGAGGCGGCGCTGACCCGCAAGCTTGCGGATTTCGAGGCCGAGAGCTCTGACCAGATCGTCGTCGCGACGCTTCTTGGCCTCGACGGCGAGGAAATCGAGCCCTACGCCAACCGGCTGTTCCGCGCCTGGAAGCTCGGCCAGGCGGGCGAGGACAATGGCGTGCTTTTGCTGGTCGCCAAAGACGACCGCAAGATGCGCATCGAGGTCGGCTACGGGTTGGAAGGCACGCTGACCGACCTGCACACCAGGCTGATCATCGAAAACGACATGGTGCCGGCCTTCCGCGCCGGCGATTTCTCCGGCGGCATAATGAAGGCCGTCGACGACATGGTCATGGTGCTGGAAGGCAATCCGGAAGAGCTGGAAGCGCGCGGGACCCGCAACCAGCAGCCGCCGTTCAACACCGACGATCTGTTCTTTGCGATCTTCATAAGCATCTGGGCGATCATCTTCTTCGGCAGCATCGCCGCCTCCATCCTGCCGCCGATCTTCGGCCGGAAGATCGGCCCCGGTCGCTATCGCTGGCTGGGCATGATTTTCGAGCCGGGCCGGCAATCTTCTGGCGGCTGGTCGTCCGGCGGGGGCGGCTGGTCGTCGGGCGGAGGCGGCTCAGGCGGTGGCGGGTTTTCGGGCGGCGGCGGCTCGTCCGGTGGCGGCGGATCTTCAGGAAGCTGGTGAGACACGACATGGCAACTCGACCGATCAGCCCCGAGGATCATGACCGCATCGCGAAAGCGATCCGCGTCGCCGAATCGAACACCGACGGCGAAATCTACTGCGTGGTCGCCTATGCCAGCGACGGCTATTTCTTTCCGGCGGCCTTCATGGCGACGCTGGCGATGCTCGTCGTCAGCCTCGCCGTCAGCTACGGGCTGGAAGCGTGGTGGCTGTCGATCCGCGTGCCGCATTTCGTCATCGCCCAGCTTCTGGCGATGGCCTCGATACTTGTGCTGTTGTGGGCGCTGCCCGGCTTGCGCATCCACCTGGTGCCGAGACGGCTGCGTTACCAGACCGCGCACGCCAATGCGATAAAGCAGTTCCTCGCCCGCAACGTCCACCGCACCACGGCGCGCACCGGTGTGCTGGTGTTCGTTTCGATCGCCGAGCACTACGCCGAAGTGATCGCCGACAGCGGCATCGACAGCCGCGTCGGCCAGGATGTCTGGGACGGCGTCGTCCGCGACCTTACCGCGCATGCCCGCGACGATCGTCTCGCCGACGGCTTCATCAAGGCGATCGAAGCGACGGCTGCGGTGCTGGCCGAGCATTTCCCGGTTTCTTCCGGCGACAGCAACGAACTCGACGACCATCTGGTCGAAATCTGAGTCGCTACGAACGGTTTTTTCAGCACTCAACGGCACGTCTATCGTCTGTGCGAAAGCTTGGGAGCCGCTGACCGGACTCTTGCAATCGGGCGATGCGGGTTTATGGTTAACCAATCATGAAGACGCTGAGCATCGACATCAGGAAAGCCGAGCCGCGCGACGCAAGCGCCATCGCCGACGTGCATCTGCTGGCCTGGCGCGGCGCCTACTCCGGCATCATCCCGCATCGCACGCTGACATCGATGATCAACCGCCGCGGCGCCGACTGGTGGGCGAACGCCATCCGCCGCGCCGCCACCGTCCTGGTTGTCGAGATCGGCGGCAAGGTTGCCGGCTACGCCACGATCGGCAAGAACCGCGCCCGCGAGCTCAAGCAGCAGGGCGAGATCTACGAACTTTACGTGCGCCCGGAATATCAGGGCATCGGGCTCGGCAGCCGGCTATTCTCGGCAGCACGGGCGCGACTGGCAGACCACGGGCTGAAAGGCATGGTGGTGTGGGCGCTGGAGGACAACCAGAACGCGCTCACCTTCTATGCCGGCGCCGGCGGCCGCGACGTCGCCGAGGGAGTCGAGGTTTTCGAGCAGAAGGCTCTGAAGAAGGTCGCCTTCGTCTGGGAGTGACGGCTCGATACCCCTCTCGCCAGCACCCTCAGCCGATTTCAGTACCATTCGCCGCATTGCACCATGCGCCGCTGCCCGCTATCGGTTTCCAATCGAAAGAGGGACAAAAGCCATGCGTATCGAAGCCATCGCCATCGGAAAGAACCCGCCGGAGGACATCAACGTCATCATCGAGGTGCCGATCGGCGGCGAGCCGATCAAGTACGAGATGGACAAGGAGGCCGGCACGCTGTTCGTCGACCGCTTCCTGCACACCTCGATGCGCTATCCCGGCAATTACGGCTTCGTGCCGCACACGCTGTCGGGTGACGGCGACCCGATCGACGTGCTGGTCTGCAACACGCGGGCGCTGGTGCCGGGTTGCGTCATCAATGTGCGGCCGATCGGCGTGCTGGTGATGGAGGACAATTCCGGCCTCGACGAAAAGATCATCGCGGTGCCGTCGCCCAAGCTTACGCTGCGCTACGAGAACGTCACCGAATACACGCACCTGCCCGACATCACCCGCCAGCAGGTGCAGCACTTCTTCGAGCACTACAAGGATCTCGAACCCGGCAAATGGGTCAAGATCGAGGGCTGGCACGACGCCGCCTACGCCAAGAAGATGATCGTCGAGGCGATCGAACGGGCCAAGGCAAGCAAGTAGCCCAGCGCCTGAAATTTGCGGGCAAACTTCAGGCGTAGCGCCGCCCCTCATCCGCCTGCCGGCACCTTCTCCCCGTGAACGGGGAGAAGCCCGCTGACCTCGACCTTGGCGCCCATTCAGCAACGGTGGTAATTGGCGAAACCATTGATGGCTGCGTCTTTCTCCCCGTCACTATACGGGGAGAAATGCCCGGCAGGGCACTGAGGGGCAGCGCTGACCGACGTTACTTTTCAATGCGACGCGCTCCTAATTATCGACGCGGCCGAAAGCGGGTGCGTTGCCGATAACCACACGCTTGTCCTTGCCGCAGGCAAAGGTCCGCGCCTTCTCGTCGGCGAGCTTGCGTGCCTGGTCGTTGGCGCCGGGGTTGCCGGTGGCCAGCACCAGGCCGACGGTGCAGCCTTCATAGGTCTCCGGTTGGCCGACCTTGGCGACGATCAGCACGTCGGTCGGTTTGTTCTCCACCTCGGGATTGCTGATCGAGCGCCGATGAATGACCGCAAACGGGACGGCGCGATCGCCGTTCGTCTCGATGCGCCACTCGAGTTTGGATGCCGCCGAGTTGAAGGCGACAAAACTTTCCCAGACTGGGGTCATGTTGCTGGGCGGAAAACCATAAAACAGCGATTCCCGCGCGTCGTCGTAGGCGATCAGCACCGGGTAGCCGCGATAGCCCGAACAGGCGAGACTGGCCCAGTCGCCGTCGCCTTCCTCCGCTTGCGCGTAGGTCACGCAGTCCTTCTTCCAGTCGAGATCGGTGTAGGCGCTGGAAATGGCGCCGGCCCGGGCAGGCTGGCAGAGGCCGGCGAGGGCAAGCGGGATCAGCAAAAGAGCACGCATCGCGGGCAACTCCGTTTCGGGGCTGCCGCACGGTATCGTCAAACGCTATTTCTTCAAGCTCGCTTCGATCAGCAGGTCGGCATTGCTGGCCACAGACTTCGCCGGTCCGCCGGCCCCGAACAGCTGGCCACTGATATAGGCGCCTTCGATCAGAAGCAGCAGCCCGTCGCCCAGCGTATCGGCGTCGCCGGCACCCATTGCCGCCGCCATGGCGCGCAGGCGTCGGCGCAATTCCTGCTTGTTGGCCTCGCTCACCACGCGGGCCGGGTGGCCACGTTCGGGATATTCGACGGCCGCATTGGTCATGCCGCAGCCGCGATAGTCGGGCTTTTGCGTGCGCTTGCCGATGCGGGTCAGGAAGGCGGCGATCTGCGCGCGCGGATTGCCGGGATGGGCAGCCACCGCCGCGTCGAAGCGGGCCCAGAACTCGAGGTCGTATTGCCGCAGATAGGACGCGGCCAATTCGTCCTTGGAGGGAAAGCTGCGATAGAGGCTGGGCTTGGTGACGCCAGCGCGCCGCACGATCTCGTCGACGCCGATCGCCCTGATGCCTTGCCGGTAGAACAGGTCGCGGGCAACGCGAAGGATTTTTTCGCCCGCGCGGGGCCGTTCATCCGCTTTGATCGTTGGCTCAATGCTTTTCATTCTTGGACGTGCCGTTGCCTGCTTGACAATGTTACCGATCGGTACGTATGCTCCCATGCATTGAAACGTACCGGTCAGTAACATGATAGCTCGATCCCGCCCGTTTGGCCAGCGCTATGCTTTCGTCGTGGTGGCCGTCATTTTCCTGTGCCTGCTGATCGCGGCGGGCCTGCGGTCGGCGCCGGCCGTCATGATGCTGCCGCTGGAGGAGAGTTTCGGCTGGCGGCGCGATGTCGTCTCGCTCGCCGCGGCCATCGGCATCTTCCTCTACGGCCTGACCGGGCCGTTTGCCGCGGCACTGATGGAACGGATCGGGCTGCGCCGCACGCTGCTGGCGGCGCTGGTGCTGATGTCGGGCTCGACGGCGCTCAGCCTGTTGATGACCCAGCCCTGGCACCTGCTTCTCACCTGGGGCGTATTCTCCGGCGTCGGTTCCGGCGCGGTCGCCACGGTGCTCGGCGCCACCATCGTCAATCGCTGGTTCAAGACCAATCGCGGCCTGGTGATGGGGCTGATGTCGGCCTCGGCCGCCACCGGCCTGCTGGTGTTCCTGCCATTGCTCGCCGCGCTCGCCCAGTCGGGCGGCTGGAAGCCTGTCGCCATCGCCATTGCGGTCGCCACCGCCTGCCTGGTGCCGCTGGTCTGGCTGCTGGTGCCGGAACGGCCGTCCGCGATCGGCATGGTGCGCTACGGCGCGGACGTCGACGACGTGCCGCCGGTTGCGCCGGCCTCGCAGGGCAATTTCCTCACCCACACGTTCAGCACGCTGCGTCGTGCCGCCGGCACGCGGGTGTTCTGGTATCTGTTCGCCACTTTCTTCATCTGTGGCTTCACCACCAACGGACTGGTCGGAACGCACCTGATCGCGTTTTGCGGCGACATGGGCATCGGCCAGGTGCAAGCCGCCGGCCTGCTGTCGCTGATGGGCATCTTCGACCTGATCGGCACGACGCTGTCGGGCTGGCTCACCGACCGTTTCGACCCGCGCAAGCTGCTCGGCGTCTATTATGGCATCCGCGGCCTGTCGCTGATCTATCTGCCTTATTCCGGCTTTTCGTCGACCAGCTTGATCATCTTCGCCGTGCTCTACGGATTGGACTGGATCGCCACCGTGCCGCCGACGCTCAGGCTGTCGAACGAGGCGTTCGGCGACCGCAGCGGGCCGATCGTCTTCGGCTGGATCGTCGCCGGCCATCAGGTGGGTGCAGCGGCGGCTGCCTTCTTCGGCGGCACCATGCGTGAATTGCAAGGCAATTACGAACTTGCCTTCCTCATCGCCGGCATGACGGCAATAGCCGCAGCCTGCATCTCGCTGTTGATCAACACCAGCCGTCCGGCCTTCGAGCCGAACCCGCAGGCGGCTTGAGCTGTGACGGCCGAGCGCTAATCTCCCCCTTGAGGGGGGAGATGGCCGCGAAGCGGCCAGAGGGGGTCGGTCCGACCGGGCTCGGCCCCTTATCGCCGACGCAGGAGGTTGGCGCTCCACGCGACACGACCCCCTCTGTCGCCTTCGGCGACATCTCCCCCTCGAGGGGGAGATTCGCCAGCCTGTTGATCGTCAGAAAACCTTCATGGTTTCGAGATGTGCGTGAAACATTGAGGCTGGACCTTGGCGGCGACGTTTAAGCCATCCAGGAGACAGCCATGAACAAGATTTCGCGCCGCGCTTTTGTCACGTCGGCGAGCGCCGCCGGCCTCGTCGGCGTATCGGGCCTCGCGCTTCCCTATTATTCGCGCGCCAATCAGCGGCCCGCCTTCACCCATGGCATCCAGTCGGGCGATGTCGACGCAACCAGTGGCGTGGTGTGGACGCGGACCGACCGCCCTTCGCGCGTCATGTTCGAAGTCTCGTCGACGGAGAATTTCGCCAATCCCTTGCGCCTTGCGCCGCTCGATACGTCGCCGGCCAGCGATTACACCGTAAAGCGGCTGCTCACCGACCTCACCTCCGACCAGGACATCTTCTACCGCATGGTCGCGGCCGATCTTGCCGACATCAACGCCGTCTCCGAGCCGATCGTCGGCCGCTTCCGCACGGCGCCGGCCTCGAAACGCGACATCCGCTTCGCCTGGTCGGGCGATACCGCCGGCCAGGGCTGGGGCATCGACGACACCGGCATGAAGACCTATGCCACGATCGGCAAGCATACGCCCGACTTCTTCCTGCATTCCGGCGACACCATCTATGCCGACGGCCCGATGAAGGACGAGGTCGAGCTGCCCGGCGGCAGCAAGTGGAAGAACAAGGTCCTCATCGACGAAAAGCGCAAGGTTGCCGAGACGCTGGACGAGTACCGCGGCCAGTGGAAGTACAACATGATGGATAAGAACGTGCTGGGGCTAAACGCCATCTGCCCGACCTTCTACCAGTGGGACGATCGCGAGGTGGTCAACAACTGGTCGGATTCGAAGAACCTGAGCGCCGACGACCGCTACTCGGAAAAAAACATCCATGTGCTGGCGGCACGCGCGGCACGTGCCTTCCACGAGATGACGACGATCCGCTACGAGCCGTCGGAACCGGGCCGCGTCTATCGCAAGATCGCCTACGGGCCGCTGCTCGACGTGTTCTTCCTCGACATGCGCTCCTATCGCGGCGCCAACGGTCCTGGCATGCAGGATACGGTGACGCCGCAATCGCGCATCCTCGGCGAACAGCAGATGAAGTGGCTGAAGCGCGAACTGGCAAACTCCAACGCGACCTGGAAAATCATCGCCGCCGACATGCCGCTTGGTCTCGTCGTCTGGAACGACGCCACCAACAAGGCCGGCGCCGAGGCCGTCAGCAATGGCGACAATGGCCCGGCCAAGGGCCGCGAACTGGAAATTGCCGACCTCCTTCGCTACATAAAGAATGCCGGCATCACCAACACCGTCTGGCTGACCGCCGACGTGCACTACACGGCGGCGCATTACTACAATCCCGACAAGGCGCAGTTCCAGGACTTCAATCCGTTCTGGGAATTCGTCTCGGGTCCGTTACACGCCGGCACCTATGGACCCAATGATTTCGACATGACCTTCGGCCCGGAGCTGAAATTCATCAAGGCGCCCACCGCCGAGCAGGGGCAGAACCTGCCACCCTCGGCCGGCCTGCAGTTCTTCGGCCTCGTCGACATCGATGGCGCCACTGAACAGATGACGGTGCGGCTGATGGATCGCGACGACAATGAACTCTACAAGGTCACGCTCGACCCGGTGCATTCGGCGTGAGGGGACTGGGTCACTTTGTATCAATCCTGGGTGACGTCGCGCTGCCCCTCATGGCCCTGCCGGGCATTTCTCCCCCTAAACGGGGAGAAAGTGGCCCGCATCGAAGATTTCGCTAATCGCGAACGTTGCAGAAGGAGAGCCGACATTTCGCGCAGCGGGCTTCTCCCCGTTTACGGGGAGATGAGGGGCTGCGCCGGCGTTGGCAAAACTTCAGGAAGGGTCGATCCGACCTTTCCGACAATGTGCGGAAAGCAGTCCTAATCCGGATAGCAAACGGTCGGAATATTGGGCCAAACAGCGCTGTCGCAGTTGGCGGCCTCCTGCCTTTGCTTGAAGGCGGCGCTGACCGGCCCGGTCACCACCGGGTCGACGCCATCGGGAGCGTCGGCAAACAACTGCTCCGCCGTTCGGGTGTCGGACGGCGGGGCAGGCTCCTTCGACGTCGCGGCCGACTGTGCCACGCCTGCCGCAAGCAGAACGGCGAGCGCAGCCCATGCAAGGATTGGCCGGTATCTGATGCCCGTTTTGCTCATGAAATTTGAACTGTCCCGACCGTGAAAGGTTCCGCTTTGGTTAATAATTCAATTTCACACCAAGACGCTTAAGATTTGGTGACCATCTATTTGGTGGCACGCCTCCTCTTTCGCAATTGCGAAAAACCCTGTATGAGCCGCCCAACCGAAAGAGGCAGCGCCTTTTGGCCTGCTGCCTGCAACGCTCCCGAGACCACAACATGAAAATTCGTAATATCGCGATCATCGCGCACGTCGACCATGGGAAAACCACCCTCGTCGACCAGCTCCTGAAACAGTCAGGCTCGTTCCGCGACAACCAGCGCGTTGCCGAACGCGCCATGGATTCGAACGACCTCGAAAAGGAACGCGGCATCACCATCCTGGCCAAGGCGACTTCGGTCGACTGGAAGGACACCCGCATCAACATCGTCGACACCCCCGGCCACGCTGATTTCGGCGGTGAAGTCGAGCGCATCCTCTCGATGGTGGATTCGGCCATCGTGCTGGTCGACGCCGCCGAAGGGCCGATGCCGCAGACAAAATTCGTCGTCGGCAAGGCGCTCAAGGTCGGATTGAAGCCGATCGTCGTCATCAACAAGATCGACCGGCCGGACGCCCGCCACGTCGAGGTGGTCAACGAAGTGTTCGACCTGTTTGCAGCGCTCGACGCCACCGACGAGCAACTCGACTTCCCGATCCTTTACGGCTCGGGCCGCGACGGCTGGGTTTCGGAAAACCCCGAAGGCCCCAAGGACCAGGGTTTGGCGCCGCTGTTCGACCTCGTCATCAAGCACGTGCCGGCGCCGACCGTCCACCCCGGCCCGTTCCGCATGATCGGCACCATCCTGGAAGCCAATCCGTTCCTTGGCCGCATCATCACCGGCCGCATCGAATCCGGCACGCTGAAGTCCAACCAGGCGGTCAAGGTGCTGCATCATGACGGCACCCAGGTCGAAACCGGCCGTATCTCGAAGATCCTGGCTTTCCGCGGGCTCGAGCGCCAGCCGATCGACGAGGCGCAGGCGGGTGACATCGTCGCCATCGCCGGCCTGTCGAAGGGCACCGTCGCCGACACGTTCTGCGACCTGTCGGTGACCGAGCCGCTGCATGCGCAGCCGATCGATCCGCCGACCGTGACGATGTCGTTCCTCGTCAACGATAGCCCGCTGGCCGGCACCGAGGGCGACAAGGTGACCAGCCGCGTCATTCGCGACCGCCTGCTGCGCGAGGCCGAAGGCAATGTCGCGCTGAAAATCGAGGAATCGCCTGACAAGGATTCGTTTTTCGTCTCCGGCCGCGGCGAATTGCAGCTTGCCGTGCTGATCGAGACGATGCGCCGCGAAGGGTTCGAGATTGCCGTGTCGCGGCCGCGCGTCGTCATGCAGAAGGGCGAGAACGGCGAGTTGCTCGAGCCGGTCGAGGAAGTCGTCATCGACGTCGACGAAGAGCATGCCGGCGTCGTCGTGCAAAAAATGTCGGAGCGCAAGGCCGAGATGGTCGAATTGCGCCCGTCGGGCGGCAACCGCCAGCGTATCGTCTTCCACGCGCCGACGCGCGGCCTGATCGGCTACCAGTCGGAACTGCTGACCGACACCCGCGGCACAGCAGTCATGAACCGGCTGTTCCATGCCTACGAGCCTTACAAGGGTGAGCTGCCGGGCCGCACCAACGGCGTGCTGATCTCCAACGAACAGGGTGAATCAGTGGCCTATGCCATGTGGAACCTGGAAGACCGCGGCCCGATGGTCATCGATCCGGGCGTCAAGGTCTATCAGGGCATGATCATCGGCATCCATTCACGCGACAACGACCTCGAAGTGAACGTGCTGAAGGGCAAGAAGCTGACCAACATCCGCGCCGCCGGCAAGGATGAGGCGGTGAAGCTGACGCCGCCGATCCGCATGACGCTGGAACGCGCGCTGGCCTGGATCCAGGACGACGAGCTGGTCGAAGTGACGCCGAAGACCATTCGACTGCGCAAGCTCTATCTCGACCCGAACGAGCGCAAGCGTTTTGAGAAATCGGCGAAAGTGGTCGGCGCGGCGTAAGGCGACGTCTCATTGAAGGGGGTCGGCGCTGCCCCTCATCCGCCTGCCGGCATCTTCTCCCCGTGAACGGGGAGAAGACCGCGGAGCGCACCCTCGGCGTTCATTTCTTGCAACGCTGGTAATTGGCGGAACCGTCGATGACAGCGCCCTTCTCCCCGTTGACGGGGAGAAGATGGCGGCAGCCAGATGAGGGGCAGCGCCGACGCCTGTTTAGGGGGCAAAGTTCTCTGCAAGCTGCAGGGGTGCCAAACCGCCGCTGATCGGGTATCCTTGGGCTCTCTGACGCTCGAAGGCACTCACATGCACGTCACCTCGCTTTTGATCTTCGCCGCCGCCCTTTTCGTCGCCGCGGGCTCGCCCGGCCCGTCGATTGCCGCCCTGGTGGCGCGGGTTATCGCAAAGGGCTTTCGCGACGTGTTTCCATTCCTGCTCGCCATGTGGATCGGCGAGGCCATCTGGCTGTCGCTGGCGGTGTTCGGGCTGGCGGTGGTGGCGCAGACCTTCCATCTTGCCTTCGTCGTGCTGAAATGGGTCGGCGTCGCCTATCTCGCCTACCTCGCCTGGAAGATGTGGACGGCCCCGGTCGAGGCGCGCGAAGGCGAGATGCCGCGCGAGGAGTCGGCCGTCAAACTGTTCTTTGCCGGCATGGCGGTGACGCTCGGCAATCCCAAGATCATGATGTTCTACCTAGCGCTGCTGCCGACCATCATCGATCTCGCCTCAGTGACGGTCGTCGGCTGGATCGAGCTGACGCTGACCATGGCCGTGGTTCTGGTCGCCATCGATCTGGCCTGGGTGCTGGCGGCAGCGCAGGCGCGAAAACTCTTGAAGAGCAGGCGGGCGATGAAGATCGCCAACCGCGTCAGCGCCACCACCATGGCCGGTGCCGCGGCGGCGATTGCGGCTCGATCCTGAGCCGGTGCGTCAGCCCATTTCGATGATCGGCGCGATCTCGACGCTGAAACCCGGGTCCTTCAGGATAGGACAATCCTTGGCCTTGGCGACGGCATCGTCGATGTCGTTCGCTTCGATGATTGTGTAACCGGCGGTCGGATTGCTGCCGCCATTGTTCTCGACTTTGCCGCCGGGCAGCACGGTCTTCGACATGCCGACCGGATTGCCACCGTCGACCACGGCCGAGCCAAGCTTGCCGTACCAGCCGTTCCAGGCATCCATCGCCGCTTGCCGTTCGGCGTCGTCGGTCGGCATCTTGCCGGAGCCGTGATAGACATAGAGAAATTTCGCCATGTTCTCCTCCGTTGATCTTCCGTTGATCGGCGGGCGTCGAACCGACATGCGGTCACGCCGCAGGGCGATCATCGGACCAAACCGAAAAACAAGCAACGAGAATGCGAATCACTAATGTGAGGTCCGGTTGGCTCGCAACCGCCATGCTCTCACCGCGCCATCGCGTGGTATGTCGGTGAAGGCGCGCAGCTTCGTCTCATCGAAAGCGTAGGCCAAAAGCACATTGGGAACGAGGCCGAGCCTCTCCTCGCATTTGGCGAAATAGGCTTTCGTCGCTTCGCTCAGTTCCGCAGGCGCGAGGTCAAGTGCGATGATTTTGTCTTTTATGGCGGATTTTCTCCTCATTTTCGGTGACCCACCGGCGAATCCCGACATTTCGTCGCAAGCGGTCAAACCTTTGTCGCCAAATATCGGTCATCTGCTACCATAGTCGCAAAACATATGAGGGAGGGATTTAGCGACATGGCCGGCCTGAAATCTGCAAGCCAGTTGAAAAAGATAAGCACGGCCAAGGGCAGCGAGAAACCCGGCAGGCTTGCCGATTACCTGCTGGCCCGTGCGCCGGCCGAAGATGTGGCCGCCTATGAGGTCACCGCACTCGAACGTGCCGCCGATCTCGCCGGACGCGCCGTCGCCAGGCACAAGAAGGGCGATTGCGTCGTCGCCATAGAGGTTGATTCCGGTGTCGTGCGCCAGGGCAGGCCGATGACGGTGATCACCGTCGTCAACGACAACATGCCGTTCCTGTTCGATTCCATCCTCGGCGAGATCACCGAGAGCGCTGGCGAACCGCTGCTGGTTACCCATCCGGTCATCGTCGTCAGGCACGGCAAGAGCGGCGTCGACGAAATCCTCGGCGATGGCGGCTTCGCCAAGGGCGATCACAGTCATGAACGGCTGAGCGTCATCCACGTCCATATCGGCCGTCTTTCGTCCGAGCAGGCCGAGGCATTGGCTGACCGGCTGAAGAAAATATTGGGCCAGGTGCGCGCCGCCGTCACCGACTGGAAGCCGATGCTGGCCCGCCTCGACCAGGCAATCTCCGAGTTCCGCTACGCTCCGGTGCCGCTCGACAAGGCCAACGTCACCGAAGCGATCGCCCTCCTCGAATGGCTGCGCGACGACAATTTCACCTTCCTCGGCATGCGCGAGTTCAAATATACCGGCGGCGAGAAGAGCGGCACCCTGGAGCGCACCGAAAAGCCCGGCCTCGGCATCCTCTCCGATCCCGACGTGCTGGTGCTGCGGCGCGGCACCGAAGCGGTGTCGACGACGCCGGAAATCCGCGCCTTCCTGCACGGGCCGGAACCGCTGATCGTCACCAAGGCCAATGCCAAATCGTCGGTGCACCGCCGCATCTATCTCGATTACATCGGCGTCAAGACCTACACCGCCAAGGGCGTGCTTGCCGGCGAGCTGCGCATTGTCGGCCTGTTCACCTCGACTGCCTACACGCGCTCGGTGATGAAGATCCCCTATCTCAGGTCGAAAGCCGAAACCATCATCGCCAAATCCGGTTTCAACCCTGAAGACCACTCCGGCAAGGCACTGATCAACGTGCTGGAGAGCTATCCGCGCGACGAGCTGTTCCAGGTTCCGGTGCCGATCCTGCGCAAGCACGCCGAAGCCATTCTGGGGCTGATCGAGCGGCCGCGCGTCAGGGCGCTGGTGCGCGCCGATCAGTTCGACCGTTTCGTCTCGATCCTCGTTTTCGTGCCGCGCGACCGCTACGACAGCGTCGTGCGCGAGAAGATCGGCACCTATCTGAAGACGATGTTCCAGGGCCGGCTTTCGGCCTACTACCCGGCCTTCCCGGAAGGCGGGCTGGCTCGTGTCCACTTCATCATCGGGCGTTCCGGCGGCAGGACGCCGAAGGTCGACCAGGCGACGATCGAGGCAGCGATCCGCGCCATCGTGCGGACCTGGGACGACATTCTGCGCGAGACCGCCGAAGAGACCGGCGCCGATGCGGCGCTCACGGCGATCGCCTCGCGCTTCTCGGGAAGCTATCGCGACAGCTTCTCACCGGCGGAGGCGCTGGCCGATGCCGGGCGCATCGCCAGGATCAGCGCGGCCAATCCGATCGCCATCGACTATTATCGTCATGCCAACCAGGAACCGCATCAGGCGGCGCTGAAGATCTATCACCATGGCAGCCCGGTGGCGCTGTCGCGACGGGTGCCGGTGCTGGAGAACATCGGTTTCCGCGTTATCAGCGAGCGCACCTTCGAGGTCGGGGACGAGGCTTCCGACATGATCAATACTGATCAGCCGGGCATGGTCTTCATCCACGACATGGAGCTCGAAAACAGCTACGGCAAGCCAATCGACCTAAGCGACCGCGGCGCGCTGTTCGAAGACGCGTTCCTTTCCGTCTGGCGCGGCGACATCGACAATGACGGCTATAACGGCCTTGCCCAGACCGCCGGCCTGTGGTCGGGCGAGGTTTCCATCCTGCGCGCCTACGGCCGCTATCTGCAGCAGGCCGGCATCCCACAGAGCCAGGATTTCATTGCCGCCGCGCTCAACCGCTATCCGGAGATCGCGCGTGGCCTGCATGAGCTGTTCGTCGCCCGCCTCGGACCGACGGCGCAGACGGAAGGGGCGGTCGCGGCCAGGCACCTCAAGGCCAAGATCAGGGATGCGCTGGAAGAGGTTCCCAACATCGACGACGACACCATCATCCGTCGCTACCTCAACCTGATAGAAGCCTCGCTGCGCACCAATCATTTCGTTCCCGATCTGAAGGAGAAGGGCCAGTCGCTGGCGATCAAGCTCGATTCGCAAGCGGTCGACGGCCTGCCGGCGCCGCGGCCGTGGCGGGAGATCTTCGTCTACGGCTCCGAGGTCGAGGGCGTGCATCTGCGCTTCGGCCCGGTCGCGCGCGGCGGCCTGCGCTGGTCGGACCGCGCCCAGGACTACCGCACCGAGGTGCTCGGTTTGGTCAAGGCGCAGCAGGTCAAGAACGCGGTGATCGTGCCGGTTGGCGCCAAGGGCGGTTTCTATCCGAAGAAGCTGCCGATGGGCGCCGGCCGCGACGCCATCTTCGAAGCCGGCGCGTCCGCCTACAAGAATTACGTCTCCAGCCTGTTGTCGATCACCGACAATATCGGCCTGGACGGCGTCATTCCGCCGGCTGAGGTCGTGCGGCGCGACCAGGACGACCCCTATTTCGTCGTCGCCGCAGACAAGGGCACGGCGACCTTCTCCGACACCGCCAATGCCATCAGCGAGAAGCATGGCTTCTGGCTCGACGACGCCTTCGCCAGCGGCGGCTCGGCCGGCTACGACCACAAGAAGATGGGCATCACCGCCAAGGGCGCCTGGGAAGCGGTCAAGCGGCATTTCCGCGAGATGAACCGCGATATCCAGACCACACCCTTCACCGTTGTCGGCGTCGGCGACATGTCGGGCGACGTGTTCGGCAACGGCATGCTCCTGTCCGAGCAGACCCGGCTGATCGCCGCCTTCGACCATCGTGACATCTTCATCGATCCCGCTCCCGACATGGCGGTTTCGATGGCCGAACGCCGGCGCATGTTCGCCCTCGCCCGTTCGAGCTGGCAGGACTACGACAAGACAAAACTGTCCGAAGGCGGCATCATCGTCTCGCGCAGCCAGAAATCGATCACGCTGCCGCCGGCCGCGGCCGCGGCGATCGGCCTCGGCAAGACGACCGCCTCGCCGGTCGAGATCATGAGCGCCATCCTCAAGGCGCCGGTCGACCTTTTGTGGTTCGGCGGCATCGGCACCTATCTCAGGGCATCGACGGAAACCAACCAGGACGCCGGCGATCGCGCCAACGATGCTATTCGGGTGACTGCGCTCGAAGTGCGCGCCAAGGTCATCGGCGAGGGTGCCAATCTTGGCGCGACGCAGCGGGCCCGCATCGAGTTCGGGCTGAATGGCGGGCGCTGCAATTCCGATGCCATCGACAATTCGGGCGGTGTCAACTGCTCGGATGTCGAGGTCAACATCAAGATCGCGCTGGCTTCCGCCATGCGCAAAGGGGCGCTGACCCGCCCAGCGCGCAACAAGCTTCTCGCCGAAATGACCGACGAGGTGAGCGCGCTGGTGCTGTCCAACAATTACGAGCAGACGCTGGCGCTGTCCCTTGCCCGCAAGCGTGGCCTCGCCGATATCGCCCATCAGAGCCGTTTCATGGCAGCGCTCGAGACGCGCGGCCTGCTCGACCGCAATGTCGAAGCTCTGCCGTCGCCGGCAGCCCTTGCCGAGCGCGAGGCGCGTGGCGAGCCGCTGACCAGGGCCGAGCTCGGCGTGCTGCTGGCCTATGCCAAGATCGTGCTGTTTTCCGACATCGTCGCCAGCGACGTGCCGGACGATCCGCATTTCGACCGTGACCTGATGGGCTATTTCCCGGACCGTATGGCGAAGAAATTCGCGGCCGAAATCCATGGCCATCGCCTGCGCCGCGAAATCATCGCCCGTGTCGTCGCCAACGATCTGGTCAATCGCGGCGGCCCACCCTTCATCAACAGGCTGCAGGAAGTAACCGGCCGCAGCGCCGCCGACGTGGTCCGGACCTTTGCTGTGGTGCGCGACGGCTTTGGCTTGCCGGCGCTCTATCGCCAGATCGACGCGCTCGACAACCAGATCGACGGACAGGTGCAGCTCGACCTTTATCAAGCCGTCAGTCGGCTTACCTATCTCGCCAGCGGCTGGTATCTCAAGAACGATACCAGTACCGCTCCGCTGAGCCAACGGATCGCCGAATTGCAGAACGCCCGCAAGGCACTGGAGCCGAAGCTCACTTCGCTGCTTCCGGCGTTCTCGCGCGAGCGGATAGAGGAGCGGCGGCATGGTCTGGCTAAGGGCGGCGCGCCCGAACAGCTGGCAGAACATCTGGCGCTGACCGATGTGGTCGGCGTCGTGCCAGACATCGCGCTGACGGCCCGAACGGCCAACGCCGACATCATCGCCGCCGCCAAGGCGTTTTTCGCGGTCAGCGATGCCTTCCGCATTCCGCGCGTCGAGGATGCGGCGCGCTCGATCGCGCCGTCCGACTACTACGATCAATTGGCGCTTTTCCGCGCCACCGACATGATCGGCGCAGCCAGGCGCGGCATCGCCGTGGCGGCGCTCACCGGCCATGCCGGGGCGGCGGACCCGGTGGCGGCATGGCTGGAGGCCGGCGGCGAGAGGGTCGGGCGCATCCGCGAGCGGCTGCAGGCGCTGACCGAGGGCGGCGACATCACCGTGTCGCGGCTGTCGGTGGCATCGGGGCTGATCAGCGACCTGACGTCGCTGTGAGAAGTCTTCCACATCGCGCGCGATTGCCGGCAGGAACTGCGCTATAGAGCGAAACGGTGCCCTGCTTCGGGGCACCGTCTGCGGGAGGGCATATGGCCGAAATAGCAGTGCAGCGGACGTCGGAACGCGGCATCTGGGGATGGATGCTGTTCGACTGGGCGGCGCAGCCGCTCTTCACGGTTATCACCACCTTCATCTTCGGTCCCTATTTCGTCTCGCGTATGGCAAGCGATCCAGTCATGGGCCAGGCGGCCTGGGGCTACGGCATTGCCGCCGCTGGACTAGTCATAGCTGTGCTGTCGCCGGTCCTCGGCTCGATCGCGGACCAAACCGGCCCGCGCAAACCCTGGATCGGCTTTTTCGCGGTGATCCAGATCGCTAGCCTGTGCATGCTGTGGTTCGCCGCTCCCGGCTCCAACGTTTTCCTGGTCGTGCTGTTCTTCTCGCTGGCTTCGGTAGCGGCGGAATTCTCGACGGTGTTCAACGATTCGATGATGCCGCGCCTAATGCCGAAGAGCGAGATCGGCCGCATCTCCAACATCGCCATGGGCCTTGGCTATCTCGGCGGCATGATCGCGCTGATCTTCGTGGTCTTGTTCATGGCCGGTTCGCCAGAAACCGGCAAGACGATTCTCGGCCTTAGCCCGGTCCTTGGCCTCGACCCGCGGCTCGGCGAGGACGCGCGGGCAAGCGGACCAATGGCAGCGGCGTGGTATCTCTTGTTTATCCTGCCGATGTTCTTCTTCACGCCCGATGCTATGAAAGGCATCCCCCTTCGGCCGGCGGTGCGCGAGGGCCTTTCGGAACTGAAGTCGACGCTGGCCGAAGTACGCAAGCGCAGCGGCATCTTCCGCTTTCTCGTCGCCCGCATGATCTATCAGGACGGCGTCAACGCGCTTCTGGCGCTCGGCGGTACGTTCGCGGCGGCAATGTTTCTCTGGTCGATTCCCGAGATCGGCCTGTTCGGTATCATCCTCAATATCGTTGCCATCATCGGCTGTCTTGTTGCCGCCCGTCTCGACACGGTGCTCGGCTCCAAGGGTGTGGTCATGATCGCGCTTGTCATGTTGTCGGTCGCCACGATCGGCATCGTCTCGACCGGGCCAGGCTTCACGCTGTTCGGAGCGCTGCCGCTGTCCACCGCCGATTCGGGTGGCATGTTCGGCACGGCGGCGGAAAAGGCCTACATTCTTTACGGCTTGCTGATCGGACTAGCCTTCGGACCGGTCCAGGCGTCGTCACGCTCTTACATGGCGCGCAGCGTCACCCCAGCCGAGTCGGGCCGCTATTTCGGCCTCTATGCGCTGGCCGGACGGGCTACGAGTTTCCTCGCTCCATTCATGGTGGCGACCATCACCGCCGCCAGTGGATCGGCGCGCCTCGGCATGGCGGCTATCATCCTGTTCCTCGGCGTCGGCCTGGCGATCCTGGTCCGCACTCCGTATCCGGCGGACAACCAGCCGGTGGAGTGAGCTGCACTTCCCTTCTCCCCTTGTGGGAGAAGGTGGATCGGCGCGTGGCGCCGAGACGGATGAGGAGTGCTGGAAGAAACTCAACGTGAAAACATAAAGGATTTGAAGTGTTTACGCCTTCGTCGTAGCACTCCGTCCAGCACCCCTCATCCGACCGAGCTTCGCTCGGCCACCTTCTCCCACAAGGGGAGAAGGCAAGAAGCCTAATGCCTGAAATGCCTGACGCCAGTAAACACCATGGCGATGCCGTGGGCGTCGGCGGCGGCGATGACATCGTCGTCGCGCATCGAGCCGCCCGGCTGGATGACGGCGGTGGCGCCGGCTTCGATCGCCGACAGCAGCCCGTCGGCGAACGGGAAAAAGGCATCCGAGGCGACGACAGAATTCTTGGTCAGCGGCTCGGCCAGGTCGGCTGCCTCGGCCGCGTCGAGCGCCTTGCGCGCGGCGATGCGCGAGGAATCGACGCGGCTCATCTGGCCGGCGCCGATGCCGACGGTGGCACCGTCCCTGACATAGACGATGGCGTTCGACTTGACGTGCTTTGCGACGCGGAAAGCGAATTTGAGATCGGCCATTTCGGCCGTTGTCGGCGCCCGCCGGGTCACCACTTTCAGATCGAGGTCGTCGACCACCGCATTGTCGCGGCCCTGGACGAGCAACCCGCCGGAAACGGATTTCACAGTGGAGCCGGCCGCGCGCGGATCGGGCAAGCCGCCGGTGACCAGCAAGCGCAGGTTCTTCTTGGCGGCGACGATGCGGATTGCTTCGTCCGA
This sequence comes from Mesorhizobium sp. WSM4806, assembly GCF_055811635.1. Lineage (NCBI taxonomy): Bacteria > Pseudomonadati > Pseudomonadota > Alphaproteobacteria > Hyphomicrobiales > Phyllobacteriaceae > Mesorhizobium > Mesorhizobium sp. WSM4806. The sequence continues at coordinate 50,356 of NZ_JBVVQZ010000021.1, read as the reverse complement.
GGCGCCCGGCGCGATGATGACCTCGGTGAAGGTTTTGACTATCTCTTCGGCGGCCTCGGCATCGAGGGTGCGGTTCATCGCGACAATGCCGCCAAAGGCCGAGACCGGATCGCAGGCAAGCGCCTTGGCATAGGCCGCCTTCAGCGAAGCGCCCTCGGCGACGCCGCATGGGTTGGCGTGCTTGATGATGGCGACGGTGGCGGAGCGGGCCGGATCGAACTCGCCGACCAGTTCGAAGGCGGCGTCGGTGTCGTTGATGTTGTTGTAGGAAAGCTGCTTGCCCTGAAGCTGGCGCGCCGTCGCGACGCCCGGTCGCTTGTCGCCATCGACGTAGAAGCCGGCGCTCTGGTGCGGGTTCTCGCCGTAGCGCATCACCTGGTCGAGCCTGCCGCCGAAGGCGCGCCAGGTGGGATGCTCGATCTCCAGCGCTTCGGCGAACCAGCCGGAAATCGCCGCATCATAGGTCGCGGTGCGGGCGAAGGCCTTGGCCGCCAGCTTCTTGCGGAAATCCAGCGAGAGCGAGCCGAAATTCATCTCCAGCGCGTTGAGCACCGAGGCATAGTCCTCGGGATCGGTGACGATGGCGACGTAAGCGTGGTTCTTGGCCGAAGCGCGGATCATCGCCGGGCCGCCTATGTCGATGTTCTCGACGATCGAGGCGTAAGCGGCGCCGGAGCGGCGGACATCCTCGAAAGGGTAGAGATTGGAGACGACGAGATCGATCGGCTCAATACCATGATCGCGCATCGCCGCGGCGTGTTCGGGATCGTCGCGCACGCAAAGCAGCGCGCCGTGCACGGACGGATGCAGGGTCTTGACGCGGCCGTCCATGATCTCGGGAAAGCCGGTGAGTTCGGAGACGTCGCGCACAGCCATGCCTGCCTCGGCGATCGCCTTTGCCGTGCCGCCGGTGGAGACCAGCTCGACGCCGGCCGCGGCCAGCGCCCTGGCGAAATCGATGAGCCCGGTCTTGTCGAAAACGGAAAGCAGCGCGCGACGAACGGGAACGAGGTCGGGCGCGGGAATGTTCTTGGCGGCGACGGCCATGGGCTGGCGGCCTTTCACGGCTGGTTGGGACAGTGTCCGCGCGCCGTAGCACATGAGGCCTGGAAATCAAACTGCGGGACTAACCGCAGTCTCAGCTTTTTGCCGGATGACCGGCGATGGCCGTCCGTGTCAGTTGCCAATGGACTTCGGAAATCTCTGACGCCTTGAAGGCCAGCACGATCTGCCGGCTGCGGCGCGGGCCGCCAAGACCGGCGAAATAAATGGATTCTTCGACCTCGGGCGCCACCTCGGTGCAGGTGAACACCCATGTGTCGGCTTCATCGGCGGTCAGCACCAGACGGTCGTGCTCGTCCTTGAGCAGGCCTATGTCGGGATGGATGTGGAAGCGCACGGTGACGAAATCGCGGCCGTTGTTGCGGATCGCAGCATTGCCCGGCCGCAGAAGGCGATCCCTGCCGGCGAGCACATTGCCGTTCGTCGACAATTTCAGTTCGCGCTCATGCAGCAAGCCGAAGCGCGCGACATAGCCGTCATGGCGAGCCAGAAAACCCTGTGTGCCTTGCTGGTCGGTGCGCTTGCAAGGCACATGCTGCGGGCCGCCGATCAACGGCGTGCCGAGCAGATCGTTGACGCGCAGCGAGTGGCTGAAACGCGCCGACGAGGTGTCGTTGATGGTGGCTGTCGAATGGGCGGCCGTGGCGCGGGCAAGCGGCCGGAATTCGGCGGCGCCATAGGTGTCCACGCCGGCGTTGACGACATAGTGGCGGCGGCCGGAAGACAGCTCGAAGGAAAGGCATCCGGCGTGCGCCGCGTTGGAAACATCGATGCGCGGTGGCGGGCCGGTGTCGGCGATCACGGTGACGCCGCCCATGGAGAGGCGCTCGTAGCCCGAATGCGGTGCGTGCAGCAATGGCGCGCCGGCGGTGTCGTCGTGGCGCAGAATGGTGGCGATGCGGTTGTGGATGGTCGCGCCCATGCCGTTGAAGCGGGCGAGGCTGCCGTCCTGGTGGCGAAAGAAACGCAGCGCCGGCAGCATGCGATCGATGGCGCCCATCAGCGCCGCCGGCGGCGTTTCGGCCTGATTGGCATAGGTCTGGCGCAGCGGCAGAAGGTCGGCGAGGATTTCAAGCACGGCCATCGGATTGCGCGAAATATGGCCGCCATCCGGCAGAATCTGACGGTCGAGTTCCTCGGCGAGGTTGCGGGTCGCGCCGCGCAGCGCCGATGCCGGCGCCGGTAGCGACAGAGCGGCAAAGGCAAGCGCGATGCGGGCGCGCAGCCTGTCCTTGCCGTCCGGCATCTCGCGTGCCATCGCCCTGAGATAGCGGATCTGCATGGCCAGCGATTTCAGGAAGGCCCGGTAGAAGGGAAATTCAGCACCCTGCAGCACCACCGAGGAATGCTGCAGCCAGGCAATGACGCGCTTGGCCGTCGTGCCGGGCTCCCAGGCGACACCGGAAATATTGCTGCCATGGATGGTGATCCAGTCGGAGACCAGCGCGCGGGCATTGGCGGCGGCAAGCTCGGTGCCGGCGGCGCGCATATGGCGCAGCCAGCGAAAGCCGTGCAGGGCCATTTGCCAGCCGGGATTGGCCACGGCAATCTGGAAGGGCGACTTGCCGCCGGTCTCTACCAGATGTCCCGACAGCGGATAGCGGCCATAATAAATCTCGAGCGCAATCTGTCGGTCGGCCAGGCGCAGGTCTGGCGGAGCGATCAACACGCGTTCCGGTGTGCGGCCGGAGTAGCGCCAGCGATGGATCGGCCCGCCACGCAGGCGCCGGCGCGTCTTGCGCCAGAACTCCTTCGCGACAAGCGTCCATAGACGCGTCGTGCTGCCGGCAGCGATCGCCAAAAGCCCTCCTCATAGCGCCCAATCCGAAGACAAGCTTATGTGATTCAAGAACTTATGCGAAGGTGAATTCCACGGAGGCCTTGAAATTCAGCCTGTTTTCCGCAGGATTCTTCCTAAAACAGTCTTCAAATTTTCAGCGTTGGCCGGTTCTGCGCATGCGGGCGGCGAAGAAGCCATCCAGGCCGGACCTTTCCGGTGAGCCGAGCTCCAGATCTGCGGGCGTAGTGCGCAGCGTGCCCTGCGGCGTCAGGAACGGATCGATGCCGGCGATCTCGCCCGGGCGGAGCGGATCGTCGACAATGTCAGCCGTCCCGGCGAGGAAGGCGCGGTGAAGCGCCTCGCCTTCGAGCGGGTCTAGCGAGCAGTTGGAAAAGACGATGCGCCCGCCAGGCCTGACCAGGCTGACGGCGCGGGCGAGCAGCCTGCGTTGCAGATCGGCGAGTTTTTCGATGTCGGCCGCCGTCTTCGTCCACGGCACGTCGGGATGCCGCCGCACCGTGCCGGTCGAGGAGCAGGGCGCGTCGAGGAGGACGGCGTCGAACAGTTGTTCCGGCTCGTATTTGAGCAGATCGGCCTGGACAACCTCTGCGGACAAACCGAGCCGTTCGAGATTTTGCGAGAGCCGCGCCAACCGGTTCTTCGAGGAATCGATCGCGGTGACCGTGGCGCCGCCGAGAATGAGCTGAGCGGTCTTGCCGCCGGGGGCGGCGCAGAGATCGGCGACGCGCAAACCCCTCACGTCGCCGAAAAGCCGGGCCGGAAGGCTGGCGGCGGCATCCTGGACCCACCAGGCGCCGTCTTCAAAGCCGGGCAGTTCAGTGACCGAGGCGCTGAGTTTCTCCACGCGCACAGTGCCGGTCGGCAGCACGATGCCGCCGAGCCGCTCGGCCCACAGTGCAGGATCGGTCTTGACCGTGAAGTCTACCGGCGCCACGTATCTGTGGGCGGCGAGGATTTGCCTGGCTTTCTCAGTGCCATAGGCGGCTTTCAGCCGGTCGGAAAACCATTTCGGCGCTTCGTCGGTGGCGGCAAGCGCTGCAGCGAGTTCGGCCTGCTTGGATCGCGCCAGCGTGCGCAGCACGCCATTGACGAGACCGGAGAAGCGCACCGTGCGCGGATCGGACTTGGCGTGGGTCACGGCAAGGTCGACTGCGGCGCTGTCGGGAATATCGAGGAACAGGATCTGCGCCGCTGCTACATGCAGAATATGCGAAAGCGCGGTGGCGTTGGGTGGCAGCGGCTTTTCCAGGCGGCGGGCCAGCAACCCTGATATGGTCATGCGGAAGCGCAGCGCAGTGACCAGTATAGCGCGCACCAGCGCCCGGTCGCGCAAATCGAGCGCCTTGTATTGCGGATGGCCGTTCTCGTGGTCGGTCAGCCCGTCCAGCGGCGTCCTCGCATCGATGACGGCGGCCAGCAATCGTGCCGCGGCCTTGCGCGCGGCCAGGCCGGCAACAGATTCGCCGGGGCTCGCTGCATTGTTTTCATGATCGCCTGAAATTCGGTGCCGGCGTTTCGCTTCGCTCACGACCACGGACCCTTGGGTCCGGTCGGATTGCGGCCCCAGGGATTGGACTTCGGCCTGGCCGGTTCAGCCGGCTGCTCAGCTCTCTCCCACGGGCCCGAAGGCCGCTGTTCGTCTGCCTGCCGCGACATCGGCGTTTGCGGCCGCGCGGAGGCGGATGCGCCACCGGCCATGTCCTGCGCCATCGCCTGCAGGGCGGCAATGCGGTTGTCGGTGCTCGGGTGGGTCGAAAACAGGCTGTCCATGCGCTCGCCGGAAAGAGGATTGATGATGAAGAGGTGGGCAGTTGCCGGATTGCGCTCGGCATCCGGGTTGCGGATGCGTTCGGCGCCGCGAGCGATCTTGTCAAGGGCCGAGGCAAGCCAGAGCGGCTGTCCACAGATCTCGGCGCCGCGCCGGTCGGCCTCGTATTCGCGGGTGCGGCTGACCGCCATCTGCACGATCATCGCGGCAAAGGGCGCCACGATCATCGCCACCAGCACACCGATAATGCCAAGGGAATTGTTGTTGTCGCGGTTGCCGCCGAAAAAGAAGGCGAAATTGCCGAGCATCGAGATCGCGCCGGCAAGCGTGGCGACGATCGTCATGGTCAGCGTGTCGCGGTGCTGCACATGGGCGAGCTCGTGCGCCATCACCGCCGCGACTTCCTCGTGCGATAGTTGCTGCAACAGTCCGGTGGTGGCGGCGACCGCGGCATTCTGCGGGTTGCGGCCGGTGGCGAAAGCGTTGGGCTGCGGGTTGTCGATCAGATAGGTTTTCGGCATCGGCAGGCCGGCCTGTCTGGCGAGGCTCTGCACGATGGCGTAATATTCCGGGGCGTTCCTTTCGTCGACCTCGACGGCGCGATTCATCGACAGCACCATCTTGTCGGCGTTCCAATAGCTGAACAGGTTCATCGCGGCGGCAATCAGCAAGGCGATCACCATGCCGCCCGATCCGCCGATCAGATAGCCGACGCCCATGAACAGCGCGGTCATCGCTGCCAAAAGCATGGCGGTGCGAAGTGTGTTCATTGTCTGCTCCGTTTCTGCCGGCCTTTCGGAAAAAGGGTCGATCCTTGTCGGCTCATCGCTATATGATGGGAAACGTGTGGCCCTGTTTCAATTGGGGCCGGTTTCAATCGCCGGGAATATCGCATGATCGACGAAGCCAATATATCAGGCGAAACCAGCAATGCAGACGCCGGCCCCGGTCACGACGTGCCGCAAAGGACGCTGACACCGGCAGCCCGCCGCGCTTTGGCGGAAGCGGAAGCACGGCGCGAACACTATCGCCAGCAGGAAGCCGCGATGCCCCGGGAACTCGGCGGCCGTGGCGGCAGGGAACCCGGCCGCTATGGCGATTGGGAAGTGAAGGGCCTGACCAGCGATTTCTAAGGGCCAGCGATTTCTAAGGGCCAGCGATTTCTAAGGGTATGTCGATATTCAGGTGATGCCGGCCTGCGAACAGCCGATTCCTGCGCTTCTCACGGACCTGAAAGTCCGCTCCGTTCCGGTTCTCGGAACCCACCTAGTCTGGTCGCTTCGCGCCCGTCTTCGACTCCGGCTCGGCCTGACCTGAATCTCAACATACCCTAAGCCGCAGCGCGCTCCGCGCCGAGGACAATCCAGCCGCGGTCGTCGACGGTGACGCCGATCCCCTCATAACCGGCGATCGCAGCATGCCGCGTTTGCAACGGATGCTGGTGCGTGGCGCTGATCACCACGACGGTGGCTCCCGCGGCCTCGGCCGCCGCTATCCCGGCGGGCGCATCTTCGAAAACGAGGCAGTCGCGCGCGTCGACGCCCAGCCGCTCGGCCGCCAGCCGGAAGCAATCCGGCGCCGGCTTGCCGCGGGAAACGTCCTCGGCCGCGACAAGAGTGGCGGGAAGCGGGATGCCGGCGGCCGCGATGCGCAGCAGAGCCAACTCGCGCGGCGCCGAAGTGACGATTGCCCAGCGCTCGGGTGGCAGCGACGCCAGAAACGCCGCGGCGCCGGCGATTGGAAGGATGCCGTCGATATCGGCCACCTCGGCCTGCAGAAGCGCATCGGCTTCACGCATCGGGTCAACGCCTGGAAGCGCCAGCCGAGCGATGGTCTCGATCGCCCGCACGCCGTGGATCGTTGGCAGGAATGCGGCAACGTCGAGATCTTGCCGGCGTGCCCAGTCTGCCCAGACCCTTTCTGCCGCGGCAATCGAATTGACCACCGTGCCGTCCATATCGAACAGCAAGGCTGCGAATTTTCTGCCTGCGAACATCTGCTATCCCAAGTTGTTTCGGAAGGAACCAAAGCCTGTCGATCGACCGTAACGTCGCACCGGCGGCATGGGAAGGCACGAGATCGCCTTTTTCGACAGACCAGGGAACCACGGCCGGCCATCTCGCGTTAATCCAATCGTCTTCCACGACACTCACAAGAGGGGAACCGCAATGCTGATTCGGCTCGGCTACGAAATCGCCATCGACTGTGCTGAATCCACTCCGGTGATTTCGCTGCTCGAGATCCACAAGCAGCGCCAGGCCGACATCAAGCGGCAAACGCGCGTGCTGACCTCGCCTTCCGTCCCAACCAGGCTCTATCACGATCTTTATGGCAACACCTGCCGCCGCTTCACCGCGCCTGGCGGAGGCTTTCGCATTCTTTACGACGCCGTCGTCGAGGACAGCGGCGAGACCGACGAGGTCAACACGCTGGCCAGGGAAGTGCCGGTGGCGGAGTTGCCCGACGAGGTGCTGTGTTATCTGCTCGGCAGTCGCTATTGCGAAACCGATCATCTCAGCGATCTGGCCTGGCAGGTTTTCGGGCCTGTTCCATCCGGCTGGGCCCGGGTGCAGGCGATCGTCGACTATGTCCACAACCGTCTGTCGTTCGGCTACGGCTATGCGCGCCCGACCCGCACGGCGGCGCAGGCGCATGAGGAGCGCGTCGGCGTCTGCCGCGACTTCGCTCATCTGGCGATCACGCTCTGCCGCTGCATGAACATCCCAGCCCGCTACGTGAACGGTTATCTCGGCGACATCGGCGTGCCGGTCGACCCGGCACCGATGGATTTTTCGGCGTGGCTGGAAGTGTTCCTCGACGGCAAGTGGTACACGTTCGACCCCCGCCACAACATGCCGAGGATCGGCCGCGTCGTCATCGCGCGCGGCCGCGACGCGACCGACGTGCCGCTGCTGCACAGTTTCGGCCCGCACCGGCTCAGCCTGTTCAAGGTCTGGACCTACGAGCAGGAAAGCAATCTGTTCAACCCGCCTCATCGCGGGGTCGACAGGACGGCCAGCGCGCAGATGCTGACATAGCGGCGCAGCGCGTCCAGCGCGTCCGGCTGTTACGATCATCGGGCTGTCCTACGGATATGATGCGCCTGATCCGCTTCGGCACAGACCCTCTGTGCCGGATCGGGATCGGGCTGTTGTGCTCCACGGCAGACGTCGGGATCATGGTAAGCGCTTGGTAAACGAAACTGCCGCAGCGGCTTGTCGTTTACCAGTTGTTTACATTGCCGCATTTCGAAACAAAGTAAAAACAATGGCTTGACGATGAGCCGCTGGCTTTTGCTGCGTTGACGACGCCGTCCGGCCGGAATCCTGCAATGCGGCCTTCACACGGCTTCGAGGTCGTGGCGAATGGAGGCGAAAGCATGCGGCGTTTTGGGGGTCTTGTTCACGCGATCGGCGGCTTTGCCCGAGATCGAAGCGGAAATTTGGCGGTTCTGTTCGGCATGGTCGCGTCGGTGCTGGCGCTTGGCGTCGGCTTTGCCGTCAATGTTTCGCAGCTCTACAACACCAAATCGAGCTTACAGGGCGTGGTCGATGCGGCGGTGACCTCGACGGCACGCGACCTGACCACCGGCGTCATCAACGAGGCCGACGCCAACAAGTCGGTGCAGGCGTTTCTCGATGCCAACAGCCGAGCGGGCATGCTGCAGGCTGATCGGATCGTCCTCGACAAATTGACCATCGACAAAATCGCCAAGACGGTTCAGGCGGAGATCCATGTCGATCTTGGCCTCTATTTTCCAATCTTCGGCATGGGCGACATGAAGCGCATTGCCGCATCGACGACGGCAGTCTATTCGGACAAGACGATCGAAGTGGCGATGATGCTCGACGTCACAGGTTCAATGGCCGGCCAGAAAATAATCGACCTGAGGACGGCCGCAGCGAACGCGGTCGACAGCTTTCTGGGCGGTCAGGACCCCGCCAGCCCCCGAGTGCGAGTCTCCATCGTGCCCTACGCCAATTCGGTGAATGCCGGCGCGCTTGCCGGCAGCAGCGTCTACGTCGAAGCCTCGACCAGCCAGCGCAAACAGGCGCCCGGCAATGGCGCTATACAGTATGTCTCCGGCTTAACGCGTCCGGACAATTGCGCCACTGAGCGCAAGGGCACCTATCAATATTCGGATGTAGGTCCCGACATCAGCATGATCAATCGCGATTACCTGTTGTCGTTCTTCGCCTGGCCGACCGGCACGGCTGCCTGCCCGGTCGCCGCGTTGAAGCCGCTGACGGCGGACGCCGTGGCGCTCAAGAACGTCATCAAGAACTTTGTCGCATCGGGCGGCACCGCGGGCCATATCGGCGTGCAGTGGACCTGGTACATGCTTTCGGAAAACTGGGGCAGTGTGATGAACGCGTCGCAGCGGCCGGCCAAGGCGGATCCGAAAAAGGTCGCCAAAATCGCGATCCTGATGACCGACGGCGAGTTCAACCTGTCCTATTTCGATGCCAGTACTGTCGGTGAGGTCTACAATGATGCCGGCAAGGAACCGACCCGCACGGCAGCCAAGACGCTCTGTACCGCCATGCGCGACAAGGGCATCGAAATCTTCACCATCGGTTTCGATCTCAACGAGGAGAATGCCCAGGCGACACTGCAGAATTGCGCGAGCCCGGATACCGGCAAGATCAAGCACTTCTATCAGGCCGCGAACGGGACGGAGCTCAACCAGGCTTTCCAGGACATTGCGCGCAACATCGAAAGCCTGGCATTGACCAAATAGAGGGCATTGACTAGGCAGGATCCGGACAAGGAAAAGGCCGCCGCTTCTTTCGAAGCCGGCGGCCTTCCGTGTTTCCGTCCATGGCGCGGCTCATGGCAGCGACGTGACTTAAAGTGCTGGTGCGTCCTTTGCGCATCCAAAGGACGCGCGGCGCTCCAGGCGTCGCCAGCCGCGCATCTCGCGCCTTAACGGGAAGACTGCTTCCCGAAAGTGCAATCCGCTGAGGCCACGTTCTGGAAAACGAAATCACTCGACATCGGATCACCTCCTTTCGATTTGTTGAACACGCCCTCATGATGGGGTGTCGATCTGCAAATGGCAAGGCGCCATCGTGAAAATGCGGTGCGCGTTTGGCGCTAACTGCTTGCGGCTATCCGATCGGACAGGCAATGTCGCTGCCGGACCGCCAGGGGCTGAGCAGGAGGAACGCGGATGGAGGCAGCCGAGAGAGCCGCACGGATCGTTCGAACGGTTATCGAGACGTTGAAGCCGGGCTTCGCGGTCAAGCTGTGGAACGGCGAGCGGATCGGCCCCGCCACCGGCCCCGTGGTCACCATCAACGACCAGGACATCGTCTGGCAGGTGATGCGGCGGCCCAACCTCTCGACGCTGATCGAAATGTGGATTTCCAAGACCATCGACGTGGAAGACGGGTCGCTGTTCGATTTCTACGCTCTGCCTGCGCAGGGCAAGCTCAGGGCGAAGCTCAAGTCGTTGCCCAAGCTCGCGGTCCTGCGCGACCTGCCAGCCGTGCTGTTTTCGCGAAAACAGATGACGGCGCGGACCGACCTTTCCGGGCGCAACCCCTTCGTCAGCGGGTCGAACAGGCAGGCAATCCAGCACCACTACGACATTTCGAACGCCTTCTACCGGCTCTTCCTCGACGAACGCATGGTCTATAGCTGCGGCTATTTCACCGATTTCGCCAATGGCATCGACCAGGCGCAGAAGGACAAGCTCGATCATATCTGCCGCAAGCTGCGGCTGAAGCCCGGCGAAAGGCTGCTCGACATCGGCTGCGGCTGGGGAGCCATGCTCATCCATGCCGCGAAAAATTACGGCGTCGTCGGCCATGGCGTCTCGCTGTCGGAAGCCCAGACCCAGCTCGCCCGCGAGCGCATCCGTGCTGAGGGACTGGAGGATCGCATCACCATCGAGATAAAGTCCTATGCCGAGCTGTCCGGCTCCTTCGACAAGATCTCGTCGATCGGGATGTTCGAGCATCTGGGGCTGGCCAACCACGCCGCCTATTTCTCGACCATTCGTCGCCTGCTCAAGCCGGGCGGCATCTATCTGCATCACGCCATCACCCGGCGCGACAAGGGCAGCATCAAGAAGACCTTGCGCAAGGGCCCGGAATTCAAAGCGCTGATCAAATACATCTTTCCCGGCGGCGAACTCGACACGATCGGCATGACGCTCGGCAATCTCGAAGCGCACGGCTTTCTTGTCTACGATGTCGAGAATTTGCGCGAGCACTACGCCCGCACCTGCCGTCTGTGGGCCGAGCGCCTCCACGCACGCTTCGATGAAGCGATCGCCGAGGTCGGCGAAGCCAAGGCGCGCCTCTGGCTGCTTTATCTCACCGGCTGTTCGATCACTTTCGAACGCGCCTCGGCGCAGATTTTCCAGACCGTCGTCACCAAGCGCGCGCGGGGCCCGAGCGGACTGCCGCCGACGCGGGCGGACCTTTATCGGTAGAGCGGGAGCGAGCGATCTCATCCGATCGGGTTTCCGCCGAACGTCGACCGGATGTTTCTTATGCCCGCTTGTTCTGCCGGTTGGCGATGAGGTCGTCGACGACCGCCGGGTCGGCCAGCGTCGAGGTATCGCCGAGCGCGGCAAAATCGTCCTCGGCGATCTTGCGCAGGATGCGACGCATAATCTTGCCCGAGCGGGTTTTCGGCAGGCCCGGAGCGAACTGAATCTTGTCGGGCGTGGCGATGGCGCCGATGTCCTTGCGGACGTGGGCGACAAGTTCCTTGCGCAACTCCTCGTTCGGCTTCTCGCCAGCCATCAATGTGACGTAGCAGTAGATGCCCTGGCCCTTGATGTCGTGGGGGTAGCCGACGACGGCGGCTTCGGAGACTTTCTCGTGCGAAACCAGCGCGGATTCGACCTCGGCCGTGCCCATGCGGTGGCCGGAGACGTTGATGACGTCGTCGACGCGGCCGGTGATCCAGTAGTAGCCGTCGGCGTCGCGGCGGCAGCCGTCGCCGGTAAAATACTTGCCCTTGTAAGTCGAAAAATAGGTCTGCACGAAGCGCTCGTGATCGCCATAGACGGTACGCATCTGGCCCGGCCACGAATCGGCGATGCAGAGATTGCCGCTGGCAACGCCTTCCAGCACCTTGCCATCGCCGTCGACCAGTTGCGGCTTGACGCCGAAGAACGGCTGCGTCGCGGAACCTGCCTTGAGCGGGGTGGCGCCGGGCAGCGGCGTGATCAGGATGCCGCCGGTCTCGGTCTGCCACCAGGTGTCGACAATCGGCACCTTGCCGTTGCCGACGACATCGAAATACCACTCCCAGGCTTCCGGGTTGATCGGCTCGCCGACCGTGCCGAGCACGCGCAGCGATTTGCGCGAGGTTTTGGTGACATGGGCGTCGCCGCCACCCATCAGCGCGCGCAAAGCCGTCGGCGCGGTGTAGAAGATGTTGACCTTGTGCTTGTCGATGACCTCCCAGAAGCGGGATTGCGACGGATAGTTCGGCACGCCTTCGAACATCAGCGTGGTGGCGCCGTTGGCGAGCGGCCCGTAGACGATATAGCTGTGGCCGGTGACCCAGCCGACATCGGCGGTGCACCAGTAGATGTCGCCGTCGTGGTAGTCGAAGACATATTGGTGGGTCATCGAGACATAGACGAGATAGCCGGCGGTGGTGTGCAGCACGCCCTTCGGCTTGCCCGTCGAGCCCGATGTGTAAAGGATGAACAGCGGGTCCTCTGCCTTCATCTTCTCCGGCTTGCATTCCGCCTCAACTGTCGCGATCTCGTCATGGTACGAGACGTCGCGCCCCGGAGCCCAACCAACCTTGGCGCCGGTGCGGCGCACGACCACGACCTTGTTGACCATCACGAAGTTCTTCGCGGCGATGTCGATCGCCTTGTCCGTGTTCTCCTTCAAGGGAATGGACTTGCCGCCGCGCAGGCCTTCATCGGCGGTGATGACGAAAGTCGATTCGCAGTCGACGATGCGGCCGGCCAGCGCGTCCGGCGAAAAGCCGCCAAAGACCACCGAATGGATGGCGCCGATGCGCGTGCAGGCAAGCATCGCATAGGCGGCTTCCGGGATCATCGGCATGTAGATGGTGACGCGGTCGCCTTTCCTGACGCCGTGCTTCTTCATCACATTGGCGAGCCGGCAGACATGCGCGTGGAGCTCGTTATAGGTGATCTTCCTGTCGTCGTAGGGATTGTCGCCTTCCCAGATGATGGCGGTCTGGTCTCCGCGCTTCTTCAGATGCCGGTCGATGCAGTTCCACGAAACATTGGTCTCGCCGTCCTCGAACCATTTGATCGAGACCTTGCCGTCGAAGGAGGTGTTCTTGACCTTGCTGTAGGGCTTGAACCAGTCGATGCGCTTGCCGTGTTTGCCCCAGAACTTGTCCGGGTTCTTCACGCTGTCGGCGTACCATTTCAGGTAGGTGTCATTATCGATCAGCGCATTCTTCTTCCACGCCGGCTGGACGCGATGGACATGAACCTCGGACATATCTTTGCCTTCCTCCCGAAACCAGGCCGCCCGGCTTGCTCGCCGAGCGGCATCGCGGCGAAGCGGCCGCGAATTCGCGCGCATTATTAACAGTTCCGCGGTGACGGCAACATTAGACGTTGGATTCGCGCGGCGGGATGCCGCAGAGGTCGTTTTCGCCACTATCAGCACTCGACCACGATCGCTGCTAACTGCATGTTTTTGTGTCGTAAATCCGGCCTTTAACTACGAAATATCAATAGACGATTAAGCAAATAGCGCGCACAATTTCAAATTGGGAGGAAAGGAGAATCAACCAGGGGACCGCGATGCGCGACCATTCCGAAATGGACCTGATGCTCAAGGGCTACGGCTTGACCACGGCCAAGATCCTTTATCATTTTCCCGATCACCCGCATCTGCTGCAGAGCTTCATCTGGCAGGACTACGACATCGCTCCGAAATTTCCGGTGCTGATCCGGTTCATCGAATTCTGGCAGACCAAGCTCGATGGTCCGCTGCATTCGGTGAGCTATACGCACCAGAAGCTGATCGCGCCCAATGAGTGGCGGAAGCTCGATGGCGAGTTCGTGCTGCATTAGGGCAACGGCGCAGGATGTCAGCTTACAATCGTATTGGGTGCTGAGGTCGGCGCTTTGCGGTGTCCGGCAGGACAGAGGGCCCGCGCGCATTAGACCGCAGGTGGGCTCAGCCGGGCAAAACCCTCCTGCCGGCGATACGGAAAATACGGATAGGCTGCGGTCACCGCACTTGCCGCGTCGAGCGTCTTGATTTGGTCGGATGTCAATGACCAACCGACGGCACCAAGATTCTGGCGCAGCTGTTCCTCGTTGCGCGCGCCGATAATGACAGAGGCGACGGTCGGCCGCTGCAGCAACCAGTTGATGGCGATCTGCGGCACGGTCTTGCCGGTTTCGCTGGCCACGGCTTCGAGCGCATCGACAACCCTGTAGAGCAGCTCGTCTTCGACCGGCGGCCCGAAGCTTGCGGTGTCGTGCAGCCGGCTTTTTTCCGGCAGTGGCTCGCCGCGGCGGATCTTGCCGGTCAGGCGGCCCCAGCCGAGCGGGCTCCACACCAGCGCGCCAACGCCCTGGTCGAGGCCGAGCGGCATCAACTCCCATTCATAGTCGCGCCCGACCAGCGAATAGTAGACCTGATGGGCGACGTAGCGCGGGTAGCCGTGCTTGTCCGCCAGCCCGAGCGATTTCATCACTTGCCAGCCGGAAAAGTTGGAGACGCCGACATAGCGCAGCTTGCCGGCACGCACGAGACTGTCCAGCGTCGACAGCACCTCCTCGATCGGCGTTGCGGCGTCGAAAGCGTGCAGCTGCAGCAGGTCGATGTAATCGGTGCCGAGACGCTTGAGCGCGTCCTCGACCGCCTTGATGAGGCGCGAACGGGAGGAGCCGGCATCATTGGGCCCGTCGCCCATCGGCAGCGAGGTCTTGGTCGAAATCAGCACGGCATCGCGGCGGCCCTTGACGGCCGCGCCGAGCACTTCCTCGGAGGCGCCGTTCGAGTAGACGTCGGCGGTGTCGAACAGATTGACGCCGGCCTCCAGGCAGATGTCGACCAGCCGCCGCGCTTCCGTCGCATCGCTGTTGCCCCAGGCGCCGAACAGCGGCCCCGAACCGCCGAAGGTTCCAGCGCCGAACGAGAGCGCCGGGACCTTCAGGCCCGAGGCGCCAAGACGTCGATAATCCATCTTTTTCTCCTGTGATGTCTAAGGGGTTCGTCGGGTTGCTATGAGCGGGCAGATGCCGGTTCTCCAAGCGCCGGGCGATCGAGGCGCAGCGCCAGCCACGCCACGGCGAGCGCCGAGAGCGGCAGCAGGGCGGCGACCCAGGTGACGGCGCCAAGGCCGGGGCCATGAGCGATGACCATGCCGCCGAGCCAGGCGCCGGCGGCGTTGCCGAGGTTGAAGGCGGCGATGTTGAAGGACGAGGCGAGGCTCTGGGCGGCGCCTTCAGCCTTTTCCAGCACCCACATCTGCAGCGGCGCTACGGTGGCGAAGGCGGCGGCGCCGAGCAGGCCGACATAGATGACGGCCATCGCCCGGCTGTGCAGGGCAAAGGTCATCGTGCCGAGCACCAGCGCCAGCACAACGAGACTGCCGAGGACGGAAGGCACCAGCCAGCGGTCGGCGAACTTGCCGCCGGCGAGATTGCCGGCGATGAGGCCGCCGCCGAAGACAAGCAGGATCGGCGACACCGCCGCTTCCGCAAAACCGGTGATCTCGGTCAGCAGGGGGGCGATATAGGTGAAGACGGCGAAGACGCCGGCATAGCCCAGCACGGTGACGGCGAAGCCAAGCAGAACCGGGGCGCGGCCGAGCAGGGCGAGATCGCCGCGCAGGTCGCTCTTTTCCAGCGCTGCCGGGCTGCGCGGCACCAGCAGGAGAATGATGGCGAAGGCGACGATGCCGACCAGGGTTACAGCCCAGAAGGTCGCCCGCCAGCCGAAGGCCTGGCCGAGCCAGGTGCCGAAGGGCACGCCGAGGATGTTGGCGATGGTCAGGCCGGTGAACATCAGGGCGATCGCCGAGGCCTTCCTGTTGGGAGCGACCAGCCCGGTCGCAACCACCGCACCAACGCCGAAGAAGGTGCCGTGGGCGAAGGCGGTGAGCACGCGGGCAGCCATCAACGTCCAGTAGTCGGGGGCCAGCGCGCATGCGAGGTTGCCCAGCGTGAAAACCGCCATCAGCGCCAGAAGCACGGCCTTGCGCGGCCAGCGGCCGGTGGCGATCGTCAGCAGCGGCGCGCCGATGACGACGCCCAGCGCATAGCCGGAGATCAACTGGCCGGCGGCCGAGATCGAGACGCCGAGATCGGCGCTGACGTTGAGCAGCAGGCCCATGATGACGAATTCGGTGACACCGATGCCGAACGCACCGGCGGCGAGAGCATAAAGTGCAAGAGGCATTGCGGTTCCTACTCCGATGACAGCAGTTTTGACGACAGGACGCCGTGTCCTCCTGCGCCCCGACCCGGAAGATCGTGTTGCCATGTGCTGTGAACCAGCCTTGCGTCGGGCACATTGTCTGTGAAATAGATTCACGAATGGCGAGGCCTGACATCAACCGCTCCGGCGAGATCGAAGTGTTTGTCCGTGTCGTCGAAGCGGGCAGATTTTCGGCTGCGGCGCGGATGCTGCGGATGACGCCGTCGGCGGTGAGCAAGCTGATTGCGCGGCTTGAGGCGCGGCTTGGCGCGCGGCTGATCAGCCGTTCGACGCGCAAGCTCCAATTGACTCCAGAAGGCGCGGCCTTCTTCGACAGCGGCGTGCGCATCCTGGCCGACATGGCGGCAGCCGAGCGCGAGGCGGCGGCCGGTGCTGCGCCGCGCGGCCGGCTGCGGGTCAACAGCTACGTGCCGTTCGGGCAGCACCGGCTGATCCCGCTCTTGCCGCGCTTTCTCGAACGCTATCCGGAAATCGCCATCGATCTGGTTTTGACCGACAATGTCATCGACTTGATGGAGGAGCGCGCCGATGTCGCCATCCGCGCCGGGCCGCTCGGCGAATCACGTTTGGTGGCGCGCAAGCTCGGGCAGAGCCGGCTGGTCGTCGTCGCCGCGCCATCGTACATCAGGACGCATGGCGCGCTCCAAACGCCGGCCGATCTCGATCATCACAACCGGATGGGTTTCTGCTTCGTGCGCCATGTCGACGGCTGGCCCTTCGTCGCTGCGGCCGGCGACGCCTTCATCGTCCCGATCACCGGAAACGCGCTGGTCAGCGACGGCGAGGCGATGCGGCTGATGGCGCTTTCGGGCACTGGCATCGCCCGGCTGGCGCGCTGGCATGTCAAGCCCGACATCGCCGCCGGCCGGCTGGTCCCGCTTCTGGAGGACTTCAACCCCGGCGACGAGGAGCTTACCCACGCTGTTTACGTCGGCCAGGGCAAACATTTGCCGGCGCGAGTGCGGGCCTTTCTCGACTTTCTGGTCGAGACGGTCCGGCTGAGCTGAGCCCAAGAAAGATCGGGAGCCCGCCGGCTCCCGAAATCGAAGATGAGATTGAATTACTTTTTCGCCGCAAAGGGTGCCGGACGCCGGCCAGCCGCCTGGCGCTCGAGCATCCAGCCCGGATATTCGGATGGCAGCGCGCTGACTTCGTCGAGACGAGCAAGATCGTCGCTGTCGAGCTTCAACGCGGTGGCGGCAAGGTTCTGTTCGAGTTGCTCCATGCGGCTGGCGCCGATGATCACGCTCATCACGAACGGCTTGGCCAAGACATAGCCAAGTGCCACCGTGGCGACGCTGACGCCGTGCTTGCCGGCGATCTCGCGCATGACGGCGACCGCCGCCCAGGCGCGGTCTTCATTGACGGGCGGGAAATTGAAGCTGGCGCGGCGGCCCTCGCCATTGCCAGGCGCGCCGGGCCCGTATTTGCCGGAAAGCAGCCCGCCCGCCATCGGCGACCAGACCATCAGTCCAAGCTTCTCCTCGTTGAGCAGCGGCACGATCTCGCGCTCCAGATCGCGGCCGGCGATCGAATAGTAGGACTGGACCGTCTCAAAACGGGCAAAGCCCTTGCGTTCGGCGATGCCCAATGCCTTGGCGATGCGCCAGGCCGCCCAGTTCGAGACGCCGACATAGCGGACCTTGCCGCTGGTAACCAGATCGTCGAGCGCCCGCAGCGTCTCGTCGATCCGTGTCACCGCGTCGGTGCCGTGAAGCTGATAGAGATCGATATGGTCCAGTTGCAGCCGCTCGAGACTGCCGTCGACCGAATCCATGATGTGGCCGCGCGAGGAGCCGCGCTGGTTGGGGCCGTCGCCCATGGCGCCATGGACTTTGGTGGCGATGATCACGTCCTGCCGCTCGATGCCGAGATTGCGCAGCGACTGGCCGAGAAACCGTTCCGATGCGCCGAAGGAATAGACATCGGCCGTGTCGAAGAAATTGATGCCGGCGGCGAGCGAGCGCCGGACGATCCTGTCGACGCCATCCTGGTCAAGGCTGGCGATCAGGCCCCATTGGTTGTTTTGGTCGGCGGCGCCGAAGGTCATGGTGCCGAGACACAGTTCGGAGACAAACATCCCCGTGTTTCCAAGTTGACTGTAGCGCATGGTGCGGCTCCGGAAAGTTTTGGAATGACCCGGTCGATATAGGAACGATACGTTTCGTTTCTACTTGTTGGCGTAACGGCCGGGTGGCTCTGGACCAACAGTCCGCTAGCGGCTGCCGAAGATCGCCGAGCCGACCCTGATGCTGGTTGCACCGAAGGCGATCGCGGTTTCGTAGTCGCCGGACATGCCCATCGAAAGCGCCTCCACACCTGCCTCCGTGCCGAGCTTTTCCAGCAGCGCGAAATGCGGGCCGGGATTCTCATCGGCCGGCGGAATGCACATCAGGCCTTCGATGGCGAGACCATGGACCTCGCGGCAGCGCGTAACGAAGGGTACGGCTTCGCGCGGCTCGATCCCTGCCTTTTGCGGTTCCGAGCCGGTGTTGACCTGAACGTAGAGTTTTGGTGACCGGCCTTGCCTGGCGATTTCCTTGGCGAGTTCGGCGGCGATCTTCTCGCGATCGACCGTCTCGATGACGTCGAACAGGGCGACTGCTTCCTTCGCCTTGTTCGATTGCAGCGGACCGATCAGGTGCAGCTCGATGTCGGGGAAGGCTTGCTTCAGCGCTGGCCATTTGGCTTGTGCTTCCTGGACGCGGTTCTCGCCGAAGACGCGCTGGCCGGCGTCGATGACCGGGCGGATATCGTCGGCGCTGAAGGTCTTCGAGACCGCGACCAGCGTCACCGCGCCGGCTTGCCGTCCTGCCTCGCGCTCGGCGGCGGCGATCCTCGCCTTGACCGTGAAAAACTGTTCGACGGCGCTCGCCATGCCTATATCCTGACTCTGGTTTTTGTCCTGGCCGGGGCGTCGCAGTTGACGGGTCCGGCAATCCATGGTGAACACCGCGACGACATTTCCTGAGCCGCCGGGCATGTCCGGCTGTTCGCGCATGCTTTTTAAGTGAAAAACACCCAATGGCAACCGAACGATACAATCCGCGCGCATCAGAGCCCAAATGGCAGAAGGCCTGGGACGCCAAGAAGCTGTTCGAGGCTGACAACGACGACCCGCGTCCGAAATACTACGTGCTCGAGATGTTTCCGTATCCGTCGGGGCGCATCCATATCGGCCATACCCGCAACTACACGATGGGCGACGTGGTGGCGCGCTACAAGCGGGCCAAGGGTTTCAACGTGCTGCACCCGATGGGCTGGGACGCCTTCGGCATGCCGGCCGAGAACGCGGCGATGCAGAACAAGGTCCATCCCAAGGACTGGACCTATCAGAACATCGCCGCCATGCGCGAGCAGCTCAAGGTCATGGGCCTGTCGCTCGACTGGGCGCGCGAATTCGCCACCTGCGATGTCGACTACTACCACCGCCAGCAGATGCTGTTCCTCGATTTCGTCGAGAAGGGGCTGGTGACGCGCAAATCCTCCAAGGTCAACTGGGATCCGGAGGACATGACGGTGCTTGCCAACGAGCAGGTCATCGACGGACGCGGCTGGCGCTCCGGTGCGCTGGTCGAACAGCGCGAGCTGACGCAGTGGTTCTTCAAGATCACCGACTATGCGCAGGACCTGCTGGACTCGCTGGAAGGCCTCGACGAATGGCCGGAAAAAGTGAAGCTGATGCAGGCGAACTGGATCGGCCGTTCGGAAGGCCTGCTGATCCGCTGGCCGCTGGCCACTCCAGTTGACGGCGAAGATGAGCTGGAGGTCTACACGACGCGGCCCGACACCATCTTCGGCGCCTCCTTCATGGCGGTCGCAGTTGACCATCCGCTGGCCAAGAAGGCGGCCGAAAACAATCCGGCGCTGGCCAAGTTCATCGACGAGGTTCGCCACATGGGCACTTCGGTGGCGGCGCTGGAAACGGCCGAAAAAAAGGGCATGGATACCGGTATACGAGTCGTCCATCCGTTCGACGCGAACTGGACGCTGCCTGTCTATGTCGCCAATTTCGTGCTGATGGAGTACGGCACCGGCGCCATATTCGGTTGCCCGTCCGGTGACCAGCGCGACCTCGACTTCGCTAACAGATATGGCCTGCCGGTCATTCCGGTGGTGATGCCGGAAGGCGAGATCCAGGGAAACTTCCAGATCATCGACGAGGCCTATGTCGGCGACGGCGTGATGATCAATTCGCGCTTCCTCGACGGCATGAAGCCTGATCAGGCGTTCGACGAAGTGGCCAAGCTGCTGGAACAAAAGACCGTCGGCAACCGGCCGATGGCCGAGCGCAAGGTCAACTTCCGCCTGCGCGACTGGGGCATTTCGCGCCAGCGCTACTGGGGCTGCCCGATCCCGATGATCCATTGCGAGGATTGCGGCGTCGTGCCGGTGCCGAAGGCGGACCTGCCGGTCAAGCTTCCCGACGACATCGAGTTCGACCGGCCCGGCAATCCGCTCGACCGCCATCCGACCTGGCGGCACGTCAAATGCCCGCAATGCGGCAAGGATGCACGCCGCGAAACCGACACGATGGACACGTTCGTCGATTCGTCCTGGTATTTCGCGCGCTTCACCGCGCCCTGGGCGAACGACCCGACCGATCCCAAAGCAGCTACCGAATGGCTGCCGGTCGACCAGTATATAGGCGGCATCGAGCATGCCATTTTGCACCTTCTCTATTCGCGCTTCTTTACCCGCGCCATGCGCGAGACCGGCCATGTCGATCTGGCCGAGCCATTCAAGGGCCTGTTCACGCAAGGCATGGTGGTGCACGAGACCTATCGGGTCGGCAGTGGCGCGAACGGCCGCTGGCTTGCGCCCAGCGAGGTGCGGCTGGAGGACGTCGACGGCAAACGCCGCGCCCTCGAAATCGCGACCGGCGAAGAGGCGGTGATCGGCCCGCTCGAAAAAATGTCGAAGTCGAAGAAGAACACGGTGAGCCCCGAAGAGATCACCGACGGCTACGGCGCCGACACCGCGCGCTGGTTCATGCTGTCGGACTCGCCGCCCGAACGTGACGTCGAATGGACCGACGAGGGCGCCGCCGGCGCGCACCGCTTCATCCAGCGTATCTGGCGCCTGGTGTCGACAGCCGCCGAATCGCTCGCCGGAATCCAGCCGGCAGCGGCGAAGCAGGGCGAGGCAGGGACTGTTTCCAAGGCCGCGCACAAGATGCTGAAATCGGTGGGCGAGGACATTGAAAAGCTCGCCTTCAACCGCGCCATCGCCCGCGTCTACGAACTCGCCAATGCGCTCAACACGCCGCTCAACGAGGCGGCCGAAGGCAAGGCCGATCCGGCGCTCAAGGCTTCTTGTCGGCAAGCCGTTGACATCCTCGTGCATTTGATTGCGCCGGTCATGCCGCATCTGGCCGAGGAATGCTGGCAGGCGCTCGGCGGCACCGATCTGGTCGCCGAACGGCCCTGGCCTGTCTTTGATCCGTCGCTTGTCGTCGACAGCGAGATCGTGCTGCCGGTCCAGGTCAACGGCAAGAAGCGCGGCGATTTGACAATTGCCCGCGACGCGGACCAAGGTGCCGTCGAAAAAGCGGTTCTGGCTCTCGACTTCGTGCAGAAAGCGCTCGAAGGTAAGGCACCGCGCAAGGTGATCATCGTCCCGCAGAGGATCGTCAATGTCGTTGCCTGATCCGAGGAAGACAGAAGTGACGCATTTGCTGCGCCGTGCCGCGCTGTATGGGCTGGTCGCTTCGGTTGCGCTGGTTTCGGCCTGCACGGTGCGCCCGCTCTATTCGAGCGCGCCGCTGTCGGCCGGTTCGCAAGTTGGCGCTGCCGCCGAACTCGGGTCCATCTCGGTCAAGCCGGTCAACACGCGCTACGCCCAGCAGGTCCGCAACAATCTGATTTTCGCGCT
Source organism: Mesorhizobium sp. WSM4806 (assembly GCF_055811635.1). Classification (NCBI taxonomy): domain Bacteria; kingdom Pseudomonadati; phylum Pseudomonadota; class Alphaproteobacteria; order Hyphomicrobiales; family Phyllobacteriaceae; genus Mesorhizobium; species Mesorhizobium sp. WSM4806. The sequence goes on along the minus strand of NZ_JBVVQZ010000021.1, from coordinate 28,434 downwards.
CGGCCAGGGTGCGGGCGAGCCGGCGTCGCCCGCCTATTCGCTCGATCTCGGCGTTACCGAACTTGTTGAATCCGCTGCAAAGGTGCAGGTCACGACCGATGACGACGAACCAACCGCGGGCACGGTGACACTGACCGCGAATTATGTGCTGACCGACGCCAGGACCGGCACGACGATCGCGACCGGCAAGCGCTCGATAGCGTCGTCCTTCGACCGGCCCCGTCAGGAGTTCGCCTCCTACCGGGCGCAAATCGACGCCGAGAACCGCGCGGCGCGCGAACTGGCGGACCTGCTGCGCCTGTCGATCGCCCAGGCTCTGGTCAAGCACGGCAAGACGGTGGCGGGTTAGCGCCGTTCGGCCTGGATCGAGACGTTCCGGCTACCGCCGAGGCCTGATTGCTGGCGCAAAAAAAGGCCGATTGCTCGGCCTTTTTTACGGGAACACGGGCGTTTTGATTTCAGCCGATCTTCTTGATTTCAGCCGATTTTCTGGCCGGTCTTGGCCCAGTCGGCGAGGAACTGCTCCAGGCCCTTGTCGGTCAGCGGGTGCTTGACCAGCGCCTTCAGCGTCGCCGGCGGCGCGGTGATGACGTCGGCGCCGATCAGTGCGGCCTGCTTGACGTGGTTCACCGTGCGCACCGAGGCGGTCAGGATCTCGGTCTGGAAATCATAATTGTCGTAGATGGTGCGGATATCGGCGATCAGCTCCATGCCGTCCCAGCCGCTGTCGTCGATGCGGCCGACGAAGGGCGAGATGAAGGAGGCGCCGGCCTTGGCGGCGAGCAGCGCCTGGGTAGCCGAGAAGCACAGCGTGACATTGACCATGCGGCCGTCCGAGCGGATGTCCTTGCAGGCCCTCAGGCCGTCGAGCGTCAGCGGCACCTTGATGCAGACGTTGTCGGCGATCCTGGCCAGGATCTTGGCCTCCGCCATCATGTCCTTGTATTCGGTGGCGACGACTTCGGCCGAGACCGGTCCCTTGACGATCTCGCAGATCTCTCTGGTGACTTCGGCGATCTTGCCGCCGGATTTGAGGATCAGCGAAGGATTGGTGGTGACGCCGTCGAGCAGCCCCAAATCATTCAGTTCACGGATTTCCTTGACATCGGCGGTGTCGACAAAAAATTTCATGACGGTCTCCTGAAGATTTTTATCGCATCGGCCCGAAAATCGAATCGATTTTCGGAAGCACGATGCGAGGTTTAAAGTTCTAGAGCGTACTTTGTGCGTCCGGATGGACGCACGTCGCTCTAGTGCATGTCATGCACCTCTGGGGGTCGGACTTTGATCTAGACGAAAGTCGGGGCAAGGTCACGCCTCATGATCGAAGATTCGCCCTTTGTCGCGGCCGCACCGGTGCTGGTGCCGATGCCCGCCGAGCGGCCCTACACCTATGCCGTGCCCGCCGGCATGCGCGTGGTGCCGGGCTCGATCGTGCGCGTGCCGCTCGGTCCGCGCCAGGTTGCCGGCATCGTCTGGGACGGCGCCGTCGAAAAGGTCGATGCCAAAAAACTGCGCTCGATCGAGCAGGTCTTCGACTGCCCGCCGATCGACCGCGCCATGCGCCGCTTCGTCGACTGGATTGCGCAATACACGCTGTCGCCGCCCGGCATGGTGGCGCGCATGCTGCTGCGGGCGCCGGAGGCCTTCGACCCGGAACCGTGGATCGAAGGCCTGCAACGCACCTTGGCCAGACCCGACCGTGTGACGGATGCGAGGATGCGCGTGCTGGAGACAGCCGAAGGCGGGCTCGCCTGGACGCGGTCCGGGCTGGCGCATGCGGCCGGCGTGTCGTCGACGGTCATCGACGGGCTGAAGGCGCAAGGCGTGTTCGAGACCGTCATGATCCCGCCGCGACCGGTGGTCGCAGCACCCGACCCAGGCTACGCCCAGCCATCGCTGATGCCGGACCAGCGCGATGCAGCCGAGATGCTGCGCAGCAATGTCGCGGCCGGCGCATTCGGCGTCACGCTGCTCGACGGGGTGACCGGATCGGGCAAGACCGAGGTCTATTTCGAGGCGGTGTCGGCGGCGCTCGACCGCGGCAAGCAGGTGCTGATCCTGCTGCCGGAGATCGCGCTGACCCACGCCTTCCTCGAGCGCTTCCAGGAACGGTTCGGCGCCAAGCCGGCCGAATGGCACTCGGACCTGCCGCCAAGGATGCGCGAGCGTGTCTGGCGGCAGGTGGCGGAGGGTGGCGTGCGCGTCGTTGCCGGCGCGCGTTCGGCGCTGTTTTTGCCGTTCAGGGAGCTTGGGCTGATCGTCGTCGACGAGGAGCACGACCCCGCCTACAAGCAGGAAGACCGCGTCTTCTACAATGCCCGCGACATGGCGGTGGTGCGCGGCCACATCGGCGGCTTTCCGGTCGTGCTCGCCTCGGCGACACCGTCGGTCGAAAGCCGGGTCAATGCGAGCCAAGGCCGCTATAGCAGGGCGGTGCTTTCGGCGCGCTTTGCCGAGGCGGCGCTTCCCGACCTGAAGACGATCGACATGCGCCGCGCCCCGCCGGCACGCGGCGGCTTCCTGTCGCCGGTGCTGCTTGGCCATATGCGCCAGACACTGGAGAAGAAGGAACAGTCACTGCTGTTCCTCAACCGGCGCGGCTATGCGCCGCTGACGCTGTGCCGGGTCTGCGGCCATCGCTTCGGTTGCCCGGTCTGCTCGGCCTGGCTGGTCGAGCACCGCTTTCGCGGCCAGCTCGTCTGCCACCATTGCGGGCACAATGAGCGGCGGCCCGAGGCCTGCCCGGAATGCGGCACGCTCGACCATCTGGTCGCCTGCGGGCCGGGCGTCGAGCGCATCGCCGAAGAGGTCGTCGCGCATTTCCCCGACGCCCGCACCATCGTCCTGTCGTCCGACCTGATGGGCGGCGTGCGGCGGCTGAGGCTTGAGCTTGAAGCCATCGCAAATGGCGAGGCCGACATCGTCATCGGCACGCAGCTCGTCGCCAAGGGCCACAATTTCCCCAACATGACACTGGTTGGCGTGGTCGACGCCGACCTCGGCCTGGCCAATGGCGATCCGCGCGCCGCCGAACGCACCTTCCAGCTACTCAGCCAGGTGACCGGCCGCGCCGGCCGCACCGGCAAGAAGAGCCTTGGCCTGCTGCAGACCTTCCAGCCCGACCACCCGGTCATGCGGGCGATCGTCTCCGGCGACGCCGAGGCTTTTTACGAGCGCGAAATCGCTGAGCGCGAGCGGGCGGTGCTGCCGCCTTTCGGCCGGCTCGCCGGCGTCATCGTCAGTGCTGCGACGCGGGCGGAAGCGGAGGGCCATGCGCGGGGTTTGCGGCGCGCCGCACCTCAGGCCGCCGATCTGTTCGTGCTCGGCCCGGCCGAGGCGCCGCTGTCGCTGATCGGCGGCCGCCATCGCTTTCGCCTGCTGATCCAGGGCGAGCGGCGCGCCGACATGCAAGGGTTCATCCGCACCATGCTGGCCGAGGGACCGAAGCTGCGGGGCTCGGTGCGCGTGCAGGTCGACATCGACCCGCAGAGCTTTTTGTGAGGCGTTTGGAGTTAGTCTAGTCGGCCGCAGGCGGGTCTTGCAATATATTCCAGCACCACACCTCGAGCGCCTCACTCCCTGTGTGGTCTCATGTGGTCATAATGCATAGCGTTCCATAAAGGAGGAACAGCCCGTCATGAAGCTCTTGGTACGACGCGCATCCATACCGAGGCGGCGGTCGTGTTCGCGTTGGACTGATGCGCGCCCGTAATTCGTGACGCGCATCTGGCGCATGGCTCTTGCTTCGCTAGAATGCCCGAAATTTCGAAACAGCCATTTGCGAGGGGACAGTATGGAATTTGCGTTTCCGTGGCCGATGAGCCAGGGCGAGTGGCTGGCGTGGTCGAGCGCCGTCGTGACCTTGCTGTTCGGGCTGATGTTGTTCCTGGCGCCGGCACTGGCTTTCCGGATACTCAGACTGCAGGTCAAGCCCGAAAAGGCGGCGGCGATCGCCGAAGGGCGCGGCAGGATGTCAGGCTTCTATCTCGGCGTCGGCCTGTGCTGCATTCTGCTGGCGCAACCGCTGCTCTACATGGCGCTTGGCTTTTCCTGGCTGTTCACCGCCTTCGGTCGCCTGCTGTCGATGATGTCGGACAGCGCCAACACACCTTTCAACTGGGCGTCCATCGTGGTCGAACTGGTGCTGGCGGCGCTGCCGCTTGCCTTCGCTTTCGGCTTTGTGCCTTGAATCAAAGGCTAATTCGGGACCGGCGGTCGAACCGCGCCGCCGGATGCGACAATAGTGCCTGAAAACCATGCGGGGCGACGCATTGCGGTCTTAAAATGCCTGTGCTAGACGGCAATCGACTTTCGGCCGGGGATAGCGGAAGCCGCGTCTTCGTGCTTGGAAAAATGCAGTAAGGTCAAAGATTTAGCCAGAGTTTTCGCTCGCGCCAATAATCTGCGGCCTGTCAGACAAGAGAAAAGACGGTCCGTGGCCCAATCGTCATCGCCAATCTCAGGTGTCGCAGAGCGCTATGCGGGTTCGCTGTTCGAGCTCGCGCTCCAGGCGAATTCGGTCGGCCAGGTCGAGGCCGACCTCAACAGTTTCGCGGCGATGCTCGAAGGCAGTGCTGATCTGACCCGCCTGATCAATAGCCCGGTGTTCTCCAGCGAGGACCAGGCCAAGGCCATTGCGGCGATCGCCGACAAGGCAGGGATCACCGGCCTCACCGGCAATTTCCTGCGCGTCGTCGCCCAGAACCGCCGTCTGTTCGCCATTCCCGGCATGATCAAGGCATTCCGCCAGATCGCCGCCGAGCATCGTGGCGAGACCGCCGCTGAAGTGACCTCGGCGCATGCGCTGACCGACGCCCAGCAAACCGAGCTGAAGGCGGCGCTGAAAAGCGTTGCCGGCAAGGATGTCGCGATCACCGTGACCGTCGATCCGTCGTTGCTCGGCGGGCTGGTGGTCAAGATAGGCTCGCGCCAGATCGATACGTCGCTCAAAACCAAACTCAATTCGCTCAAGCTTGCACTGAAAGAGGTCGGCTGATGGACATCCGCGCCGCGGAAATTTCCGCAATTCTGAAAGACCAGATCAAGAATTTCGGCAAGGAGGCCGAGGTCTCCGAAGTCGGCCAGGTTCTGTCCGTCGGTGACGGCATCGCCCGCGTCTACGGCCTCGACAATGTCCAGGCCGGCGAGATGGTCGAATTCCCCGGCGGCATCCGCGGCATGGCGCTCAATCTCGAAGCTGACAATGTCGGCGTCGTCATCTTCGGCGCCGACCGAGACATCAAGGAAGGCGATATCGTCAAGCGCACCGGCGCCATCGTCGATACGCCGGTCGGCATGGGCCTGCTCGGCCGCGTCGTCGATGCGCTCGGCAACCCGATCGACGGCAAGGGCCCGATCCTGGCGACCGAGCGCAAGCGCGTCGACGTCAAGGCGCCCGGCATCATTCCGCGCAAATCGGTGAACGAGCCGATGTCGACCGGCCTCAAGGCCATCGATGCGCTGATTCCGGTCGGCCGCGGCCAGCGCGAGCTGGTCATCGGCGATCGCCAGACCGGCAAGACCGCGATCATCCTCGACACAATGCTCAACCAGAAATCGGTGCACGAGCACGGCCCGGAGAAGGAAAAGCTCTACTGCGTCTACGTCGCCGTCGGCCAGAAGCGCTCGACCGTTGCGCAGTTCGTGAAAGTTCTCGAAGAGCGAGGCGCGCTCGATTATTCGATCATCATCGCCGCCACCGCTTCCGATCCGGCGCCGATGCAGTTCCTGGCGCCGTTCACCGCCTGCACGATGGGCGAATATTTCCGCGACAACGGCATGCACGCGCTGATCAGCTACGACGATCTGTCGAAGCAGGCTGTCGCCTATCGCCAGATGTCGCTGCTGCTGCGCCGCCCGCCTGGCCGCGAAGCCTATCCGGGCGACGTCTTCTACCTTCATTCGCGCCTGCTGGAGCGGGCCGCCAAGCTCAATGACGACAATGGCGGCGGCTCGTTGACGGCTCTGCCGATTATCGAGACCCAGGCCAACGACGTGTCGGCCTATATCCCGACCAACGTCATCTCGATCACCGACGGCCAGATCTTCCTGGAAACCAATCTGTTCTTCCAGGGCGTCCGCCCGGCGGTCAATGTCGGCCTGTCGGTGTCGCGCGTCGGCTCCTCGGCGCAGATCAAGGCGATGAAGCAGGTCGCCGGCTCCATCAAGGGCGAGCTCGCGCAGTACCGCGAAATGGCGGCCTTCGCCCAGTTCGGCTCCGACCTCGACGCCGCGACGCAGCGCCTGCTCAACCGCGGTGCACGCCTGACCGAACTCCTGAAGCAGCCACAGTTCTCGCCGCTCAGGGTCGAAGAACAGGTCGCGGTGATCTTCGCCGGCGTCAACGGCTATCTCGACAAGTTGGCGATCGACCAGGTCAGCAAATTCGAGCATGGCTTGCTCAGCCACATGCGCTCGGCCGGCAAGGAGGTGCTCGACGGCATCCGCAAGGAGAAGGCGCTGTCGGACGATCTGCGCGCCAAGCTGAAGGCGGAGATCGACACCTTCGCCAAGACCTTTGCTTGAACGACGGCCGGACGGACGGGATCAGGTTTGAAGCATGCCTTCACTAAAAGACCTTCGTAACCGTATCGCCTCGGTCAAGGCGACGCAGAAGATCACCAAGGCGATGCAGATGGTCGCCGCGGCGAAGCTGCGCCGCGCGCAGGAGGCGGCGGAAGCAGCGCGCCCCTATTCGGAGCGCATGGGCGCGGTGCTGGCCAACATCACCCAGGCGATCGGCGGCGGCGGCGAGGCCCCGGCGCTGATGACCGGCACCGGCAAGGACGACGTGCATCTGCTCGTCGTCTGCACCGCCGAGCGTGGTCTGTGCGGCGGCTTCAATTCGCAGATCGCACGCCTTGCCCGCGACCACATCCGCAAGCTTTTGGCCGACGGGAAACAGGTCAAGATCATCTGCGTCGGCAAGAAGGGGTTCGACATCCTGCGTCGCGACTATGCGGCGCTGATCCTCGAGCGCGTCGACTTGCGCGAGGTGAAGACGCTGGGCTTCGTCAATGCCGATGGCATTGCCAAGAAGGTCATCCAGCTCTTCAACGAGGGCGGCTTCGACATCTGCACGCTGTTTTACTCGCAGTTCAAATCGGTGATCAGCCAGATCCCGACAACCCAGCAGATCATCCCGGCAGGCGTGCCTACCGCTACCGCCGAAGCGACGGACGGCGGCAGTGCCGTCTATGAATACGAGCCGGAGCCGGGCGAAATCCTCTCCGATCTCATTCCGCGCAACATTTCCGTACAGGTTTTTCGCGCCCTGCTCGAAAACGCCGCCGGCGAGATGGGCGCCAAGATGAGCGCCATGGACAATGCGACGCGCAACGCAGGCGACATGATCAACAAATTGTCGATCACCTACAACCGCCAGCGGCAGGCGCAGATCACCAAGGAATTGATCGAAATCATTTCGGGCGCCGAGGCGCTCTAGGCGCGCTCCCATGAAGGTCGGCGACCTTCAGGCGGATCGCGTGAGAAACAAAGAGACGAAAAGGGTAAAGACGATGGCGAAAGCAGCGACCCCCCAGAAGGCGGCCCCGAAGACCGCCGCGACGGCGGCAGCACCGGCTCCGGCAGCGGCAGCGAAGGCGGCTCCGGCCAAGAAGGCGGCAGCGCCCGCCAAGGCTGCCGCGGCGAAGGCGCCGACCGTTGCCATCAACAAGACCGGCTTGGCCGGCAAGGTTCGCCAGGTCATCGGCGCCGTTGTCGACGTTCAGTTCGGCGAACATCTGCCGGCGATCCTGAACGCCCTGGAAACGTCCAATGTCGGCAATCGTCTCGTGCTCGAGGTGGCTCAGCATCTCGGCGAGAACACGGTGCGCTGCATCGCCATGGACTCGACCGAAGGTCTGGTTCGCGGCCAGGACGTCTATGACACCGGCGCGCCGATCACCGTGCCGGTCGGTCCGGGCATGCTCGGCCGCATCATCAACGTCATCGGCGAGCCGGTCGACGAGGCAGGCCCGGTCGACGGCATCGAGATGCGCTCCATCCACCAGCCGGCGCCGACCTATGTCGAGCAGTCGACGGAAGCACAAATCCTGGTCACCGGCATCAAGGTTCTCGACCTGCTGGCACCCTATGCCCGCGGCGGCAAGATCGGCCTGTTCGGCGGCGCCGGCGTCGGCAAGACGGTGCTGATCCAGGAATTGATCAACAACGTCGCCAAGGCGCATGGCGGCTTCTCGGTGTTCGCCGGCGTCGGTGAGCGCACCCGCGAAGGCAACGATCTCTATCATGAGTTCATCGAGTCCGGCGTCAACAAGAAGGGCGGCGGCGAAGGATCCAAGGCGGCGCTCGTCTATGGCCAGATGAACGAGCCGCCGGGCGCGCGCGCCCGCGTCGGCCTGACCGGGCTGACTGTTGCCGAATATTTCCGCGACCAGGGCCAGGACGTGCTGTTCTTCGTCGACAACATCTTCCGCTTCACGCAGGCTGGCTCCGAAGTGTCGGCGCTGCTCGGCCGAATTCCTTCGGCCGTGGGCTATCAGCCCACACTAGCCACCGACATGGGCGCGCTGCAGGAGCGCATCACGACGACGACCAAGGGCTCAATCACCTCGGTGCAGGCGATCTACGTGCCGGCCGACGATCTGACCGATCCGGCGCCGGCGACCTCGTTCGCCCACCTTGACGCGACGACCGTGCTCAACCGCGCGATCTCGGAAAAGGGCATCTATCCGGCCGTCGATCCGCTCGATTCGACCTCGCGCATGCTCGACCCGATGGTCGTCGGCGAAGAGCACTACCAGGTCGCCCGCCAGGTGCAGTCGATCCTGCAGCGCTACAAGTCGCTGCAGGACATCATCGCCATCCTGGGCATGGACGAGCTGTCGGAAGAGGACAAGCAGACGGTGGCCCGCGCCCGCAAGATCGAGCGCTTCCTGTCGCAGCCCTTCTTCGTCGCCGAAGTGTTCACCGGCGCGCCGGGCAAGCTGGTCGATCTCGCCGACACCATCAAGGGCTTCAAGGGCCTCTGCAACGGCGACTACGACCACCTGCCGGAAGCCGCCTTCTACATGGTCGGCGGCATCGAAGAAGCGGTCGAGAAGGCACAGCGCCTGGCGGCCGAAGCGGCGTGATTGGTGAATGGTCAATAGTGAATTGTGAATGGGGAGCAGCGGACAGGAAATCGAGGCTGAGTGAAGGTCTTTCGGACCATTCACCATTCACCATTCACCATTCGCTGAGTTGATCATGCCTGAAGCTTTCAAATTCGAACTGGTCTCGCCGGAGCGCCTGCTGGTTTCCGAGCAGGTCGAATCCGTCGTCATTCCCGGCGCCGAAGGCGAAATGACCGTCATGGCCCATCACGCGCCGGTCATGACCACGATCAAGCCCGGCGTCGTCACGGTGAAGACCGCAGAAGGCAAGGCAGAGCGCTACGTCGTGTTCGGCGGCTTTGCCGACATTGTTCCGGCCGGCTGCACGCTGCTGGCCGAATCGGCTGTAGCCGTCGGCGACATCGACCGCGCCGACCTCGCCCGCCGTATCCAGGAAGCCAGGGAAGACGTCGCCGACGCCAAGGACGACGAGACGCGCAGCAAGGCCGAGCAGTTCCTTAGCCAGCTCACCACACTCGAAGGCGCGATTTTGCCGGCATAGGGCGGGGCGCCCTCTTGCCTTCTCCCCTTGTGGGAGAAGGTGGATTGGCGCGCAGCGCCAAGACGGAAGAGGGGTGTTGGACGGAGTGCTGTCGGCGCCAAGCTGGAGCACCCCTCATCCGACCTCGCTTCGCGAGGCCACCTTCTCCCACAAGGGGAGAAGGTAAGTGCCTCAGCCCGTTCGCGATCTACCGCGCGCATGGCGCGTTGCAGGCCGGCCTCAGAGCTTTTCGCCCTCAATGCCCAGCGCTGTGAAAGCAGCAGCCACGCCGCCCTGGCGCAGGCGTTCGAGATGGGCGGCCGCGAGGTCGATCAGCGTCAGGCGCTCGGCACCGCCCTTGGCGAAGCCGGCCAGGTCGAACACCGCCACCACCGCTTCGCCAGCCGACAGATGCCGAGTGTCGAGTGCGGCCAAAGCCAAGTCGAGCGGGTCGGTGAAGTGGTTTTCCGGCAAGGCTTTGCCGCGCGCCTCGCAAGCCGCGATCCAGGCGGCCACCACCAGCATCAGATAGGCGGGCGGGGCACCGTTACTCATCCGCTCCATTGCCGAGGCAATGATGCGCTGAGGCAGTTTCTGGCTGCCATCATTGGCGATCTGCGCCGTCCGATGGGCGAGCGCGGTGTTCGAATAACGCTTGGCGAGCTGGGCCGTGTAGTCGGTCGTATCGAGCCCGGCGTCTTTCGGCAGTGTCGTGATCGCCTCGGCCCACAATCCGTCGACGAATTGCCGGATCGCCGGATCGGCGAAGGCGCGGTCGACCGTCTCATAGCCGCTGAGCAGGCCAAGATAGGCGATCGCCGAATGCGAGCCGTTGAGCAAGCGCAGTTTCATGTCCTCGAACGGCCCGACGTCACCGACCATGGTGACGCCGAACCTTTCCCAGGCCGGCCTGCCCGCCGGGAAATCGTCTTCGACCACCCATTGGCAGAACGGCTCGGTCATGACAGGCCAGGCGTCGACGACGCCGAGCTGGCCCGATATCCGTGCCCGGTCGGCATCGGTGGTCGCCGGCACGATGCGATCGACCATGCTCGACGGAAATGCCACCTCGTCAGCGATGTGGCGGGCGAGATCGGTACCGCGCAAAGCGCCGAATTCGACCAGCAGCCGGCGCAGCGTGGCGCCATTGGCAGGGAGATTGTCGCAGCACAGCACGGTGAATGGCTGGATACCGGCGACGCGGCGGCGCGCAAGCGATTCGGCCAGAAAACCATGCGCCGTCCGCGGCATTTGCGGGTTGGCCAAATCGTGGACGATGTCGGGATGGGCTGTGTCCAGTCCGCCACCCGCCGCCCTGAGATAGGCTTTTTCGGTGATCGTCAGTGTGACGATGGCGGTGCGCGGATCAGTCAGCGCGGCCAGCACCGCACCGGGATCTTCCGGCGCCACCAGCATCGACAGGATCGAGCCGACGACGCGCAGGCTTTCGCTGTCGCTGCTCCTGGCCGCCAGCGTGTAAAGTCCGTCCTGCGGCGCCAGCGCGTCGCGTGTGTCGGCGCTTCGCAGCGAGACGCCGACAATGCCCCAATCCGTCTCTCCTGCCTCCAGGCAGTCGTCGACATAGGCTGCCTGATGGGCGCGGTGGAATGCGCCGACGCCGAGATGGACGATGCCGGGTACGACACGGTTGCGGTCGTATCCGGGGACCGCGACCGAGGCCGGCAATGCCTGCCGCGTGCTGTTGGAAAGGCGTCTGTCTGTCATCGTGCGATGGGTCTGATCGAGCTCGTGCCGGGCGTGGCAGGCATGCGGCGTAACATCCGTTTCGTTCCCGCACAATGGGCTGACGTTGCGTTAAAGTCATCATACAACAATCTATTTTTTGTATGTTGACATTATTTCTTTCCGACCCTACCGATGGCCGGGTTGGGAGGAACGACGTGGCCGCATTGACCGATCCGGATCTGCTGTTTCCGTCGGAGGCGCGTCCGCTGTCGTTCGCCCGCGATCTTTACGCAGCTGTCAAGGATCTGCCGATCGTCAGCCCGCACGGTCACACCGATCCGCGCTGGTATGCGCTCAACGAGGCGTTTTCCGATCCAGCGCAATTGCTTGTTGTGCCGGACCATTACATCTTCCGCATGTTGTTCAGCCAGGGCGTCCGGCTCGAGGATCTCGGCGTGCCAACGCTCGACGGCTCACCGGTGGAGACCGACGGCAGAACGATCTGGCGGCGCTTCGCCGAGCACTATTATCTGTTCCGCGGCACGCCGACGCGGCTGTGGTTCGACCATGTGCTTGCCCATCTGTTCGGCATCGAAGAGCCGCTGACGGCCGCAACCGCCGACGGCCATTACGACTCGATCTCGTCCTTGCTGCAGTGGGAGAATTTTCGCCCGCGAGCCCTGTTCGAGCGCTTCAACATCGAGGTCATCGCGACGACCGAAGGCGCGCTCGACGATCTCAGATGGCACCAGATGATCCGCGACAGCGGCTGGGAGGGCCGCGTCGTCACCGCCTATCGGCCGGACGCCGTCGTCGATCCCGATTTCGAAGGCTTTTCTGCCAATCTCGATCGGCTCGGCGACATCACCGGCTGCGACACCGGCAGCTGGGCCGGCTATCTCGATGCGCATCGCCAGAGAAGGGCCTTCTTCAAAAGTTTTGGCGCGACCGCGTCGGATCACGGCCATCCGACAGCGGAGACCGCCAATCTGTCGGATGCCGCCGCGCAGGAGCTGTTCAACCGCATCCGCCGGGGCTCGGACGACGAGCGTGAGCGAAAACTGTTTCGCGCCCAGATGCTGACCGAGATGGCCAAGATGAGCCGCGACGATGGGCTCGTCCTGCAGATCCATCCCGGCTCCTGGCGCAATCATTCGCCTGCCGTCTTCCACAAGTTCGGCAGGGACAAGGGTTTCGATATCCCGACCAGAACCGACTATGTGACGGCGCTGAAGCCGCTGCTCGATTGCGTCGGGCTGGAGCGCGACGTCACCGTCATCCTCTTCACGCTCGATGAGACCAGCTATGCGCGCGAACTGGCGCCGCTCGCCGGCGTCTATCCGGCGCTGAAGCTCGGGCCGGCCTGGTGGTTCCACGACAGCCCGGAGGGCATGCGCCGGTTCCGCGAGATGACCACCGAGACAGCCGGCTTCTACAACACCGTCGGCTTCAACGACGACACCCGCGCCTTTCCATCCATCCCGGCTCGCCACGATGTGGCGCGTCGGGTCGATTGCGCCTTTCTTGCGCGTCTCGTCGCCGAGCACCGGCTCCGCGAGGACGAGGCGCACGAGCTGGCGCAGGAACTTGCCTATACGCTCGCGAAAAAGGCGTACCGGCTCTAACGGCGCTTGCCGCCATCGTTCAAACGGGAGGAACCAATGCTGCATTTTTCTAGACTGGCGGGAGCTACGCTACTGGCCGCCGCACTGATGGCCGGAACGGCAAGCGCCCAGACGGTCCTGCGCTCGTCCGACACGCACCCGGACGGCTATCCGACGGTCGAGGCTGTCAAATATTTTGGCGAGCTGGTGAAGGAGCGCACGGCCGGCCGCTATTCGGTCGATGTCTATCATTCCGCGCAACTCGGCGAGGAAAAGGACACGATCGAGCAGGTGCGCTCCGGCGTGATCGACCTCAACCGCGTCTCGATGGCGCCGTTCAACGGACTCATCCCCGAAACCACCGTGCCCTCGCTGCCCTACATCTTCCGCTCGGAAGACCATATGCACAAGGTCATGGACGGACCAGTCGGCGACCAGATCGCGGCGGCGTTCGAACAGGTCGGGCTGGTGCTGCTCGCCTTTTATGACGGCGGCGCGCGCTCCTTCTACAATTCGAAGAAGCCGATCAACACTGTAGCCGATATGGCCGGCTTGAAATTCCGCGTCATCCAGTCCGACATCTTCGTCGACATGGTGGCCGCACTCGGCGCCAACGCGACGCCGATGCCGTATGGCGAGGTGTATTCGGCGATCGAAACCGGGGTCATCGACGGCGCGGAGAACAATTTTCCGAGCTACGACACCGCCAAGCATGCGGAAGTCGCCAAGCACTATTCGCTCGACGAGCACACGATGGTGCCGGAAGCCTTTGTCATGGCGAAGTCGAGCTGGGACAAGCTGACGCCGGAAGACCAGGCGATCTTCAAAGCGGCCGCCAAGGAAAGCGTCGCCAAACAGCGTGAGCTGTGGGCCGCCAAGGTCAAGGAATCGCGTGCCAAGGTCGAGGCGGCCGGTTCGCAGATCACGACGCCGGACAAGCAGCCCTTCATCGACGCGATGGGACCGGTCTACGAAAAGCACGTCAAGGACGACAAGCTGAAGGCGATGGTCGAAGCCATTAGGGCCGTGCAGTGATCAGCGGCGGCGCGGGCATTGACCGCCCCCCCACTTGCGGGGCGAACCACTGACCACCCGCGAAGAACAGAGACCGGCCCGGTGCGGCATCGCGCGCGTGTTTTAGCGGGG